>JAEZEZ010000023.1 GCA_023432855.1 Pseudomonadota bacterium | reverse complement strand
TCTCTAAGGGCGGCCGCGCATGGACATCGGCGGCATGAGCCTCATCCTGATCTTCCTGATCGGGGTGGCGCTCTTCTTCGACTTCCTGAACGGCCTGCACGACGCGGCCAACTCCATCGCCACGGTGGTCTCGACGCGCGTCCTGCCGGCGAGGTGGGCCGTGGTCTGGGCCGCCTTCTTCAACTTCATCGCCTTCCTGTTCTTCGGCCTGCACGTGGCCAAGACCGTGGGCTCGGGCATCATCGACCCGACCACCATCGACAACGCCGTCATCTTCGGGGCGCTGGGCGGAGCCATATTCTGGAACATCGCCACCTGGCTGGGCGGCATCCCGTCCTCCAGCTCCCACGCCCTGGTCGGCGGCCTCCTGGGGGCGGGCATCGCCAAGGCCGGCTTCGGGGCGGTGGTCATCCAGGGCGTGCTGAAGACCGGCTTCGCCATCTTCCTGTCGCCGGCGGTGGGCTTCTCGCTGGCCCTGGTGCTGGTGCTGATCGTCTCGTGGCTGTTCGTGAAGTCGAGGCCGAGCTTCGCCGACAGCGTCTTCCGCAAGCTGCAGTTCGTCTCCGCCTCGCTCTATTCGCTCGGCCACGGCGGCAACGACGCCCAGAAGACCATGGGCATCATCGCCGCCCTGCTCTACGCCTACGGCGGCTCCACCGGCGAGTTCACCGTGCCCTTCTGGGTGGTCATCAGCTGTCAGGCGGCGATGGGCCTGGGCACCCTCGCCGGAGGCTGGCGGATCGTGAAGACCATGGGCTCCAAGATCACCAAGCTCACCCCGATGCAGGGCTTCTGCGCCGAGACCGGCGGGGCCATAACCCTGTTCATGGCCACGGGGCTGGGCATCCCGGTCTCGACCACCCACACCATCACCGGCGCCATCATCGGCGTGGGCTCGGCGCGCCGGGTCTCCTCGGTGCGCTGGGGCGTGGCCCAGTCGATCGTCTTCGCCTGGTTCATCACCATCCCCATGGCGGCCCTGGTCGGCGCGGGCTTCTACTGGCTGTGGAGCACGCTGGCGGGGTGACGAAGCGGCGCGATCGCAAGGTGCAGTACGCCGCCCTGCCTTACCGCCAGGGGCCGCAGGGGCTCGAGGTGCTGCTGATCACCTCGCGCGGCACCGGCCGCTGGGTGGCGCCCAAGGGCTGGCCGATGAAGGACCGCGCCCCGCACGAGGCCGCCGCCCAGGAGGCCCTGGAGGAAGCCGGGGTCGAGGGCGAGGTCTCGCCCGAGCCGCTGGGGGGCTTCGGCTATCTGAAGCGGCTGAAGAGCGGCAGGGACCGCCCGGTGCAGGTCACCGTCTTCCCCCTGAAGGTCACCGCCGAGCACGCCCACTGGAAGGAAGCCCACGAGCGCACCCGCCGCTGGTTCGCCCCCGCCGAGGCCGCCTCCCTGGTGAACGAGGCCGAGCTCCGGCGGCTGATCGCGGCCTTCGGCGAGCGGGGCGCTTGACGCCGCACGCGGGCGGGGTAAGCCCGTCGCCATGAGCGACAAGCCCGCGGTCCTGATCATGCAGCGCCACCTGGCGCCGCTGACGGCCTTCCTGGAGAGCGCCTACACCGTCCACCGCTTCTGGGAGGGCCCGCCGGTCGAGGCCGCCCACGCCATCCGCGCCCTGGTCGTGGCCGGCGAGTTCGCGCTGGACAAGGCGCTGATCGAGAGCCTGCCCAACCTCGGCCTGATCGCCTGCTTCACCTCGGGCTACGACGGCATCGATGTGGACTGGGCCCGCGGCCGGGGCCTGCAGGTCACCCACGCGCCCGGCGTCAACCACGAGGACGTGGCCGACCACGCGCTCGGCCTCATCCTCGGCTTCCAGCGCCAGATCGTCTCCGGCGACCGGGCGGTGCGCGCGGGCGAATGGACCGTCGACGCCAAGACCATCACCCGCTCGCTGAACGGCCAGAAGCTGGGGATCGTGGGCCTGGGGCTGATCGGCCAGGCGCTGGCCCGCCGGGCCGAGTCCTGCCGCATGCGCGTCGCCTGGTGGGGGCCGAACCCCAAGCCCGACGCGGCCTGGCCGCGGGCCGAAAGCCTGCTGGCGCTCGCCCGCGACAGCGACGTGCTCGCCGTCGCCTGCCGCGCCGACGAGGAGAACCGCGGCCTGATCTCGCGCGAGGTGATCGACGCGCTCGGCCCGCAGGGGCTGCTGGTCAACGTCGCGCGTGGCCAGATCGTCGACGAGGACGCCGCCATCGCGGCCCTGCGCGACGGCCGGCTCGGCGGCGCCGCGCTCGACGTCTTCGTCGAGGAGCCGACCCCGGCCGCCCGCTGGGCGGACGTGCCGAACACCGTGCTGACGCCCCACACCGGCGGGGCCACCAACGAGGCCGTGCAGGGGATGCTGGCCCTGCTGATGGGCAACCTCGCCGCCTTCTTCGCGGGCGAACCGCTGAAGTCTCCGGTCGCCAGCTAGGCGCATCCGCTTGCGCCGGGCGCGTCCGGCGGCGATGACGCGGTCATGCGCGCGGTGCTTCACACCCTGCTGGGCGTCCAGGCGGTGGTCTTCATCCTCGCCTCGGCCCTGCATTTCGGCCTCCCGACCCCGTGGCTGGACGAGCCCAGGCTCATCTCCATGGCCCTGGTCGAGGGGGTCTGCGGCCTGTTGCTGCTGTTCGCGTCGCTGCACGGCGGGGCGCGCGTAGCCTTCATGGCCCAGTCCGTCGCCTTCGCCGGCCTTCTGCTGGGCCTTGTGGCGCTCAGCCTGACCGGCGCGGTGCGCTCGATCTCAACCGACCTCGCCTATGTGCTGATGCTGGCCACCATCGGGCCGGGCCTGGTCATCGCCGACCGCCTGTCGCGGCGGCTCGCCTAGTACTCCGCGTCGGGCGGGAACGCCTTGCGGCAGTCCAGGCCCTCGATCCCGGCGTCCTTCAGGTACACGCCCTTGAACTTGTAGCGGTACTTGGAGCCGGCCGCGTAGATGCGGACCTTGGTCACGCGATAGGCGCTGCGGGGCGGCGCGGTGACGATGGAAACCTTGCGCGGCACCGCGATCCAGTGGTCGTCATAGACCTCGAAGCGGAAGCAGTAGTTCTCGTTGGTCCGGTTCACCAGGCGGATGTCGTCCTCCACCTTGCCGTCGGGCAGGTAGCTCGGCGTCAGCACCAGCAGCACGCCCTTGTCGCCGTGCACCGGGATGACCTTCGGATCGGCCGCTTCGGACGGCGCCGCCATTGCGGCCAGGGCGGCCGCCGCGATCACCGCGGTCCTGATGCGCGTCATGGAACCCCTCCTGAACAGCCGGGGAAATGATGGCCTTGCGCGCCGGCGTGTCAACGAAGGGCTTGCGATAAGGATATAAAGATATCTTTATATGACCCATGAACCTCAGTGCTGACGAGGCCGTGGATGTGCTGCGCGCGGCGGGCGAGCCGACCCGCCTGCGCATCCTTGCGCTACTGGCGCTGGAGGAGCTCTCGGTCATGGAGCTCGGCCGCATCCTCGACCAGAGCCAGCCGCGGGTGTCGCGCCACCTGAAGCTGATGAGCGAGGCGGGGCTGATCGAGCGGTTCCCCGACGGCGCCTGGGTCTTCTACCGCCTGCCGGCCGAGGGCCCGCGCCGCAAGCTGGCCGACACGGTGCTCGACATGCTGGGCGAGCCGCGCGAGGCGGACCGCGACTTCCAGCGGCTGCAGGCGGTGCGCGACGAACGCGAAACCCACGCCGCCCAGTATTTCGAGCGCATCGCCCCGCGCTGGGACGAGCTGCGCTCGCTCTATGTCTCCGAGACCAGCGTCGAAGCCGCGGTGGAGCGCGCGGCGGGGCCGGGCCCCTTCGAGCGGGTGGTCGACCTCGGCACCGGCTCGGGCCGGATGCTGACCCTGCTGGGCCGGCGGGCGAAGATGTCCATCGGCCTGGACCTCAGCCAGCAGATGCTGAACATCGCCCGTTCCAACGTCTCGCGCGCGGGGCTGGAAAAGGTCGAACTGCGCCACGGCGACATCTTCGCCACCCGCCTGCCGTCCCATTCCGCGGACCTGGTGGTGGTGCACCAGGTGCTGCACTACCTCTCCGATCCCCCGGCCGCCGTGGAAGAGGCTGCGCGCCTGGTGAGGCCCGGCGGCCGCCTGCTGATCGTCGACTTCGCCCCGCACGGACTGGAGTTCCTGCGCGCCGAGCACCAGCACCGCCGCCTGGGCTTCTCCGACGAGGAGATGGCGCGCTGGCTGGGCGAGGCCGGGCTCGACGCCGCGCCGCCGGTCACCCTGCCGCCGGACAAGGAGGGGCTGACCGTCAAGATCTGGACCGGGGAGCGCCGCCCGGACAGCCAGCGCGACGCCCGGAAGGACGCGGCATGACCCTGTCCCAAGCCCGCGCCATGCTGCTGTCGCCGCTCGGGCCGGTGGCGCGCGCAGGCGGGCGGTCGGAGCGCCCGATCAACGTCTCCTTCGAGTTCTTCCCGCCCAAGACCGAGGCCGCCGAACAGACCCTGTGGTCCTCGATCCGGCGGCTGGAGCCGCTCAACCCGTCCTTCGTATCGGTGACCTACGGCGCCGGCGGCTCGACGCGTGAGCGGACCCACCGGACCATCCTGCGCATCCTGGCGGAGACCGGGCTCAGCCCGGCCGCCCACCTGACCTGCGTGGAAGCCTCGCGCGACGAAATCGACGCCATTCTCGACGACTACTGGGAAGCCGGCGTGCGCCACCTGGTCGCCCTGCGCGGCGATCCGCCGGGCGGGCTCGGCGGCGCCTACGTCCCCCAGGCCGACGGCTACGCCAACGCCACCGAACTGGCCGCCGCGGCCGCCCGTCGCCACCCGTTCGAGATCAGCGTCGGGGTCTATCCGGAGAAGCATCCCGAAAGCCCGTCGCTCGACCACGACATCGAGATCCTCAAGGCCAAGGTCGATGCGGGCGCGACCCGCGCCATCTCGCAGTTCTTCTTCGACATCGACGCCTTCCTGGCCTTCGTCGACAAGGCCCGGGCGGCGGGCGTGACCATTCCGATCGTGCCGGGGATCATGCCGGTGACCAACTTCGCGGGCCTGAAGCGCATGGCCCAGACCTGTTGCACGGCGGTGCCGGACTGGCTGTGCAACCTGTTCGAGGGACTGGACGACGATCCGGACACCCGGCGGCTGATCGCCGGCGCCGTGGCCGCGGAGATGTGCGCGCGGCTCGAGGAGGAAGGCTTCTCCGACTTCCACTTCTACACGCTGAATCGGGCCGACCTCGTCTACGCCATCTGCCGCGTGCTGGGCCTGCGTGAACACGCGGGGCAGGGCTGCGCATGACCCGGACGGATCGCATCGCCGCCCTGAAGGCGGCCGCGCGCCAGCGCATCCTGATCCTCGACGGCTCGTGGGGCGTGTACCTGCAGTCGAAGGGCCTGACCGAGGACGACTTCCGCGGCCGGCGCTTCGCCGCGCACGACCATCCGCTGAAGGGCGACTACGACGTCCTGGCCCTGACCCGCCCGGACCTCGTGACCGAGGTGCACGACGCCTACTACGCCGTCGGCGCGGACATCGGCGAAACCAACACCTTCACCGCCACGGCCATCGCCCAGGCCGACTACGCACTCCAGGACGCGGTGTGGGACATCAACTACGAAGCCGCCCGGCTGGCGCGCGAGAGCGCCGACCGCTGGACGGCGAAGACGCCGGACAGGCCCCGGTTCGTGGCCGGCGCCATCGGGCCGCTGAACAAGACCCTGTCTATCAGCCCCGACGTGAACGATCCCGGCGCGCGCGGCGTCACCTGGGACGAGGTCTACGCCAGCTATTCGCAGCAGGCGAAGGCGCTGCACGCCGGCGGCGTCGACCTGTTCCTGATCGAGACCATCTTCGACACCCTGAACTGCAAGGCGGCGATCAAGGCCATCCTCGACCTCAAGGACGAGGGGCTGGAGCCGCTGCCGATCTGGATTTCCGGCACGGTGACCGACCGGTCCGGCCGGACCCTGTCGGGCCAGACGGTCGAGGCGTTCTGGAACTCGGTGAGGCACGCCAGACCCTTCGCCGTGGGCCTGAACTGCGCGCTCGGCGCCGACATCATGCGACCCTACATCGCCGAGCTTTCACGGGTCGCCGACACCCTGGTCGCCGCCTATCCCAACGCCGGCCTGCCCAACGCCATGGGCGGCTATGACGAAACGCCGGAACAGACCAGCGCCATGCTGGGCGAGTGGGCGCGCTCCGGCCTGGTCAACATCCTGGGCGGCTGCTGCGGCACCACGCCCGAGCACGTGCGCCTCATCGCCGAGGCGGCGGCGGGACTTCCGCCCCGCGCCATTCCCGAGCGACCGCGCGCCATGCGCCTGTCCGGGCTCGAGCCGTTCGAGCTGGCCTCGTGAGGCCTCTCTTCGTCAACGTCGGCGAGCGGACCAACGTCACTGGCTCGGCCAAATTCCGCAAGCTCATCGAGGCCGGGGACTACGCCGCCGCCCTGTCCGTGGCGCGCCAGCAGGTGGAGGCCGGCGCCCAGGTCATCGACGTGAACATGGACGAGGGCCTGCTCGATTCGAAGCAGGCCATGGTCACCTTCCTGAACCTGGTGGCCGCGGAGCCCGACATCGCCCGCGTGCCGATCATGATCGACAGCTCCAAATGGGAGGTGATCGAGGCCGGTCTGCAGTGCGTGCAGGGCAAGGCCATCGTCAATTCGATCAGCCTGAAGGAAGGCGAGGGACCCTTCCTCGACCAGGCCCGGCAGTGCCTGCGCTATGGCGCGGCGGTCGTGGTCATGGCCTTCGACGAGCAAGGCCAGGCGGACACGGCGACCCGCAAGGTGGAGATCTGCGAGCGGGCCTACCGCCTGCTGACCGGGGAAGTCGGCTTCCCGCCCGAGGACATCATCTTCGACCCGAACATCTTCGCGGTCGCCACGGGCATTCCCGAGCACGACAACTACGCCGTCGACTTCATCGAAGCGACGCGGCGCATCAAGCAGATGCTGCCCTACGCGCGGGTCTCGGGCGGGGTGTCGAACGTCAGCTTCAGCTTCCGCGGCAACGAGCCGGTGCGCCGGGCCATCCACTCGGTGTTCCTCTACCACGCCATCAACGCCGGCCTGGACATGGGCATCGTCAACGCCGGAGACCTGCCGGTCTACGACGACATCGATCCGGAACTGCGCGAGGCGGTCGAGGACGTGATCCTGAACCGCAAACCGGCCTCGGGCGTCAGCCCAACCGAACGGCTGGTCGAAATCGCGCCGCGCTACAAGGGCGAGAAGGGCCAGGTCCAGACCGCCGACATGAGCTGGCGCGAGAAGCCGGTGCGCGAGCGGCTGATCCACGCCCTGGTCCACGGGATCGGCGACTATGTGGTGCAGGACACCGAGGAGGCTCGGCTCCAGGTCGAGCGGCCCCTGCACGTCATCGAAGGCCCGCTGATGGACGGCATGAACGTCGTCGGCGACCTGTTTGGTTCGGGGAAGATGTTCCTGCCCCAGGTGGTGAAGTCCGCCCGCGTGATGAAACAGGCGGTCGCCCACCTGACGCCCTTCATGGAGGCGGAGAAGGCCGGCCAGCCGCGGCGCAGCAACGGCCGCATCGTCATGGCGACGGTGAAGGGCGACGTGCACGACATCGGCAAGAACATCGTCGGCGTCGTGCTGCAGTGTAACAACTACGAGGTCATCGACCTCGGCGTCATGGTCCCGGCCGACCGCATCCTGGACGCGGCCGTCGAGCACAAGGCGGACATCGTCGGGCTGTCGGGCCTGATCACGCCCTCGCTCGACGAGATGGTCTTCGTCGCCCAGGAAATGGAGCGGCGGGGCATGAACCTGCCGCTGCTGATCGGCGGCGCCACTACCAGCCGCACCCATACCGCCGTGCGCGTGGAGCCCGCCTATCGCGGGGGCCCGACCACCTACGTCACCGACGCCAGCCGCGCCGTGGGCGTGGTCTCCAACCTGCTCAGCCCCACGGAGCGCGACGCCTTCGTCGCCCAGACCCGGTCGGAATATGTGCGGGTGCGCGAGAGCTATGCGCGAGGCCCCTCGAAGCCGCGCGCCAGCCTCGAGGAGGCCAGGGCCAACCGCTTCGCCATCGACTGGTCGGGCTATGCGCCGCCGAAGCCGTCCTTCACCGGCGTGCGGGCCTTCGGGCCCTACGACCTGAACGAGATCGCCGCCAACATCGACTGGACGCCCTTCTTCGCCAGCTGGGAGCTGACGGGAAAATACCCGGCGATCCTGGAGGACGATCTTGTGGGCGAGGCGGCCCGCGGCCTGTTCGCCGACGCCCGGGCCATGCTGAAGCGGATCATCGCCGAGGGCTGGTTCACCGCGCGCGGCGTGGTCGGCTTCTGGCCCGCCCAGGCGGACGGCGACGACATCGTCCTTTATGCGGACGAGACCCGCGGCCAGGAGCTGGCGCGGCTGCACACCCTGCGTCAGCAGATGGCCAAGGGCGGCGACAAGCCCAATACCGCGCTTGCGGACTTCGTCGCCCCGGTGGGCGGCGCGCCCGACTGGATCGGCGGCTTCGCGGTGACGGCGGGACACGGCGAACTGGAGGCCGCGCGGCGGTTCAAGGAGGCAGGCGACGACTATTCGGCCATCCTCGCCACCTCGCTGGCGGATCGCCTGGCCGAGGCCTTCGCCGAGACCCTGCACAAGCGCGTGCGCACCGAACTGTGGGGCTTCGCGCCGGACGAGGCGACCAGCGTCGAGGACCTGATCGCCGAGCGCTACCGGGGCATCCGGCCTGCGCCGGGCTATCCGGCCCAGCCGGACCACACCGAGAAGACTACCCTGTTCCGCCTGCTCGACGCCGAGGCCAATGCCGGCATCGCCCTGACCGAGAGCTTCGCCATGACGCCCCCGGCCTCGGTGTCAGGCCTCTATTTCAGCCATCCGCAGGCTCACTACTTCGGAGTCGGGCGCATTGCCCGCGACCAGGTCGCCGACTACGCCGCGCGCAAGGGCTGGACGATGCAGACGGCCGAGCGGTGGCTCGCGCCCATCCTCGACTACGACCCGACCGCGAGGGACGCGGCCTAAGGCCTACTTGCGCTTGCCCCAGGGCAGCAGCCGGCCGCTGCGCGGCATGCGCACGCCCTCGGCGGCGCCGTCGTCTCGCGCCGTCGCCGCCTGCTCGACCGGAGCCGGTTGTTCAGCCGCGGGGGCAGGCGCGGGAGCGGGGGCAGGGGCTGCCGGCGCGGCGACGGGGATCGCAGCCGGGGCGGCGGCGACCTCGGCGGCGCCCGCCTCGATCAGGGCCGCCTCGTCCGCCACGTCCGCCTCCGGCAGGCGGGGGACGAGATCGACCTCCGGCAGGTCGGCCAGTACGACCGGTTCGAAATACTCCGAAGCGGGCACGTCCATGGCCGGGGGAGTCTCGGCCGGGACTTCGGCGGCCGGCGCGGCCTCGGCGAAGGCCGAGCCGCTCGCCACCGGGGCGCCCACGTCGGCGCGGCCCATGGCTTCGCTGTCGCCCACCCCGGGCTCCATGCGGAAGAGGTCGTCGCGGCCGGAGATGCGCTTGGCGGCGTGTTCGCAGCGGCCGGGCAGCTGCCAGGCCAGGTAGGTGTCGGCCGCCAGCTGCATCTCGGCCCGCATCGCCTTGTCCCAGTTGGCCCGGGCCGCTTCGCGCGTGCGGTTGGCCTCGGCGCGGTCCGCGGGCGACTTCGAGGCATCGGCGACGCCGAGCGCTTCCTCGTAGCCGCGCAGGTAGGCCTTGCCGATCTTCTGCTGCACCTCGTCCAGCGGCATGACCGGCTGGATGCGTTCGGCCAGCGCCATATGGCCGCTGAGCACGCCGTGGCACCAGGCGGTGAACTGGTAGTCGTCGGCGGGCGCGCCCTGGGGCAGGAAGTCCGACTGCGAGACCACCGCCGTCGCGGCGGCCGGGTCGGTCACCGGCTCTCCGGCGGCCATCGTCTCCTGGGGGCCGTCGGCGAGGGCGAGGGCGAGCAGCATCAGCGAAAGCGCCATGCGGGGTAATCCTTCGACACGGGGGCCCGCGCACGGCGAGCCTTATGGGGTTTGGTCCAGTCATAGCCCGGAGTGGCCGTGCACGCCAACCGCGGGAACGGTCACGCCTTGGCCGGAATTCTGCTATCAGATCGCGCCATGGGGTTCTGGAATCGCATAGCCGGCCGCGCGGTGAAGCGCGTTGACGCCGCCGAGTGCGCGGAGTGTCCGCCCGGCCTGCCCGGCGAGGACCCCGCATTCTCGACCGCCGTGACCGCGCTGGGCGCCAAGCTGGCCGGGGCCGAGGGCCGCGCCGGCGACGAGTTCGCCACCTTCTCCGAGGTGTTCCAGCCCGAGCCCGGCAGCGAACGCAACGTGCAGCGGCTCTACGACCTCGCCCGCCAGACCACGCGTGGCTACGAGAGCTACGCACGGCGGCTGGCCAAGCGCTACCAGGCCTGCCCCCAGCTGCTCGAGGACGTGCTCGACGGCCTGTTCCACATCGCCGTGTCCGACGGCCGGGTGACCCGGCGCGAACTCGACTACCTGGAGCGGGTGGCCGAGCTGTTCGGCCTGTCGCCGCTGACCTACCGGCGGGTGAAGGCCACGCACATGGGCGCGGCTTCGGACGACCCCTATGTCATCCTCGGCGTCGACCACGACGCCCCCGACGAGGCGCTGCGGGCGGCCCGCAAGGCCCTGCTGGCCGAAACCCATCCGGACCGGGTGCGGGCCCGCGGCCTGCCCGAGGAATTCGTCGAGGTCTTCACCGCCAAGGCCGCGGCGGTGAACCAGGCCTTCGACGAGGCGATGCGCGAGCGACGGGAAATGGCCGGCGCCGTCGTTTAACGGGGCACAAAATCCCGTTCACGGCGCTTTCAGTTGACGGCGCCCAGACTGGGGTCGACATAATGACGGTCCGCCAGAGCCGGCGGGCTTGAGGTGAGTAATGAACGCATTCACGCGTATCCCGCTTCGGTCCGAGTTCCCGTCCCCCCGGGGCGGCGGCTCCTTCGGCCGCTCCGTGGCCGCCTTCTTCGGCGTCGTGACCGCCGCGGTCGCGGTCATGGTCGGGGCCGTGCTGGCCCTGTTCGCCGCCGTGGCGGTGGCCGTGCTGGCGGTGGTGGGCTCGGTGCTCGTCTTCCTCACCGGCATCGTGCTGCGCTCGCGCCTGCGCCGGCGCACGCGGGCAGGGGACGACCCCCAGGTGCTGGAGGCCCGCAAGGTCGGCCACGCCTGGGTCGCCTACGGCTGGGACCAGCCCGCGCGCTGAGCACGCCGTGACGGCCCTCGACCTCACAGAACGTCCCTCGCCCAACTTCGACGCCCGCCGCGGCCCGCCCGACATGGTGGTGCTGCACTACACCGGCATGCAGACCGGCCAGGCGGCCATTGAGCGCCTCTGCGATCCCGAGGCCCGCGTCAGCGCCCACTACGTGGTTGAGGAAGACGGCGCCCTGTTCCGCCTCGTGCCCGAGGAGCGCCGCGCCTGGCACGCGGGCAAGTCCTTCTGGAAGGGCGAGACCGACATCAACGCGGTCTCCATCGGCATCGAGATCGTCAATCCCGGCCACGAGTTCGGTTACCGGCCGTTCCCCGACGCCCAGGTCGAGGCCTTGATCGCCCTGCTCGACGACATCCGAGGGCGCTGGGACATTCCCGACGTGCGCATCCTCGGCCATTCCGACGTGGCGCCGGCGCGCAAGCAGGATCCGGGCGAGCTGTTTCCGTGGAAGCGGCTGGCCGGCGCCGGCCACGGCCTTTGGTTCGAGCCGGCGCCCGCGCCCGGGCCGGCCCTGAAGGAGGGCGACAACGGCGTCGGCGTCTACGCCCTGCAGGCAGGCCTGCACCGTCTGGGCTACGAGCCCCTGCCGTCGGGCCTCTATGACGCGGAGACCGCGACGGTGGTCACTGCCTTCCAGCGCCACTGGCGGCCCTCGCAGGTCGACGGGGTGGCCGACGGGGAGACCCGGGCCCGGCTCATGGGCCTGCTCCAGCTGGCCGCGGTGGAGTCCGTCACGGGCGTGCTGATCTAGGGTTTGCTTTCGCCCGGCCTTGGCCCCACATAGCTCCCGGACCAGACGGCCGGACGGTCGCGCTTCGCCTTCGGGCGGGGCGAGGAAAGTCCGGGCTCCACGGCGAAAAGGCGGCGGGTAACGCCCGCCGGGGGCGACCCCAGGGAAAGCGCCACAGAAAGCAAACCGCCCGAAGCTTCGGCCGAGGGTAAGGGTGAAAGGGTGGGGTAAGAGCCCACCGCGTTCCTGGTGACAGGGACGGCACGGCAAGCCCCGCCTGGAGCAAGACCGAATAGGGACGCCGCGCCGGCGCAAGCCGGCAGGAGCTCGCCGCTCCGAGGCGTCCGGGTAGGTCGCGAGAACCGGTCAGCAATGGCCGGTCCAGAGGAATGACCGTCACGGGGCTCAGGCCCTTCGACAAAACCCGGCTTACAGGCCGTCTGGTCCGTCCATTTCCTCCGCCTGTCCGAGCGCGCCGGCCCGCCGGCGGCGCAAGCTTGGCCGTTAACCATTCTGAACAAAACTGGGCCGCAGTCTGTCCACAGGCTGTGAATACTCTTGATGTTCCGCAAACGTTCGCGGTTTTACAGTGTTCGGCGCGTCACATCGCCGCCACTAGGGTTAAAATCCCACTGAGTGTCATTGCGGCCCATTTCATCCCGTGTTAACCCAAATGCTGACGGTTTGAGTAGCGGGGGCGGGCCGGAAGGTCCGAGGGCGCGTGTTCCTCTCGACATTCGAGAAACAGCTGGACGCCAAGCGCCGCATTGTGGTGCCGCAGGAGTACCGCGCCGCCGCGGCCTCCTCCTTCGACGGCGTCTTCTGCTTCCCCTCCATCGAGGCCGACTGCCTGGAAGGTGGCGGCAAAGCCTTGTTCGATCGTTACGCCGGCATGATCGAGGAGCTCGATTTCGGCGATCCCCTGCGCACCCAGCTGGAGACCGTTGTCTACGGCGGCATGAACCAGCTGGCCTTCGACAGCGCAGGCCGCATCACCCTGCCCGAGAGCTTGTGCGAGGAATTCGGCCTCACCGACTGGGTGGCCATCGTCGGGCTGAAGGACCGCTTCCAGATCTGGAACCGCGACCAGTTCCGGGCCTGGCGCGACGAGCAGCGCGCCGCCGCCCGCGCCGGCCTCGCCGAATTGCGTACGCGCCAGCGCTCCGCAAGAGCGGAGACCGGCGGATGAGCGGGCAGGCGCACATCCCGGTCCTGCTGGACGAGGTGGTCGCGGCCATCGATCCCAAGGCCGGCGACACCATCGTGGACGGCACCTTCGGCGCGGGCGGCTACACCCGCGCCTTTCTCGATCGTGGGGCCGAGGTCATCGCCTTCGACCGCGACCCCGGCGTCGAGCCGCACGCGCTCCGCACCAAGGGCGAGTTCGGCGAGCGCTTCACCCTGGTCCGCGACCGGTTCTCGAACATGGCCGAGGGCCTGGGCGCGCTCGGCCGGGTCCTGGTCGACGGCGTCGCCCTGGATATCGGCGTCTCCTCCATGCAGGTGGACGAGGCGGATCGCGGCTTCTCCTTCATGCGCGACGGCCCGCTCGACATGCGCATGAGCCAGGAGGGGCCAAGCGCCGCCGACGTGGTCAACGAGACCGAGGAGAACGACCTCTCGCGCCTGTTCTGGAAGTACGGCGAGGAGCGCCAGGCGCGCCGCATCGCGCACGTGCTGGTCCGCCGCCGCGCGGAGGAGCCCTTCACCCGCACGCTCGACCTGGCCGAGACCGTCGAGCGCGCCGTCGGCGGC
>JAEZEZ010000131.1 GCA_023432855.1 Pseudomonadota bacterium | reverse complement strand
GCGCGGAGCCGTCGGCGGGAGCGGTCGAGGTTTCGGGCGCGGCGGCCGCAGCCGGGGTCTTGCCGGCGGCCTTGTCGTCGCGCTCGGGCATCAGGGGCGCAGCGGTCGCGGCGTCCTGTCCGGCCTGGCCCAGGGCCTCGAGCACGGCCTTGGCGACCGTCGGCGGCGGCGTGGCGGTCTGGGCGATGGCGGGGCCCGCGGGCGCGGCGGGCGTATCGGCCTCCCCGGTCGGGACCAGAAGGGCGCCGAGGCGCTCGGCCAGGCGGTCGGCGAAGGCCTGCACCCGGCCGGCCAGTTGAGGCGGGGCCGCGGCGAGGACCTGGTCCAGCGCCGACTGCACCGGCGCGGGCAGCTGGCCGGGGGCGGCCGGGTTGGCGGCCGGATCCTGAAGCGCGGCCTGGATCGCTGCGCCCAAGGCGTCGAGCGCTTCGGTGAACGGGTTGGGCGCGGGCTTGGGACCCGCGCCCAGAAGGTCGGTCTTCTGCGGGCCGCCGGCGATCAGGCCCTGGAGCGCGCCGAGCTTGTCGCCCTGGGGCCCGCCCTGCAGGCCTGCGCTGCGCATGTCCTGCAGGAAGGCGGCCCAGGCGAGGGCCGGGCGCGCGCCGCGAACCGGACGGTCGCCGAGCGGCAGCTCGCGGCCGTCTCCCGCCTTGCCGGGCGTCGTGCTCGTGCCGCAGCGACCGTCGCCCGTGTGGTCGAGGGCGTTCCCCAGGACCCGTGCAAAGGCGGAGGCGTCATCCGGGCGCGGATCGGTCCGGGCCGCGGGCTGGGCCGCGGGGGCGGCGACGGCGAAGAGGTCGGCGGGTTGCATGGCTGCGACGCTGCGAAGGTTGGAGCGCCTGCTGCGCCGGGCCTATTCGACACCCCCGCTGCAAGCCGCGGGCCGACCCGGCGTTAACCATGCTTCCCCTTGTCGCCGTTGAGATTCCCCCACGAGCGGGCCGCTCGGGCGCGCTACCGCTACGGCTGAATTTGCCGCGCGCCGGGGCCATTGCTGCCTATCCGCGCGCCGGCGTCAGCGGGTCGGACGGCACTGGCAGACGTAGCGCGCCGACCCGCCCTTGCAGCGCACCCTGGCCGGCGGCGCCTTGGCCGAACACTGCAGGCGTTCCTCGCAGAAGGACTCGGCGGCGCCGATGTCGATGGCGCGCGAGATGCAGCGCCCGCCGGGGCTGACGCCGTCTTCGCGGGACTGTTCGGCGCGCCGGACACCCTCGTCCCGCTCCGCCTGGAACGCCGTCGCCGGGGCGGCGGCCGCCAGCGCCAGCACGGAGAAAGCCACAAGCCACGTCTTCATCGCCGATCCTCCCGTGCGATCAACCCAGAGGCCCGGGGCCAGGATAAACCCGGCGCCGGCAGCGGCAAAGCTGGATCAGATCGCGTTGATCGGCACCTTGAGGAAGCGCTTTCCGGAAGGCTCGGCCGGCGGCATGTCGCCCGCGCGGATGTTCACCTGCAGCGAAGGCAGGATGAGCGCCGGCGGCCCCAGGGTGGAATCCCGGGCCTCGCGCATGGCGACGAACTCGTCCTCCGTGACCCCGTCGTGGACGTGGATGTTGGCGCGACGCTGGGCCGAAACGGTCGTCTCCCAAGCGAAGTCGCTGCGGCCTTCCCTGGGCAGGTAGTCGTGCCCCACGAACACGCGCGTCTCGGGCGGAAGATCGAGGATGCGGCGGACCGACCGGTAGAGGGTCCGTGCGTCGCCGCCGGGGAAGTCCGTGCGGGCGGTGCCGAAGTCCGGCATGAACAGGGTGTCGCCGACGAACACCGCGTCGCCGATCACGTAGCTCACGCAGGCCGGGGTGTGACCTGGGGTATGCATGACCTCGATGGTGAGTTCGCCCAGGGGAATCGAGCCCCCGTCGGAGAGCAGCCGGTCGAAGGCGGACCCGTCGGTGCGGACGTCCCCGGCCTCGAAGATCGGGGCGAACGCCTTCTGCACCTTGACGATGTCGCCGCCGATGACGATCGGCGCCTTCGTCTGTCCGCGCAGGTAGTGGGCCGCGGTCAGGTGGTCGGCATGGGCGTGGGTCTCGAGGATCCAGGCGATCTCGAGATCGGCGTTCCACGCGGCCGCCAGGACGGCGTCGGCGGATGCGGTCGAGGTCCGGCCCGCCGCCTGGTCATAGTCGAGCACTGGATCGATGATCGCAGCCTTGCCGGTCGCCGGGTCGGACACGAGGTAGGTGACGGTGTGCGTGGCCTTGTCGAAGAAGGCCTGCACGCGGGGCGAGGGTCGAGCAGACATGAGACAGTCTCCTTGTTCGTCGCAGATATATTAGCTCTTGCTAAATTAGCAACCACTCATATATTCGCCGCATGCTCGATCTCGAAACCCGCACCCTGGAACGCCTTCAGGCCAACGCGAGCGAAGCGTCGGCCCTTCTCAAGGCCCTGGCCAATGAGAAGCGCCTGCTGATCCTCTGCCAGCTCGGCGAGCGTGAAATGTCGGTCGGCCAGCTGCAGGAAATGGTCGGCCTGTCGCAGTCCGCCCTTTCCCAGCACCTCGCGCTCCTGCGCGAGGACGGGCTGGTGGCGACCCGTCGCGACGGCGCCAGCATCTACTACCGCAACGCCGACGACCGCGCGCTCAAGGTCATCAAGGTGCTGGCCGAGATCTACTGCCCTGACCTCGTTTCCTCGAAAGGCTGATCCATCATGACCGCCGCCCTCACCCCCATTTCCGCCAGCGAGCTGGCCGAGCGGCTCAAGCGCAGGCAAGCCGTCCTCGTCGATATCCGCGAGGCGGACGAGTATGCGCGAGAGCACGTGGACGGCGCGCTCGCCGCGCCCCTCTCCAGCTTCGAGCGCGCCCATCTCGGCATCAGTGCGGACCGGGACGTGGTCTTCATGTGCCGCACCGGCAACCGCACCGGCGCCAACTGCGCCCGCCTGGCCGATCGGGTCAGCGGCGAAGCCTTCGTCCTCGACGGGGGCCTCGACGCCTGGAAGAGGGCCGGGCTTCCGACCCGGATCGACCGCAAGGCGCCGCTCGAGCTGCAGCGCCAGGTCCAGATGGCTGCGGGCGGGCTGGCGCTGGCCGGCGCGGTTCTCGGCTTCGCAATCCATCCGGGCTTCCACCTGCTGTCAGGCTTCGTGGGCGCCGGGCTGCTGTTCGCCGGCGCAACCGGCTTCTGCGGCATGGCCCGCGTGCTGGCGGCTGCGCCCTGGAACCGGCCGCAGGCGGCCTGAGCGCTATGGATCCGCAGCTGATCAGCTTCGGCCTCGCCATGCTCAGCGGCGCCGTGGTCGGGCTGTTCCTGGCGGTGTTCGGGGGCGGCGGCTCTGTGCTGGCCGCCCCCCTGCTGCTCTACGTGGTCGGCGTGCGCGACCCGCACGAGGCTATCGGCACCTCTGCGGCCGGCGTCGCCGCCAATGCGCTCGCGGGCCTGGCCGGGCACGCCCGGGCGGGACGGGTGAAGTGGCGCTGCGCGGCGGTGTTCGCGGGCGCCGGCCTCGCCGGATCCCTGATCGGCTCGTCGATCGCCAAGCAGGTCGACGGCCAGCGGCTGCTTCTCTTCTTCGCCATGGCCATGGCGGCGATCGCCATATCCATGCTGCGGCCTCAGCGCAGCGCCGGCAATCCGGAGGTCCGGCTGGACCGCCGCCTGCTGCTGAGGCTGGCGCCCATGGGCCTGGCGGCGGGTTTCGCCGCGGGCTTCTTCGGCATCGGCGGCGGCTTCCTCATCGTCCCCGGCCTGATGGCCGCCGCGGCGCTGACCCTCGCCCACGCCCAGGCCTCGTCCCTGCTCAGCGTCGCGATCTTCGGCGCGGCGACGTCGGCGAACTACGCCGTGTCGGGCCTTGTCGACTGGCGGCTCGTGCTGGCGCTGGTGCTCGGCGGCGCCGCGGGCACGCTCGCCGGCCTGCCCATCGCCAGGGCGCTGGGCGAGCGGGCGAAACTCGGCCGCGGCCTCTTCGCCGGGCTCATCCTGGTGGTGGCGGCCTATGTCGCCTGGAAGGCGACGGGCGGCGCCTAGACCAGCGGCGCGGTCATCACCGCACGGGCGCCGGGGTTGGCGTCGACATAGGCCAGGCTGCCGCCGATCTGCGCCACCAGGGCCTTCATCATGCGGGTGCCGAAGCCTTCCCGGGACCCGCCCTCGGGCCGGCCGCGCCCCTGGTCGCTGACGGTCAGGACCATCTCGCGGCCCGCGCTGGTCAGGCCGACATGCAGAGGCCCCGGCCGCCCTTCGTAGGCGTACTTCGCCACGTTGATCACCAGTTCCGTCAGCACCAGCCCGACCGCCACGGCGCGGTCGGTGGCCATCTGCACGGGGACCGCCTCGAGCTTGAGCAGGTCGCCCCACTCCGGCCCCAGCGACGTCCTGAGCTCCGCGATCAGCTCTTCCAGGTAGCGGTCCATGTCCACCGACTCGACCACGTCGGAGTGGTAGAGCCGCCGATGCACCAGCCCGACGGCCCGCATCCGCCGCATCGCCTCGTCGAGGTGGGCTCGGGCCCCCTCGTCCTGGGTCTCGCGCCTCTGCAGGGACAGGAAGCTGGCCACCAGCTGCAGATTGTTCTGGATCCGGTGGTTCACTTCCTTGAGCAGGTAGTCCTTCTGGGCAAGCTGCTCGTCACGTTGCGCCACCTGCGCCGCCAGTTCCTCGGCCGTGCGATGCAGGTCGCGGCTGCGCCCAAGGTCGCCGATCTCCTGGCCGAGGCGTCCCGCCGCCTCGATTTCCATCGGCGTCCAGCGGGCGGAGCGCCCGCGGACCGTCTGCTTCCATTCCTCGAACGAGGTGCGCGGGTTGAGCCGGGCGCCCGGCGTGTGCTCCACGGCCTTGTGGGGGTCGCCGGCCCAGCGGACCGTTTCGATCTGCTCGGCCCGGAACCAGATCAGCGCCGAGCGTTCGCCGGACGTCCCGGGAAGCGGCGCGACCAGCAGCCCCGAGGCCGCCTCGCTCCAGGCCAGCGCCGGCTCATGGACCTCGCCCAGCCGGTCCGTCGCCCAGACCCCCTCGCCCGCCTGATCGAGCGCGAAGTCCCTGAGCGCCGGGATCGCACGGGGAGGCGGCGTCGAGCCGGCGGTGAGCACGCGGTCGCCGAGGCACAGGGCGACGCCGTCCGCCGCCGTGGCGTCAATGAGGTCCAGCAGGTGGTCGCCGAGGCCGTCGACGCCGTCGCCCCGCCTGGCCAGATCGGCGAGCATGGCCTCGCGCACGCCCATCAGGCGCGTCCGTTCGGCGTGGGCCTCGACGTCGGCGAAATGCTTGAGCCGCCGGGCCAGCACGCCCGCCAGCATGCGGCAGACGGCCCGCGCCTCGTTGGGCAGGAGGCGCGGCGTCATGTTGTGCAAGGCCGCCAGGCCCCAAAGGGCGCCGTCCACCACGATCGAGACCGACGCCGACGCCGCCACGCCCATGTTCTGGAGGTACTCCAGGTGGATGGGCGAAACGCTGCGCAGGACGCTGTCGGACAGGTCGATGGCCGAGGGCTCTATCCCCTGGGCCAGGATGGGGGCCGGTTCGTAGGCGGAATCCGGAATGATGCGCGTCAGGTTGCGCAGGTACAGCGCGCGCGCCTGCTGCGGAATGTCCGAGGCGGGGAAGTGGTGGTTCAGGAAGGCGTGCAGGTTCGGCTGCTTGGACTCGCCCACCACCCGGCCGGCGCCGCCTTCGAGGAAGCGATAGATCATCACCCGGTCGAAGCCGGTCAGCCGCCGGAACGCGCCGGCCGCGCGCTCGCACAGGGCGTCGACGCTGTCGGCGGAGTCGAGCGCGCTGGTGGCGGTCTCCAGCGCCTGCAGCAGCGCGACGCCGGTGAGCGGCGCCTGGGCGAGCGGCTCGAACTCCAGCAGTTCCAGTTCGCCGGCCGCGTGCCGGGTCAGGTCGAGGTCGCGGCCATCCTGGGTCCGCACCGTGCCGGCGAAGCCGGCCGCGCCCGGAAGCGGCTCGCGGAAGATGTCCGTCAGCGGCCTGCCCAGGAGGTCGCCCGGCTCCGCGCCGAAGAAGTCCCCGGTTCGACCGGACGCGGCGCGGATCACGCCCTCGCCGTCGACGCCGAGCAGCGCGCCGTGCGGCTGGATCGCGCCGGGAATGTGGATCGGCTCGCGATCACAGGCGCGCAGGTCCAGCCCGTCGCCATCGCCGACCATGTCGATCACGGCGCCGCTCATGCCGGGGCCCTCCCGTCGATGAGCCAGTGCTCGACCATTTCGAAGCCGCGCCGCGCCCCGGAGGCGGCCCTGTCGGCGCCCTGCGCCCCGCCCCGTTCGAGCACCTCGCGGAACTGTCGCCAGCGGACGCCCGTCTCGGAGCCATAAACGTCGAAGAAGGCGAGCCCCTGCATCGACAGGCCGCGTCGCTCGGCGTCCTTGCGGATCACCCGGCCGCCCAGGGTCGAGCCCTCGAGCACGTACTGCAGGCCCAATGCCTCGAAAGTACAGGCCAGCGCCGGCGCAGGCATGCGGTCGGTTTCGCCGGGGCGCACGCTCAGCTCGGCCAGGTCGCGCTCCAGCACCGGCGTCTTGCGGCGCAGGTCGAAGTCCAGCCCCTCCAGCCGGCCCAGCAGTTCGCCCAGGCGATCCTCGATCCCGGCGTAGAGGCCCCAGAACCGCAACATGACGCGGCGGCGGCCGGCGGGGTCGGCGAGGCGGTTCAGCATGTCCAGTCGCGTCTCGAGCCGCTCATGGAGCGGCGCCGTCTCGCGGCGGATAAGATCGAGCACAGGCGTGGGGGTCATGGGTTCGCGTAACACGCGCACCCGGCCCTCCCAAGCTTGGCCATGGGCAACTGCCCGTTACCCGGCTTCACGGATGCAAACAGTCAAGCATGCCGGCGCCGGGCGTGCGCACAGCGTCGTTGATTGTCCTGACGTTTTCCGGTCGCGGCCGTCCCTCCCCGGGCGCCGGGGAGTGAAAGCCACAGGCTGTGGAAAAATCGTCGTGGGGCCCCCGTGCGGCTCTTTTCGGAAGGCCCGGAGCGCCCCCGGCCTGCGAAAGCGGCGACTCCCCCGTGTTGGTCACGATTGACACGATGTTATGTTTCTTTTACACGATGCAAATCATATCGAACCTTGGAGGGGATCATGGCCTATCGGGAAAAAGTCGCATGGCTGTCGCTGCTGGCCATGGGGCTCAGCTTCGGACCGTACTTCGCCTGGACGGCGATATCGCCGCCGGGGAACGAGGTGCCCAACCTGCCGCTGATGGCGACCTATGCGGTCACCGCGATCGGCTACGGCCTGCTGCTGGGGATGGGCCATCTGGTGCTGCGCATGCGCTCGGGCCGCGAGGCGCGCCTGCCGGCCGATGAGCGCGACCTGGCCATCGAGCGCCGCTCCAGCCAGGTGGCCTACTACGTGCTCATGGGCCTGACGCTCTACGTCGGCGGCTACAAGCCGTTCGTCAGCCAGGGCTGGGATATCGTCAACGACGCCATCGCCGCCGTGGTCATCGCCGAGGTCGTGCGCTGCTTCACCGGCGTCATCGGCTACCGGCGGAGCGCGGCCTGATGGGCGGCAAGCCGCCGGCCGGCCGCATCACCAACCAGATCCGCACCCTGCGCTTCCTCGCCGGCGAGATGAGCCAGGCCGAACTGGGCGAGAAGATCGGCGTCACCCGCCAGACCATCGCCGCCATCGAAGCCGGCAAATACTCGCCATCCCTGGAAGCCGCCTTCCGCATCGCGGAGGTGTTCGGCAAGGATCTGGGCGAGGTGTTCCAGTGGGAGCGATAAAAACCCTCTCCCACCGGGAGAGGGCTTGCGCGCACCGGAGCGAAGCGCAGGTCCGCGCGCAAGGGTGAGGGGGTAGTGCGATTGCCGGACAGGGCGCACCCCTCATCCCTCACGCAAGTACCTCCGCAGCTTCGCTGCTCCGGTGCGTGAGCCTCCCTTCTCCCAAGGGAGAAGGGCTATCGGGTCAGCGGCGGATGTCGCGCCAGTAGATTTCAGCGACATCCTCGTCCACGTCTTCGGCCTGGGTATACCGACCATAGAGGCCGTCGGCGCCGTCCCGGCGCGGGCCGGAAATCCAGAACTCCTCCCTGGTCTCAATGTCGAAGTAGTTGGCTTTGAAGCCTCGCCCACCCAGGCTCTGGAACTCGCGTCCAGCATATCGAAGCGTGCGACCGCTCTTCGAGAAGGTGACGCGACCGATGCGCCCGGCGTTCGCCAGGCCGCCGGACTTGTTCTCGATGTACATGATGCGCGTGCGAGGCATGTCCCTGTGCTGCCGCCGGCCGCCGGCCGCGGCAGGGTGCTCCCTTCTTCTCTTGCGGCGAGGGTGCTCCGGGGATGAGGCGTGTCAAGGCTCGCGGAGCGACCGCAGAGCGGCCGCGGCCTCGCAGCGCGTCCCTTCCGAGAGATGTACAGCGGCGCCATGGGCCCCGGCACGAGGCCGGGGTGACGAGGGGGGGATGCGAAAAGGGCGGGCCCTTGCGGACCCGCCCTTCCCGTACTCGTACGACTGAGCGTCGGACTTAGAAGTCCATCCCGCCCATGCCGCCCATGTCGCCCATGCCGGCGCCGGCGGAGCCGCCGGTGCTCTTCTTGGGCGCGTCGGCGACGGCCGCTTCCGTGGTGATCAGGATGCCGGCCACGGAGGCGGCGTCCTGCAGCGCGGTGCGGACCACCTTGGCGGGGTCGATGACGCCGTCCTGGACGAGGTCGACGTACTCTTCGGTCTGGGCGTTGAAGCCGAACGAAGCGGACGTGTTCTCCAGGATCTTGCCGACCACGATCGAGCCTTCGACGCCGGCGTTCTCGGCGATCTGACGGATCGGGGCCTGCAGGGCGCGGCGCACGATCTGGATGCCCGCGTTCTGGTCGTCGTTGTCGCCGGTCAGGCCTTCGAGGACCTTGGAGGCCTTCAGCAGGGCGACGCCGCCGCCCGGGACGATGCCTTCCTCGACCGCGGCGCGGGTGGCGTTCAGGGCGTCATCGACGCGGTCCTTGCGCTCCTTCACCTCGATCTCGGTCGAACCGCCGACGCGGATGACCGCAACGCCGCCGGCCAGCTTGGCCAGGCGTTCCTGCAGCTTTTCCTTGTCGTAGTCCGAGGTGGTGTCCTCGATCTGCTTCTTGATCTGGCCGATGCGGGCCTCGATGCCGGTCTTCTCGCCGGCGCCGTCCACGATCGTGGTGTCTTCCTTGGTGATCGTGACCTTCTTGGCCCGGCCCAGCATGTCGAGGGTGACCGTCTCGAGCTTGATGCCCAGGTCTTCGGAGATGACCTGGCCGCCCGTCAGGATGGCGATGTCCTCGAGCATGGCCTTGCGGCGGTCGCCGAAGCCCGGAGCCTTCACCGCCGCGACGCGCAGGCCGCCGCGGAGCTTGTTCACCACCAGGGTGGCCAGGGCCTCGCCCTCGATGTCCTCGGCGATGATCAGCAGCGGACGACCGGACTGCACGACGGCTTCCAGCACCGGCAGCATGGGCTGCAGCGAGGAGAGCTTCTTCTCGTGGAGCAGGATGAGCGGCTCCTCGAGCTGGGCCTCCATCTTGTCGGCGTTGGTGATGAAGTACGGCGACAGGTAGCCGCGGTCGAACTGCATGCCCTCGACGACGTCGAGTTCGGTCTCGAGGCTCTTGGCCTCTTCCACCGTGATGACGCCTTCGTTGCCGACCTTGTCCATGGCCTTGGCGATCATCTCACCGACCTCGCGGTCGCCGTTGGCGGAGATGGTGCCGACCTGGGCGATCTCGTCGTTGGTGGTGACCTTCTTGGAGATGTTGGTGATCTCGCCGACGACCTTCTGCACGGCCTTGTCGACGCCGCGCTTCAGATCCATCGGGTTCATGCCGGCCGCGACCGACTTCATGCCCTCGACCACGATGGCCTGGGCCAGGACCGTGGCGGTGGTGGTGCCGTCGCCGGCCTTGTCATTGGTCTTGGACGCGACCTCGCGGATCATCTGCGCGCCCATGTTCTCGAACTTGTCTTCCAGTTCGATTTCCTTGGCCACGGAGACGCCGTCCTTCGTGATGCGCGGTGCGCCGAAGGACTTGTCGATGACGACGTTACGACCCTTCGGGCCGAGGGTGACCTTGACGGCATCGGCGAGGATGTCGACGCCGCGCAGCATCTTTTCGCGCGCGGTGCGGCCGAACTTTACTTCTTTAGCTGCCATTTTGAGAACTCCTGAAAAGGGGTGTCAGCGTGATTTCGGGATGGGCGAGAGGCTGTAAGATCAGCCGATGACGCCCATGATGTCGGATTCCTTCATGATGAGGAGATCGACGCCATCGAGCTTGACTTCAGTGCCGGACCACTTGCCGAACAGGACGCGGTCGCCGACCTTGACGTCGAGAGCGACCTGCTTGCCGCTTTCGTCGCGGGCGCCAGGGCCAACGGCGATGACTTCACCTTCGGCAGGCTTTTCCTTGGCGGTGTCCGGGATGATGATGCCACCCTTGGTCTTTTCTTCAGACTCGACGCGACGAACGACGACGCGGTCGTGCAGGGGGCGGAAATTGGTGCTTGCCATTGTCTAATCCCTCGATCAAATGACATGGACAGGTCTGCGGACCCGTATCTGGTTGCTAGCACTCAGCAGAGGAGAGTGCTAGCTGGCGTCGAGATAAGCTCGGCTCGAATGAGAGTCAAGAACGAGCTCGATCGAAATTTCCAGCAATCCCGTTCGATGTTGCCACGTCCTTGGAAGGCAGGAAAATCCTTGCCATCCTGCACCAGCTTTGCAATGTCAGCGCCGGTTCAGATATCGGTTCGGGAAAAGACATGGCCAAGCGCATCAGCAGTCTCACAGAGATTACCGGCAGTTACGACGTGGTTCTGTCGGATGTCTGGGGCGTGGTCCACAATGGCGTCGATGCCTTCCCGGATGCCTGCAAGGCGCTGGCCGACGCGCGTGCAGCAGGGACGACCGTGGTTCTAATCACCAATTCGCCGAGGCCTTCGCC
>JAEZEZ010000110.1 GCA_023432855.1 Pseudomonadota bacterium | reverse complement strand
GTGGCCGCCGGCTGGCTGGCCGCGACCCTGACCGGCGCCGTGACCGGCGCGGCGGTCGGCGGCGTCACCGGCGGCATCCTGGGCGCCCTGAAGGACGCCGGCGTCAACGACGAGGACGCCCATGTGTACGCCGAGGGAGTCCGCCGCGGCGGCGCCCTGGTCAGCGTCCGCGTCGACGAGATGGACGCCGCCCGGGTCGACGAGGTCCTCTCCCGTCACGGCGGGACCGACGCCGCCACCCGCGGCCGGGTCTATCGCGACGAGGGCTGGACCCGCTTCGACGAGACCCGCACCACCATGTGATCCGGCCTTGCCGGAACTGAAGGGGGCCGCCCTGCGCGGCCCCCTTTTTCGTGCGCGCCGCTTCCCCCCGGGCGGCGGCGAGGCTAAAGAGCCGCGCCATGGACACGCCCCCCGACCGCCTCTCCGCCACCCCCGGCAACCCGCACTACGACGAGGCCGCCCTGGCCCGCGGCGTCGGGGTGCGCTTCAACGGCCAGGAGAAGACCAACGTCGAGGAGTACTGCGTCAGCGAGGGCTGGATCCGCGTGGCCGCCGGCAAGACGCTGGACCGCAAGGGCAACCCCCTGACCATCAAGCTCTCCGGCCAGGTCGAGCCCTACTTCCAGGACGCCGCCCAGAACGCGGCCCAGGACGCGCCGGCTTCCGAGGGCTGAGCCACTGGCGCGGACCCCGTCCGCGCCCCACCTTCGCAGCATGAGTTCTCCCGCGCCGCGGCGGCCGGCGGTCCGGCTCGGTCCGGGGCCCGAGCTGGTCATCCCGCCGATCCTGCTGGCCGTCTTCGCCGCCCAGGTCTTCCTGTGGCCGCAGATGGGCCTGGCCCACGCCCTGTCCGGCCAGGCCATCGCGGCCGGCCGCTGGCATGTCCTGTTCAGTCACATGTTCCTGCACGGCGGGCTGATCCACCTCCTGATGAACCTGATGGCCTTCACCGCGCTCGCCACCCCGGTGCGGCTGGCGCTGGGACGCGGCGCGGCGGGCGTCGGAGGCTTCCTGGTCCTGTTCCTGCTCTCGGGACTGGCCGGCGGCCTCGCCTTCCTGGCGCTCAATCCCGCCGGCGAGATCCCCGCCGTGGGCGCCTCGGGCGCCATCTGCGGCCTCTGGGGGCTGGCCGCCCGGGTCGGCACCGTCGAAGGCGAACTGACGCCCCTGGCCTCGCGCCAGGTGGGCACGAACCTGCTCTCCTTCGGCCTGATGAATCTCGTGCTCGTGGCCCTCGTCTCCGGTCCCCAGCTCCTGCTCACCGGCGAAACCCGCGGCGGCATCGCCTGGGAAGCGCACGTCGGCGGATTTCTCGTCGGCCTCCTGCTCGCGGTTCCGTTCCAGCGGATCACCGGCTGGCGTCCGCCGCCGCCGCCCGGACCGTGGGGCCCCCGCTTCGCCTGAGGTGAATCGCAGCCTGGTTCGGCGCCGCGCGTCAACCACGGCGCGCGCCCCCGGTATTGCCAAGCTCGCTGGATCGGCTCAGCCTGCCGGCCGGATAACCAGGGGGAGATCCGAGATGTCGTTCGCGAAACCGCCTGTCTGGTTCTGGGTCGTGGCGGGCCTGGCCCTGCTGTGGGAGGCCATGGGCTGCTGGGCCTACATCACCCAGATGACCATGAGCCCCGAGGCGATGGCCGCGCTGCCGGCCGCGCAGCGGGAGATCTGGGAGGCGATGCCCGTCTGGGTCGCCGCCGCCTACGCCGTGGCCGTGTGGGTCGGGCTGGCCGGCGCGGTGCTTCTGCTGCTGCGGCGCAAGCTGGCGCAGATGGCGTTCGTGGTCTCGCTCGCAGCCGTGCTGGTCCAGTTCGGCTGGACCTTCCTGGGCACGGACATCCTGACCGCCATGCCGACGGCCGAGAGCCTGCCGATGCCGCTGTTCATCATCGTCGTCGCCGCCCTGCTGGTGTGGTTCTCGGGCTGGACGGCGAAGAAGGGCTGGCTGCGCTAGCCTTCCTTGGCGGCCTCTTCGGCGCCCGGCGCGGGCGCCGCCTTGCAGGCGTCCTCGGCGCGCTCGATGCGGTCCTTCTCGCGGTCGATGCGCAGCTTGTAGGGGCGCGAGATCTGGTGATCGAGCGCCGCCCGGGTGGCCCAGGCGAAGCCGCGGCGGGCGTCGGCCTCCTCCAGGCAGGCCTCGCCCACGTTCAGCTTCTCCCAGGCCGAGTAGGCGGCCTCGCAGGCCTGCACCGCCTCGTCGGCGACCAGCTTCGCCTCGCCGTAGGTCATGCGGCCGGACTTGGCCGAGGACAGGGCCTTGGGCGTCTCCTTGTTGGCCGCCTCGCAGGGCTTCATGGCCTCGCCCTTGGCCCCGCCGCCGCCCGGGCCGCCGCCCCCGCCGCAGCCTGACAGCACAAGGGCCGCGCCCACCGCCGCCGCCGTCCAGATCCGCGCCATCCCGTCCCCTCCGTCCGCTGCGGCGCAGTCTGGCCGGGCCGGGTTGAGGGAGGGTTACCCCCTGGCGCAGGGAAACACCGCCTCCGGCGGGTCCACGGAAAGCACGGAACACACGGAAGAAGGGCGCCTTCGGCGGGATCACGGACCTGGCCGGACCAGCACGGACCATCACGGACCTGTGGCGCGGGCCTGGCGCCGTTCGGGTCACCCGGCTCTTCGACGCGCCCGCGGCGCGTCCTTTTCTTCAGGTCCGTGCTGGTCGGTGATGGTCCGTGGTCCCCTTGCTCCGGAAGAGGGGCGCCTTCGGCGGTCCATGGAAAACACGGAAAGCACGGACGGTTCGCCGGCGTCTCCGGGCCTCGCGCCAGGCTGGATGAAGGCGATCGACGCGCCTGCTGCGCGTCTTTTCCGTGCTTTCCGTGTTTTCCGTGGCCCCTCTTCCTGCGCCCGCTCCGCACCCCCCGGTTCCCTGTTCTTCCCTGTTCAGCACGCGGCGCCAAAAAATTTCCGGCTCTTCGAAAGCCCCCCAAGTCCTTGTTCCGGCTGGTCATAAGCGGCCAGGGGCGCTGTCCCGGAACAGGGAATAACAGTGAACCCGGAACAGGGAAAAACAGGGAACCGGAACTGTGAAAACCGCGGCGGCGTGGCATCGCCCCCGGGGCCGTTCCGACCCGTCATCCCCGGCCTGGCAGGGCGCCCCCTTGCCACGCATACCCGGATCAAGTTCTAATTTTGTTCTCCTGCCGAGAAGCCGTCAAGCGGAGAGACCCCGATGACCGAAACACCCCTTCCCGCCGGCCCCGACGCCGCCGGCCCCGACGCGACCGCCCCTCAGGGCGCCGCGAACGCCTCGCCCCAGGACGCCGGGCTGAAGGCCGTGGCCGACGCCGCCGCCCACGACGCCCAGCTCGAGATGCTGCACGCCATCGACCGGGCCGTGGCCGCCGCCGACGCCGCCGACCGGGACTACGCCACCGGCTTCTGCCGCCCGCCCCGGGACCGCCAGTGGAAGAAGGGCCAGAGCGGCAATCCCGCCGGCCGCCCGCCCGGGACCGCGGCGCGCAAGGCGGTGCGC
>JAEZEZ010000107.1 GCA_023432855.1 Pseudomonadota bacterium | reverse complement strand
GCCCACGGCCGCGCCGGTGAGCAGGCGCACGGCCATGCCGGAAGGCACGATGCGGTCCGGCGCCCACGGCGCCTTGTCGCCCAGCATCTCGGCCCCGGCCATCAGCAGCGAGGCGCCCGCCACCGGCGCCGTGCCCAGCAGCGGCGGCGCGCCGTTGTCCGCCGCCAGCCTGCGCCGGCGGTCGGCCAGCGCCACCACCGCGATGGGGACGAGTGAACGGGCTCCGGTGACGAAGCCGAGGAGGAAGGATCGCAGCATGGGAAAGCTCTCGCCGATGGCCGTACAGGCCTAACGGCCCGCCGGCGATCGGGTTCGCCCGTCGTGCCCTCAGGCGGCCCTCTGCTCCGCGGCGCGGTCGGCGACCTCGGCCACCGCCTCCAGCAGGGCCTGGGCCGAGATCGGCTTGGTCAGGTGGCGCCCGGCGCCCGCCTGGCGTCCGGCCTCCACGTGCTCGGGCGAGGCGTTGGCGGTCAGCAGGAAGACCGGCGTCGCCGCCCCGCCCCGGCTGCGCTCCATCAGCCGGATCTCGCGCGTGGCGGTCAGCCCGTCCTTCACCGGCATCTGCATGTCCATCAGCACCAGGTCGAAGCGGCCGGCGGCGAAGGCGTCCACCGCCTCCTGCCCGTTCTCGACCGAGGTGATGTCCACCTCGGCGTGGGCCAGCATCATCTCCACCACCCGGCGGTTCACCGCGTGGTCGTCGACCAGCAGCACCGACAGCCGCCCCGACCGCGCCTGCGCCGCCGCCGCCGCGGGCTCCACGGTGCGCGACGCCGGGGCCGCGGCCGCCGGCAGCGGCAGCGTCAGCACGAAGGTCGAGCCCACGCCCGGCGTGCTGTGCGCGACCAGGTCGCCGCCCATCAATTCGGCCAGCTGTTTCGAGATCGCCAGCCCCAGGCCGGAGCCCCCGAACCGCCGGGTGATCGACCCGTCCGCCTGCTTGAAGCGGCTGAAGATGCGCTCGCGCGCCTCGGCGTCGAAGCCCACGCCCGTGTCGCGCACCTCGATGCGCCAGGCCGGACCGACCCCCTGCACGACCAGCGCCACCTCGCCCCGGTCGGTGAACTTCACCGCGTTGCTGAGCAGGTTGCTGACCACCTGCTTGACCCGCACCACGTCGCCCAGCACCCAGCCCTCGGCCTCGGCCGGGATCGACACCTTCAGCGCCAGCCCCTTCTCCGCCGCCGTCATCTCCGACAGGGCCGCGGTGGCGCGCAGCGCCTCGGCCAGGTGGAAGGGCTCGGGCGAAATCTCGATCTCCCCGGACTCCACCCGGCTCAGGTCCAGGATGTCGCCCAGCAGCCGCGCCAGGGTGTCGCCCGACTGGCGGATGAGGTCCACCATCTCGCGCTCCGCCGGCTTCAGCTCGGACCGCGCCAGCACGTCGGCCATGCCCATGATGCCGTTCAGCGGCGTGCGGATCTCGTGGCTCATGTTGGCCAGGAACACGCTCTTGGCGCGGTTGGCGGCCTCGGCCGCGTCGCGCGCCGCCGCCAGCGCCTCGGCGTCCTCCTTCAGGGCGGTGACGTCGATGCAGATCGACACCGTGCCGCCGTCGGCGGTGCGCTGGTCCTCGATGCGCAGCCAGCGCCCGTCGGCGGTGCGCTGCTCGACCGGGCCTGTGCAGGCGCGCCGCGCGGCCATGCGCTCCTCCAGCCATTCCTCCTCGCGCCCCTCGGCTTCGGGATAATGCCCCCCGGCCAAGGCCTCGCGCAGCATGTCGCGGAACGACACGCCCCGCGCCAGGGTCGCCGCGCCCTGGAAGTTCAGGGCCGCGTACTGCTGGTTCCAGATCACGATGCGGTCGTCCGGCCCGAAGAAGGCCAGCGCCTGGGGCATGGCGTCGATCGCCTCGCGCAGGCGGTTCAGCGCCGCGTTCTGGCTGGCCGCGTCCAGCGCCACCGAGCCCAGCGCCGCCAGCAGGATCAGGCCCACGGTGATGGCCACCACCACCGTCATCGGCCCGCGCTCCAGGATGGCGTCGGGAACCGCAATCGAGGCGTCGGGCGTCACCGTCATGGCCGCCATGCCGGTGAAGTGCACGGCGCAGATCGCCGCCGCCAGCACCGCCCCGCCCGCCAGCGACCGGCGCAGGCTGTCGGCCTCGCCCGCAGCGCGGAAGGCCAGCGCCCCCAGCACCGCGCCCACCGCCAGCGACCAGGCTGCCATGCCGGCGTCCCAGCCGATGACGCCCTGGGTGCGGAAGGCCGCCATGCCGGTGTAGTGCATAGCCCCCACCCCCGCCGCCAGCAGCAGCCCGCCGACCACCAGCCCGGCCCGCCGCGACATCGCCGAGGCGTAGGCCGCCCCGGTGAACGCCGCGCCCATGCCGGCGAAGGCCATGAACAGGGAAAACAGGGTGCCGGCCGGCTCGTAGCCGGTCTCCATCGCCGGTCGATAGGCCTGCATGGCGATGAAGTGGGTCGCCCACACCGCCGCCCCGGCCACCGCCCCGGTGAACAGCAGCCACACGGCGCGCACCCGCCCGCGCGCCTGGCGCACCCGGCCATAGAGCCGGAAGGTGGTGGCCGAGCCTATGAGGCAGACCAGCCCCGCGACCAGCACCAGACGCAGGTCATGCTCGACCGCGATGCAACTGACGACCTTCCACACGCGGTCCGACCCCCGTTTGAACCCCGCAACCTAGCGGCGCAGGGCTTAGGAATGGTGAACGTGGACGAGGTGTGGGGGCGCAGGGGGGTGGGGAGCGCCCCGGTCCGTCATCCTCGGTCGATACCGCGTGTCCGCTCGCGAACAGCTGAGCGGGGCGACTTTGCGCCAGTAGCGGAAATCGACACAACGCCGAAAAGCAGACTTTCAGGCCGAGGACGTGGCCGCTCTCAGCCAGATGTAAGTTCAGACTTCCTGCGCACCCGCACTCGGCCCGATATTTATGGTGCCGCGCACTTGCCTCTCCTTTCGGGCTACCCGAAGCGTTTCCGACCGAACGCGGGTTGCTGGGACGACCACGCGCACTAGATCCACATCGTGACCCAAGCTCAGCCGCCTCGCCCCGACGTTCTGGATCCCGCCCAACTCGTGCGGATCGAAGCCTTGCACAGGGGCTTCCTTTATCAGCATCTCTACGCCGCACAGTGCCTGCTGGCGTCGGCCGCGTTGGGTGCGATCTCGATCGCGATCGAGACCGACGAGGATATCGAGCTGATCCTGCCGGGTCGCCATATCTATATCCAGGTCAAGCATCGCCAGGACCGCCTGGCTTGGAGCGACATCAGCGGAGCGGTGAAGCGTTTCGAGGCGCTGCGGGCCCTCCACGCCGACGGAACTCGCGCCGGCGTGCCCGAACTGGTGATCGTCAGCAACGCCGTCCCCAACGGCCCTCTTGCCGAAAGAATCGCCGCTGACGACTGGCCCGCCGATGTTTGCGTCGACTGGCCCGCGGCCGAAGCCGAACGGGGAGGACGGCCCTCGCCTGCGGCCTCTCTCTCGGATGCGATCAACCAAACCCGCTCGCGCGCCGAAAGTCTGCCGTTCGCAATGCTCGCTCCCGAGACCCTGGTCTGGAAGCTCGCTGGTGTCATCACGCTTGTCGCTGCGGGCGGTGGCGCCGGGCCCGCCCACCACTTTACCGCGGCGGACCTACCGGCCCTGTTCGAACAGCTGGTGCTGCAGCTTCAGGACCTGCCCGCCCCGCCCTCGCCCTATCGGGTTCAGGTCGACGAGCCCGCGCTGATCTCAGACAGCCGCATCCGTCTGATCACCGGCTACTCGGGCGCCGGCAAGACGTCATGGGTCGCCCAGTCCGCCCAGCACGCGGAAGGTGCGTTGGTGTACTTCGACGTCAGCGACGTGCCCGGCACCGCCTTGGCGTCCACGCTGTCGCGAGACCTGGCGGCACGGTTGTTCGGCGGCGACGGAGGTAGGCTGGGCGAGGTTCTGCTTCCGGGGGCCTCCGGTCGCGAACTCCTGCAACGTATCTCCGGCCTCGTTCGCGAACGGGGCCATACCGCGATGGTCGTCCTCGATAACGCCCATCAAATCCCTGTCGATGACCTAACCGCGGTCATCCAGGCCGCCCCGGACCTGCAGTTCATGCTGCTCTGTCGGCCGGTCGCCGACGTCCAGACTTTGGAGGACATGATCGGCATCGTACGAGAGGACCTCCGAGGGTGGGGACCGGACACGGTGGCGGCCGAGGTCCACGCCGCCGGTTGCCGGGCCAACGCGGCCGTCTGCCAGCGCCTCATCGATCTGACCGGTGGACTGCCCCTGTACGTCCAGAACGCGGTATCGATCGCCAAACTGGAGTACGGCGGCGACGTCGCGGCCTTCTGCAGCGATCTGGAGGCGACGGCCCACACGCGCGGGACGGTGCAGGAGGCCATCCTCGGCCGCCTGTTCGCCGCCCTTCCGGCCGCGGTGGCGACGACAGCGGATCTGCTCAGCCTGGTTGATCTCCCCGTCGCCCGCACCGAAGTTCTGGCTTATCTGGCCGGGGCGGGCCAGACGGCCGCCGCCGCCGCGGGATCGCTTCGCCACCTACGCACCACGGGCTTGCTGCAGGTGTACGCCGGCGACAGGCTCAAGATGCATGACGCCGCCCGTGTCATCGGCAAGGTGCGACTGGCACTGACCGACGCCGACCGCCTTTCTGAGCGCCGCCGTGCTCTGCGCGATCTTATGACGGCGGGGATTGCGGCTGACTGGAGCCCGGCCCGCGTCTCCGCCATTCTGCGGCTGAGCGGTGAGATCGGCGATATGGAGCCGCTGGTCGAGATGGCCACCGATGAGTTGTTCCACGAGATGGGGTTCATGCCTCAGATCGAGGCCTTTCTTGAGACCGCGGTCACCGATGAGACCATCGATGCCGACCAGCGGCTCAAAGCCCTGGATGGGCTGGTGTTCGGTGACCTGAAGGCTGGACGCGAGGATCGCGCAGAGGCTTGGCTGGACCAGATGGACGGACTGATCGCGAAGCATGACCTCGGGGCGGAGGAGAGCCTGCGTGTCGGCTTGAAACGCATGAACATGCTGGCCACCCAAGGCAAGCGGAAGCCGGCCCTGGCCCTAATGGCCTCGCTGGAGAAGGCGATAGAACCGCTCTCCGAAGGCCATCGACGGGTCTATCGCTACAACGCCGGGGTGGCGCACTTGAGCCTGGGCGACTTTGCGAAGGCGATCGACATCTTCGACCCGCTGATCGGAGAGTACTACGAGCTCCTGGGCCTGACGCCGAACCAAGTAATCCAGCGCAACGCACCCGATCTGCGCCCGATGCTGAAGCCGGGACCGGACCAACAGGACCACGCCAAACATCTGGCCGATACGCTCGACGCCCTGGCCAAAGCCATGGATGGGCTGGGACAAATCTCCCCTTTCGCCCGGATCCATGCGCTGAAGTTCTATGACCTCGCCCGCGCGCCCCATTCCCTGCTCCGCGTCGGACAGGACCTCACCGATCAGTTCATCGGCCAAAGCGACTTCGAGGGCGCCCGCCACTTCATGGAGACGATCCTGCTTCCGCAACTGGGGCAATGGAAGCTCGCGGACTTCCTGATTCCGGTTCGGTCGCAGTATGCGGTCGTCCTCGCCTACTGCGGCGCCTTCAACGAGGCTGAAGCCGAGATGGAGCGGCTTCGGCCCTATGAGGCCGGTCTCGACGACCGTGGGCAAGGCGAACTCGCCGGCCAGAGACGCCTCATCGCACAGCTCCGCCTTTACGGGCCGCCACCGCAGAAGCGGTTGCCACCCGATTTCGAAAAACGGGCAAAGGCAGCGCTCGCCGCCATGGCAGAGGGACCTGCGCCCATCGGGGCTCCCGACGCCTCCTGAGCCTCTGCGAGACCGAAAAGGATAGCGCTGCATACCGACGACGGGGCCGTGCCCGCGCGTACAGAGCACAGCCAATGCGAGGCACCACGGTATCGATCTCGGCCGGTCCGGATCGCGCCAAATGCAGTCATCGGCATTGCGCCTTGAATCTGACGTCCCAAAACCTCGAGGCGCACACGGTTGAGTAGGGCGATCGCGAGAGCTCGCCCCCATCAGGAATGAGAAGTGGGAGGCGGGTTGAAGTTCGACTTGGGACATATGGCTGAAGCTTGATGTTCTTGCTATGTTCCCTTCTCGAACTCTCGCGCAGGCGGTGGGGGGGTGGGGCGATGGAGATGAAGACCGATGTCGGCGTCGCTGCGTGTGAGAGACGTCGAGGTTGTCCGAGGCGGCGACACGACCTTGACTTGGGCGCGAAGCGCCCCTCAGAACTCGCTCAGGAATGCGGGCATTTACGGCGGAAAAACAATGACACTCGATATCCGCGGAAGCCTGAAGAACACCAAAATCAGCAAAAACCCCTACGTTGTCTTCGAGGAACTCCTCTCCAACTCGATCGACTCGTTTCTAATCCGCCAGCACCAGCAGCCGTCCGATATCCCCCTGAAGGTGGACATGGACGTGCGCTTCTACACGTCCGATCTGCTCGGTGAGGAGCTGGATGTCGCTGTCAGCTGCCGCGACAACGGTTGCGGGCTCGGCGAAGATCAGATCGACGCCTTCCTCACCAAGGACACCTGTTACAAGGACGACCTCGCCATCGCCGGCATCGGACAGTGCAAAGGGTCGGGCCGGATCCAGTTCTTCCACCATTTCTACCGCGTCGGGCTGAAGAGCACCTACCGCACAGCCGATGGAGTCATGACCCGCGACCTGACGCCCGTCGAGGGACTCAAAAAGATCGACCTGGGCGACTTCAAGGTCACGCCGGGGGACGAGGCGGACATCGGCGCCACCATCATCCTAGACTCCCTGAAGCCCTGGCCGCGTGAAAACCTGTTCCGCCAGCCGCTGACCGAGACCTTCGATCCGGACAATCTGCGCCGACACATGCTGATCGCCTTTCTGCAAAGACTGGTTGGGCTCGGCGTACGGCTCGGGGCGTTCACCATCACCTTCCGCGCCATCTATCCGGATGGCGCCGAGAAGACGAAGACGCTGACCGCCGCCGACCTGCCCGCCGTCACCCTTGAGCGGGTGGTTGAAGTGGCCGAGCGTGACCCCCGGCACCGGGGATCTGTTGGGATCGAAGCAGAGCTTCAGGCTCACCTACTACCGGCTGGAGGCCTCCGAGTTCGATCTGCCTAGCAATGCCATCGCCCTATGCGCCAAGTCGTCTCCGGTCCAGGACATCACCTCCCGATACCTTCGGACCGGCGCCGAGCAGAACAGGCCGGTGTCCGGCCACTACCACCTAGTCCTGATCGAGGGAGAGATGCTCGACCGGCGGGTCAACGAACAACGGGACGGGTTCGTTGGGATTCCGGAGAGCATCCCAACGGATGAGTTGTTCATCGACGAGCCCGTCTCGTTCGCCGGCCTCTTCGACGAGATCGACCCGATCATCCACGGACTGGTGACGCCGGCGTCGTGGGACAAAGAGACCGTGATCCGCGACGTCGAGGAGATGTTCGGCGTGATCCCCGCCATGCTCCAAGATACCGAGACGCGAGTGAACTACGGCGACACCGCGCGGGGCGTCGCCGAGCGCGTGCTGAAGAAATACCAAGACCGGGTGATCGCCGAGACCGAAAAAATCTTTGACCTTAAAGAGGAGATCCTCGGCGCGGAGCCGCATAGCGAGGACTACCGCCGCAAGATCAACGAACTCTCCTGGCGCTACACCGCCTCGCTCAAGAATTTCGACATGGCGAGCCTGTCGCAGCTGGTCGTGCGCCGCGCCGCGATCGTCGAGATCCTCGCCCTGGCCTGTGGCAAGCAGCTCACGGTCCAAACCGCGATGGCCGAGGCGGGGCAGAAGGCACAGAACGAGCGCATCATCCACAGCATCTTCTTCCCGATGAAGAAGGACAGCACCGAGGTCACGGACCACGACATCTGGCTGTTAAGCGAGGAGTATCAGTATTACGACTACATCGCCTCGGATAAGCTCCTGTCCCAGATCCGATGGACCGACGGGCAGCCGCTCTTTGAAGCAGGTATCGACGCTGAGTGGGACGCGGTTCTCCAGAAGCGGGCGGACGACAACAAGGCCATGCGGCCGGACGTCGCCATTTTCAACGAAGAGGGCTCGGTCATCGTCGTGGAGTTCAAGGCCCCCGGCGTCAGTATGGACGCACACGTGGGCGACCTATCCGAATACGCTCACCTACTGGCCGCCAAGTCGAACGGGCGCCTCAAGAAGTTCTACGGCTATCTGATCGGCGACACGGTCAACCCGATACGAATGCCCGGCTGGACGCGGTTCGCGGCTGGCAAAGGATTCTTCCAGTCCAACCCGATCGATGACCCAGAGACCGGTCGTCGTCTGGGCGAACTATATGCCGAGACCCTGTTTTTCGAAGACCTAATTGAGCGCGCCCGAAAGCGGATCGCAGTCTACAAAGATCGCTTGAAGCTCGAGCTTAAATAGTTCGGGAGATCATCGACAGTCGCGGCGGACGGACGCAGTAAGTCTAGATCAGTCCGGCGATTTATTAGATCATTCTGCTCGTGAGGTCTACGGCCCGCACAGTGGCGCCCGCCCTATGCAGCTTGGCTGGCTTGCCGAAAGCGGTCGTTCCCAAAGTCCCCTAAGAGTCAGCAGCTGACCTTCCCAGCGCCAGCTAGAGTCAGTGCCCCCCCCATCCTTCTCTTCCCCCAGGCATCCGGCGCGTCATACCCGATCGCCGCATACGCCCGCTGCAGCCCCCCGAACCGCTTCCCCACCGCGCCCACGCACGGCAGCTCCGGGTCGTCGTCGATCATCGCGCAAGTGATGACGCCGTGGGCGCGCAGCAGGCGGCGCAGGCCCTCGCGGATCTCCTCGTCGGTGAAGCGGCGGCGCTTTCCGGCCATGCGCTCGCGCGCGGCCTGGAACAGCTCGGGCGTGACCAGGGGGCGGTGGGCGGCCTCGATGCGGACGGGCTCGGCGTCGCCCAGGGGGCGGCGGCGGCCCTCGGCGTCGCGGCGGCGTGATGAGCCGCGGCGGCCGTGGATGCGCACGCCCAGATAGGCCTCGTTCTTCAGCATGTTCAGGATGGTGGTGGCCGCCCAGGGCCCGCGCTTGCCGGCCCACACCCCCTCGCTGGTCAGCCGCTCGGCGATGGCCTGGCCGCTCAGGCCGTGGCGGGCGTAGAGGGTGAAGATGCGTAAGACCGTGTGCTGCTCGTCCTGGGGCCCGGGGACCAGCACCGAGCGGTAGCGGCCGCAAGGCCGGCCCTCGCCCAGCTCGAGCGTGCGCCCTTCCTGGTTCCAGCCGATCTGCTGGCGGCGATAGCCGAAGGGCGCCTTGCCCGCGATGTGGAAGCCCTGGGCGGCCCAGCGCCGGTGGCCCGCCGCGATGCGCGCCCCGTGGCCGGCCAGCCGCTCCTCCTCCATCAGCCGCCGGATGCGCCGGCCGATCGCCGCCCCGTCGTTGCGCCAGGGCTCCTCCACATAGAGCGGCGGCGTCCCGGCCGCGCGCAGGGCCGCGTCGGCGCCCTGCCAGTCGAACGGGTGCTCCCGCGCCAGCCGCGCCGCATCCAGCACCAGCACGAACTCGAACCCGGGCTCGGGCTGTTCGGCCCGCTCCAGCAGGGCGCGCAGCTGGTGCGGCGGCGCGGGCCCGCCGGGGGCCTCGGGCGGCAGGACGTCGGCGAAACAGCCGGTCAGCCGCATGGAGTGGGCGGCGGCGAAGGTCTGGAGGATTTGGCGCTGCCTTTCCTCGCCCGGGCTCTCGCCCGGCGCCGCGCGCAGGTATCCGACCGCGGGGATCGCGGGGGTTTCGTCGGTCATGGGGTGTGTTTCCTGGTTTGGGCCGGGGCGCCCCCCAGCCGTCATCCCCGGGCTTGTCCCGGGGACCCATTCCTCCGTCGCAGAGCGGGTGGAGCACCCGGTCGCAACGCTGCAGACAAGCCGCTCCGCGCTGCGCCAGGGGCCGCCATGGATCCCCGGAACAAGTCCGGGGATGACGGAGAAAGGGGTCGTGTCGCGCGGCGCCGGAAGGGCGGCCCGGGATTATGGAAGGGGGGAATGACGGGGGAGGATGATCTTTCATCCAGAAAAACCCCACCGTCCCCAATGGCGCCCTGATCCGGCCCCCGGGGTCAAGGGTCGATGGTGTGGCGGCGCACCGCCTCCTTCTTGCGGTTTGGGCGCTTGGAGCCCCCAAAACGGCGGTCCGGGCCGTGGCGCGCCTCTTCGGGGCGCCCCCTGGCGAGCCTCAGGCGCCCTTTCAGCGGCGTATTTCGACCGAAACCGACCGATAAACGACCCATCCCGTCCCCCCTGAACCAATCCGAACCTTGGCCGTTGAGCATGCCGGACCGAGGGCGCGCTCAACGTGACACTGGAACAGGGGCTGGCGTTTGCGCTGGTGGGGGGCACGGTGCTGGCCTTCCTGTGGGGGCGATGGCGCTTCGAGGTCATCGCCCTGACGGCGCTGGCGGTCGGCGTGGCGGCGGGACTGATCCCGGCCGCGAGCGCCTTTTCGGGCTTCGCCTCGGACATCGTCATCATCATCGCCTCGGCCCTGGTGCTGAGCGCGGCGGTGGCGCGCTCGGGCATCGTCGACACCCTGCTGGGGCCGCTGCTGCCGCACCTGAAGGGCGAGCGGACCCAGGTGCCGGTGTTCGCCGGCGCGACCGCCGTGCTGTCCATGGTCACCAAGAACGTCGGCGCCCTGGCCCTGCTGATGCCCCAGGCGCTGGCGGTGGCGCGCAAGACCGGCGTGTCGCCGGGACGGCTGCTCATGCCCATGGCCTTCGGGTCGCTGGTCGGCGGGCTGACGGTGCTGGTCGGCACCTCGCCCAACATCATCGTCTCGGGCGTGCGCCAGGAGGCGCTGGGCGAGCCGTTCCGCATGTTCGACTTCATGCCCGTGGGCGGGGCGCTGACGGTGATCGCGCTGGTCTATCTGACGCTGGCCTACCGGCTGCTGCCGGCGCACCGCGCGCCCCAGACCAGCATCGACGCGGCGCTCGACGCCCAGAGCTACCTGACCGAGGTCAGCGCGCCCGAGGGCTGGGCCTACCAGAACTCGCGGGTGGCCGACCTCGCCCGCATCGGCGGCGGCCAGGTGGAGATCGTGGCCATCCTGAGGGACGGCAAGCGCATCACCAACCCGCACGCCAACAGCAAGGTGCGGCCCGGGGACCGGCTGTTGCTGCAGGCCAATCCGGCCGAGCTGAGCGACCTGATCCGCCGCGCGCGGCTGAGCCTGGCGCGCTCGGACCGGCCCATCGTCATGGAGGCGGCCACCGACGAGGTGCGCGTGGTCGAGGCGGTGGTCGGCCCCCGCTCGGAGCTGGTCGGGCGCACCGTCGCCCAGGTGGACCTGCACGCGGTGTGGGGGGTGAACCTGCTGGCCGTCAGCCGGGCGGGGTCGCGGGTGTCGGGCGCCATCGCGCGCATCAAGCTGAAGGCCGGCGACGTGCTGGCGCTGCAGGGCGGCGAGCGGGCCCTGCCCGAGGTGCTGAAGGCGCTGGACTGCCTGCCGCTGGCCGAGCGCGAGGTCAGGCTGGGCGGGGCGCGCCACGCCCTGCTGGCGCCCGGCGTGCTGGTGGCGGCCATGGTCGCCGTGGCCTTCGGTGTGCTGCCGGTGACCGTGGCCTTCTTCATGGCGGCGGTGATCGTGGTGGCGGCCGGCGCGCTGCGCATGCGCGAGGCCTATGCGGCGCTGGACGCCCCGGTGCTGGTGCTGGTCGCCGCCCTGATCCCGGTCAGCGAGACGATCTCGGCCACGGGCGGGGCGGACCTGATCGCCCAGGCCCTGTCGGGCTGGCTGGGCGGCCTGCCGCCGCTGGTCACGCTGACGGCCATGATGCTGGTCGCCATGGCCGCCACGCCCTTCCTGAACAACGCCGCCACGGTGCTGATCGCCGCCCCCATCGGCCTGTCGCTGGCGCAGACGCTGGGGCTCAGCCCCGACCCGTTCCTGATGGCGGTGGCGGTGGGCGCGGGCTGCGATTTCCTCACCCCCATCGGGCACCAGTCCAACACCCTGGTGTTCGGCCCGGGCGGCTACAAGTTCGGCGACTACGCCCGGCTGGGGGCGCCGCTCAGCCTGCTGGTGCTGCTCACCGCGCCCCTGCTGATCACCCTGGTCTGGCCGTTCCAGCCGTAAGCCGGTCTGATTTCCGCTTGCGCCGCGCCGCGAAAGGCGTTGAGTCGAGCCTGAACCGCACCGCTTCGCGAGGATGCCCTTCCATGACCGTCTTCAAGCGTATCGCCGCCGCCTTCGCCGTGATGATCCCGCTGGCGCTGGCCGGCTGCGGGGTGAACACCCTGCCGACCAAGGAAGAGACCGCCAAGGCGCGCTGGGCCGACGTGCAGAGCCAGTACCAGCGCCGCGCCGACCTGATCCCAAACCTCGTCGAGACCGTAAAGGGGTACGCGGCCCAGGAGCGGACGGTGCTGAACGAGGTGATCTCGGCCCGCGCCCGGGCCACCGCGGTAAACGTCAACGCCAACGAACCGCCGACGCCCGAACAGATGGCCCAGTTCCAGGAAGCCCAGACCGCGCTCTCCAGCTCGCTCGGCCGCCTCCTCCTGGTCGTCGAGCGCTACCCCGACCTCAAGTCCAACCAGAACTTCCTCGCCCTCCAGTCCCAACTCGAAGGCACCGAAAACCGCATCACCGTCGCCCGGCGGGATTACAATGAAGCGGTCCGCGACTTGAATACCAGCCTGCGGACCTTCCCGACCATCATCTGGGCCAAGACCATCCATGCGGGCGTCAAGCCCATGCCGCTGTTCGAGGCCAACGCCGCGGCCCAGTCGGCCCCGCAGGTCAGCTTCGGAACCCCCGGCGCCGCGCCCGGCTCGGCCCCGCCCGCGCCGTCGATGACCCCGCCGCCGGCGCCCGCAACCCAGCCCGCGCCAGCCCAGTAATGACAAACTGGTTCGCGGCCTCCGTCCAGAGGCCGGCGCTCGCAATCCTGCTGCTTTTCGTCCTCGCCTTCCCGGCGCTGGCGGCCCCGACCTTTCCGGAGCTGTCCGGCCGCCGGGTGGTGGACGAGGCGAACCTGCTGCAGCCGGCCGAGGAAGCGGCCCTGACCGAGAAGCTGGCGGCCCTGGAGCAGAGCTCCAGCGACCAGCTGGTCGTGGTCACCGTGCCCGACCTGCAGGGCTACGAGATCGAGGAATACGGCTACCAGCTCGGCCGCCACTGGGGCATCGGACAGAGCGAGACGAACAACGGCGTCCTGCTGATCGTCGCGCCCAACGAGCGCAAGGTGCGTATCGAGGTGGGCTACGGCCTCGAGGGGATCCTGACCGACGCCCTCTCCAGCGTCATCATCCAGGAACGGATCCTCCCCCGCTTCCGGGCCGACGACTATCCCGGCGGCATCGTCGCCGGCGTCGACGCCCTGGTCGAACAGCTCAGCCTCGACCCCGCCGAGGCCCAGGCTCGCGCGGCGGCGGTAGGGGCCGATCGCGGCCCGGCCATCGACCCGGCGGTGATCATCTTCCTGTTCATATTCCTGGTCTTCATCTTCCCGACCCTGCTCAGCCTCTTCGGCATGCGCGGACGCCGTGGCCGGCGCGGCCGGCACGGCGGCTGGGTGTGGACCGGCTCCGGCCTTGGCGGCGGCGGCTGGGGCGGCGGAGGCGGCTGGAGCAGCGGCGGCGGAGGCGGATTCTCCGGCGGAGGCGGCTCCTTTGGCGGCGGCGGCTCTTCGGGAGGCTGGTGAGATGATGCTGAGCCCCGAGGACCACGTCCGCATCAACGCGGCGATCGCCGAGGCCGAGACACGGACCAGCGGCGAGATCTTCTGCATCCTGGCGCGCGAGGTTTCCGACTATCGAGAGATTCCGGTCGTGTGGGCGGCGCTGGCGGCGCTTGTGCTGCCGCTGGCGTTGATACCGCTCGGCTTCAGCGCCGCCTGGTTCGATTGGGTCCCCTTTTTCGGCGGCTGGACCATCGCCCATTCGAGCGCCACCGACTCGACCGTGGCCGCGACCCTGTTCGCCTATGCGGCGATGCAGGCGATGGTCTTCGGCCTCGCCTCGCTGCTGGTGTCGCTGCCCGCCGTCCGCCGCGCCCTGACGCCTGCCCGGACCAAGCAGGAGCAGGTCCACCGCGCCGCCCTGCAGCAGTTCCTTGCCAAGGGGCTGCACCTGACCGAGGGGCGCACCGGGGTGCTGATCTTCGCGTCGTTGGGCGACCATGTCGCGGAGGTGGTCGCCGACGAAGGCATTTACAGAAAGGTCAGCTCGGATGTCTGGGAAGAGGCGCTGGGCCGCCTGACCGCCGGGCTGCGCGCGGGCCAGCCCGCGGACGGCTTCGTGGCGGCGGTGGAAATGTGCGGCGCCGTGCTGGCCGAACACTTCCCGCCGACGGGTCAGAATCCCAACGAAATTCCCGACGCCCTGATCGAAATCTGAGCCGAACGCGTTAAGGGTCCGCGTCCATGCCTCGGATCATGACCTACAATGTCCACCGCTGTGTCGGCGTTGACCGCCGGCTCGACGTGGACCGCATCGCGGCGGTGATCGCGGAATACGAGCCCGACGTGGTGGCGCTGCAGGAGCTCGACGTCGGCCGTGCGCGCACCCAGGGCGTCGACCAGGCCCACGAGATCGCCCGCCAGCTGGAGATGACCTTCCACTTCAACGCCGCGATGAAGGTCGAGGAGGAGCTCTACGGCGACGCCATCCTGACCTCCCGGCCGGAGCGGCTGGTGCGCAAGGGACCCCTGCCCACCATCGCGGGCGTGCCGGGGCTCGAGCCTCGCGGAGCGCTCTGGCTGGCCATCGATTTCGACGGCGTGGAGGTCAACGTCATCAACACCCACCTGGGCCTGGTTCCCCGCGAACAGCGACTTCAGGCCAAGGCGCTGACCGGCAAGGACTGGCTCGGCGATCCGCGCTGCATCGACCCCGTGATCCTGGTCGGCGACCTCAACGCCACCTCCATCACCCGGCCCTACCAGAGCTTCCTGAAGCGGCTGGAGGACGGCCAGCGCACCGCGGGCCTGGGCCGCACCGTGCCCACCTTCCCGTCCAGCTTTCCGGTGCTGCGCATCGACCACGTGTTTGTCAGCCCCAGCGTGCGCGTGACCGGCGTGCAGGCGCCCATGTTCCCGCTGGCCCGGGTCGCCTCCGACCACCTGCCGCTGGTGATCGACTTCGAGATTCAGCGCTCGGCGGTGTCGTCGGCCGCCTGAACGCGGTCGATGGTGTGCTCCAGCAGGCGCGACAGCGGCCGCCGCCGCCACGGGCGCCAGGAGTCCCACGGCGATGACGGATCGCCGATCTGATAGCGGGACATGAACTCCGACAGGCGGGTCGCGGGCTCCACGCCCAGGGGTCGCATCCGCCCGGTGTCGAACCCCTGGATCGTCTTGCCCAGTGACCCCGTCACGGCGAACGCCGCTTCGAAGATGTCCTGGTCGACGTCCATGAAGTGGGACACCAGCCGCGCGCGGAAACTGCGGATGAACGCCGAGGCCGGGGTCCCCTCCTCCGTCTCCACCGCCACGTCGCACTCGGTGTCGAAGCCGCCGCCCCGGTTGTTCAGGTTGGTCGAGCCGACCCGCAGCAGGCGATCGTCGATGATGCTGACCTTAGAGTGGACGATGATCGGCTTGCCCATCGAGGTGACCGGCGTCCAGGCCGAGAAGCGGTCGTGCAGGTCGGCGCTTTCCAGCCTGGCCAGCAGGGCGGCGCGCGAGCTGTCCATGGTCGCCTTGTCGAACCAACTGGGGCTGTGGGCGGTCGAGACCACCACCACCTCGGGCCCGTCCTTCTCCTCAAGCCGGGCGGCGAGCGCCGCGGCGATCACCGGCGAGGTGACGTACTGGTTCTCGAGATAGATGAGCTTGCGCGCCTGGGCGATCGCCTCGATGTGCAGCGCCTCGTTCTCCCGCACCCCCGGCTCGCCTCGCCAGGCCGGCTCGGTGCGCATGATGCCGACGTCCACGTCGGTCATGTCTGGCTTGATCTCGTCGGGCCAGGCGTCGTGGCCGCGTGCGACCGGCTCCAGATCCTCCCCCACGGCGTCCAGCCAGCGCTTGCGCGCCATGTCGCCGAAGGCGCGCGCGGCGTCGCCGTCGACCATCATCATCACCTCGTGCCGGGGCGGGCAGATGCGGCCGTAGGGGGTGCAGCGGCGCGGATCGTTGTCGCGGTGCTTGGGCGAGTCCCAACGGTCGACCGAAATGTCGCCGCCCCCGCAGAAGGCCAGGGCGTCGTCGATCACCAGCACCTTCTGGTGATGGCAGCCGCCGATGGGACGCGCCCGGTCCAGCCGGAAGTTCACCGTCTTTCGGTTGAACCACCGCTGCGCCCGCTGCGGGAAGAAGCCCTGCGAGAAGGCGATCGGCAGCGGCGAGCGCCAGATCAGCAGCCTTACATCCAGGTCCGGCCGGTCGCGCACGAGCCGCCGAAGCAGGAAGCCGATCTCATTGCTGGCGTCGGCGTCCTCCAGGACCAGGCGCGTGCGCGGGTCGAACTGCCAGCCCAGCAGAAGCACGGACTTCTGCGCCTTCTCCAGGGCCAGGCGCGCGGCCCTGAAATAGGCGGCGTTCTCCATCAGCAGGGAGACGCGTCCCGCCTGCTCCGTCCGCCAGCATGTGCTTCCGGGCTGCAGCAGCACGGGTGTCTCCCACCACGGCAAGGGTTGAGGCGCCGCCCACAGGAACGCCGCGCGGCCCCGACGGTTTCTCCGATGGCCCAAGTCGCGCCCCCGCGCAATGCGCCGCGGCCTGGCTTTGCTGTCCGAAAGTTCATCAAAAGCCCGGTTGCCGCAGGGCCCGGCTTGGCGGATAACGTCGTCATCGGACCGTGGGGACGGTGATGCACGCCTTGATCGAACTGATCGCAAGCCTGATCGCAGCCCTCGCTGCGACGGCCTTCGCGCAGTTCGGCATCGACCTCCAGCACCGCGTGAAGGAACAGCCCGAAGAGCGCGAAGTCCACCGGACGGTGTCGGCCCAGGCCCCGGGCGGCGACGGCGGCTTGGTCGCCAAACCCGCTTCGGAAGAGTGCTGAGCCCACAGCCGCGCTGATTCGGCGCTTTGCGCGGCGTTTACTTGCCGTTAGGGTCTCTGGACGCGCGAACTTGAACGCAGAAGGCGGGACACCGCGCGCGATTCAACACGAGCCGCGCATGAGAGTCAGAAGCAGATCTCCCCTGAACCTGTCCGCACCGGTCGAGACCGACGCGGCTCCGGACGTCCAGACCGAAGGCGCCGCGCCCGAGGCCGATCGCGCGCTCGAGGCCGAACCTGCGCCCGAGCCGGAGGCTGAGGCCAAGGCTGACGACGCCCCGCCGACGCGCAAGTCCGAGCGCCAGCGCGCCCCGCTGAGCAGCCGGACCCGCGTATCCGGCGTCCAGTATCGAACCCGCCTGTCCGACGAAGCAAAGGCCGCGCCCGCCGCTCAAGCCTCGAACCCGGAGCCTGCCGCCGAGGCCCGCCCGCAACCTCGCGCCGATCGGCCTGGCCGCACGCGCGCCGAGCCGGAAATCCCCGCCCCCGCGCCGGAAGCCCTCGCCGCCGAGCCCGCCGCCCCGCCCGCCCCGGAAACCGTTGCGGCGCCGGCGGCCCGGGCCGAGCGCCGCCCCGCCCGCTTCGCCTACTTCTTCGCTGCGCTTGCGACAGCCGTGTGGGTGGCCGGCGTCACCGCCTTTGTCATCGGCTACCAGGGCGGCTTCCGCGCCTTCGACTACACGCCGTTCCACACCGCGGTGCTGGTCCTGCTGGCCATCGCGCCGGTCGGGCTGATCTTCGTGATGGCCTACATCGCCCGCCAGGCCGCGCGTCTTGCGGGCGAAACCCGCCGCGCCGCGACCCTGTCGGAGGCCATGGTCGCCCCCGCCGCCCTGGCGTCGGGCCAGACCGCCGACCTCGTGCGCCAGATGCGCGCCGAAATCGAGGAGGCCACCGCCGCCTCCGCCCGGGCCCGCGAAGAACTCAGCGCACTGAAGGACGCGCTGGCCCAGCAGACCCGCGAGCTGACCCAGGCCGCCGAACACGCCAACCGCACGGCCAAGGGGCTGGAGCAGTCGCTGGGCCGCGAGCGCGACGAGATGAGCAGGCTCGCCGCCGGTCTGGAACAGCAGGCGCTGGGCGTGGTCGAGGCCGTCGAGCGCCAGACCCGCGCCACGGCCGAGGTCTCCGACCTCGCCCAGGCCCAGCTGCGCGAGGCCGAGGCCGCCCTCACCGCCCGAGCCGCCGATCTCGCCGCCGCCGCCGGCGAAGCCCAGGACGCCGCGCGCCTCGCCGCCGACGACCTGGCCCGCCAGACCATTCGCCTGGAAACCGCCGGCACCGGCGTGGCCGAGCAGATCCGCTCGGTCGAGGAAGGCCTGTCGCAGCAGCGCGCCGCCCTGGTCGCCGCGGGCTATACCCTGCGCACCGACCAGGAGGACTTCTCCGCCCAGGTCGAAACCCAGCGGGCCCAGCTGGCCGAGGCGCTTTCGCACACCCGCATGGCGGTGGGCGAGCTGAACGAGGCGTCCGCCCGCGGAGCCGAAATGCTCAGCGGCCTGGTGGTCGATGCGGCCGAACAGGCCAAGGCCTTCGCCGACCTCAGCACGCTCGAGCGCGAAGCCTTCGAGACCCGCATCCGCGAGACGCTGGACCGGTTCGCCGAGATGGCCGCCGAGGCCCGCGACGACCTGACGGCCGAGACCAGCCAGGCTCTTGTCTCGCTGACTACCGCCGCCGAAGACGCGCGCAAGGCCGCCGACGCCGCGGCCGATGCGGCCCAGGCGCGGATCGACAACCTCGGCGAGGCCGCTTTCGACGCCTCTCGCCGCGCGGACGAAGCGTTCGACGCGCGTCTGGCCGCCGCCAAGCGCCTGTTCGAGGAGTCCTCGCACCTCATCGATGAGGCCGGCGAACGCGCCGCCGCCAGGCTCGAGGCCAACATGGCCGACGTGCGTTCCGCCCTGACCCAGATCCAGATGGGACTGGCCGAAATGGACGGGCGAACCGCCCGCCTGCCGGAAGAGGCCAGGGAGCGCATCGACCAGATTCGCGCCGCGGTGGAGGATGGCCTGGAGTCGCTTTCCGCCGCCGCCCGCAAGGCGGCCGAGGAGACCCAGGCGGTCGACGCCGCCTTCCAGGACCGGGTGAAGCGCAACTACGACATGCTGTCCGAGGCGGTGAAGCTCATGGGCCTGGTTTCCGGCGGCTCGCCGCAACCGCGCCCGCGTCTCGAGCCCGAGGCCGAACAGCGCCGCCGGCCCCAACCCGCCGCCGCGCCCGAGGAGCCCGCTCCTTCCGAGGACGGCGGCCTGCGTGGACGGCTGAAGCTGACCCCGCCCGCGGCCTCCGAGGAGGAGTTCCGCGACGCCTTCGAGAGCGCCACCGCGCGCGGCGACCGCGAGGGCTGGACCTGGCGCGACCTGCTGGGAAGCATGGAAGCCGCCGCCGCCGACACGGCGGAGAAGGTGGACGACGAGGAACTCGCCGACCGCCTGATCGCCGATATCCATCGGCTCGGGGTCGATCCCAACGCCCTGCTGCCGCGCAGCCGCGTCGAGGCGGCGGCCGACGCCTACCAGGCCGGGGCGCCGGATTCCGCGCGCGACATCGTCCGGCGCGTGGCCCCGGCGGCCGCCCGGCGCATCTCGCGCGCGGTGATCACCGACAAGGCCATGCGCGAGCAGTCCGAGCGCTTCCTCGCCCTCTACGAGAGCCGGGTCGCCGAAGCCGTTCGCCGGGACCCCGACGGCGGCATGGTCAACGCCCTGCTGGCGTCCGAGCCCGGCCGGGCCTTCCTGCTGATCGACGCGGCCATCGGCGATCTGGGCTGATCGCGGCCGCGCCGTGATCCGGCTGGACGCCCGCGCCGAACGCTGGCCCATCGCCGGCGGGTTCGCCATCTCGCGCGGAACGAAGACCGAGGCCGAGGTGGTCGTGGTCCGCCTTGACGACGGCATGGGCCAGGGCGAGTGCGTCCCCTATCACCGCTACGGCGAGAGCGTCGAGGGCGTGCTGGCGGCGATCGCGTCCGTCCGCCAGAAGGTCGAGGCCAGCCCGGACCGCTTGCGCCTGCTCGACCTGATGCCCGCCGGCGCCGCCCGCAACGCCATCGACTGCGCCCTGTGGGACCTGGAGGCCAAGCGCACCGGCGTGCGGGCCTGGGAGGCCGCGGGGCTGGACGGCCTGCGCCCGCTGCAGACGGCCTACACGCTCTCCCTAGACACGCCCGAGGCCATGGGCGCGGCCGCCCGGGACAACGCCGGCCGCCCGATGCTCAAGCTGAAGATCGGCGGGCCCGACGATCTTGCCCGCGTCGAGGCCGTGGCCGCGGCGGCGCCGGGCGCCAGCCTCATCGTCGACGCCAACGAGGCGCTCGACTTCGACACGCTCCGGCGTCTGGCGCCCGACCTGGCGCGCCTGGGGGTGGTGTTGCTGGAACAGCCGCTGAAGGTCTCGGAGGACTCCCAGCTCGAAGGCTGGTCCAGTCCGGTCCCGCTGTGCGGCGACGAAAGCCTGCACACCCGCGCCGAGCTTGCCGACTGCGCGCGCCGCTACGCCTGCATCAACACCAAGCTCGACAAGGCCGGCGGACTGACCGAGGCGCTCGCCCTGAAGGCCGAAGCGAGGGCCCTGGGGCTGAAGGTGATGGTCGGCTGCATGGTGGCGACCTCCCTGTCCATGGCGCCGGCCGCGCTGCTGGCCCAGGACGCGGACTTCGTGGACCTCGACGGCCCGCTGTTGCTCGCCCGCGACCGCCAGCCTGGCCTGACCTACGAGGGCTCCATCGTGCAGCCGCCAACGCCCGCGCTCTGGGGCTAGCCGGCTTCCTCCGCCAGTCGTCCGCGCAGACTGAAGGCGATCGCCACGCCGATGCCGGCCAGCATGGCCATCGCCGCATAGCCGCCCGCACCGTACGCGTCGAACAGCGGACCCGACAGCATGGTGGCCAGCCCCATGAGGACGCCGGACGACAGGGCCGAGCTGAGGGTCTGGGCGACGGAGACGGTCTGCGGCAGGCTCAGCCGCTCGACCAGTTGCAGCCCGGCCAGGAAGCTCGCGGCGAAGCTCAGCGCGTGCAGCACCTGCAGCGGCCATAACGCCCACAAGGGCGGCTCCAGCGCCATGATTGCCCAGCGCAGTGCGGCGCCGCCCCCGCCGAGCATCAGTAGGGCGAGCGGCCCTACCCGACGCCGCCAGGGTTCCAGCGACCACATGAACACCACCTCGGCCGCGACGCCCGCGGCCCACAGCCAGCCGATCGCAGCCTCGGAGATCCCCTGCCCCCGCCAGACCAGGGTCGAGAACCCGTAGTAGAAGGCGTGGGCCGCCTGGATCAGGCCGACCGCGGCGATGGCGGTCATGAACGGCCGGTCCCCCAGCAACAGGCCCAGACCCCGGAACCGGTCCGCCGCCCGCACCACGACGCCTTCGGCATGAACCGGCTCGGCCGGCAGCAGGACCAGGGCCGCCCCGGCGGCCGCGGCGCAGGCCGACGCCAGGCAGATGATGATCAGATCGGGATCGGACACCGTGAGCAGCGATCCCAGTCCTACGCTGGCGACGATGAAGGCGACCGACCCCGCGCTTCGGGCCACGGCGAAGACGAACCCTTCCCGCCGCGCCAGGCGCAGCGTCAGGACATCGGCCAGGGGAGCGAGTGAGGTGAACGCGCTCATGGCGACGAACCACAGCAGCAGCCACAGCGCCATGCCCTCGACCAGGAGCATCGCCCCGACAGCCCCGGCCGCCGTCAGCGCCAGCAAGGCCAGCGGCGTGCGGCGCAGGCGAAACCCGTCGCCCCAGACCGCCAGCAGCGGCCCGATGAGGATCCGCGCCAGCATCGGGGACGCCAGCACGAGGCTGATCTCGGCGCCGTTGAGACCCTTCGAGCGGAACCACAGCGCCGCGAAAGGCAAGGCTATGCCGGCGCCGCCGAAGACGAGTGCGTAGAACAGTCCGGTTCTAAAGGCGCCGTTCATCATCTCGGCCTAGCAGGAGGTCGGCGCCGCGGCGCCTGGGCGCCGGCTGAAGGCCGCCTTTCAGGGCGCCCGCTCTTGACCTCGTGTGTTTGTGATTGGACAGACCCGTATGCCCGCTTTCGAGATTCCGCCCGACCGCCGCGACCTTTACCCGGATATCGAGCCGTTCGCCTACGGCTGGATGCCGACGGATTCGGCGCACGAGGTGTACTACGAGGAAGTCGGCTCGCCCGGCGGCAAGCCCTGCGTCGTCCTGCACGGCGGCCCGGGCGGAGCGATCAATCCCGGCATGCGGCGTTTCTTCGATCCCGCCCGCTGGCGCATGACCCTTTTCGACCAGCGCGGCTGCGGCCGCTCCAGGCCCCACGCCTCGCTGGAAGACAATACGACCTGGAAACTGATCGAGGACATCGAGCGCCTGCGCGAGCGTGCGGGCGTCGAGAAGTGGACCGTCTTCGGCGGCTCCTGGGGCTCCACCCTGGCGCTCGCCTACGCCATCACCTACCCGCACCGGGTCGAGGCCCTGGTGCTGCGCGGCATCTTCCTCCTGACCAAGAAGGAGCTGCACTGGTTCTACCAGGACGGCGCCTCCATGCTCTTCCCCGACGCCTGGGAGCAGTTCCTTGCGCCCATTCCCGAGGCCGAGCGTGGCGACCTCATGGGCGCCTACTACAAGCGCCTGACCCACGACGATCCCCGGGTCCGTGAAGAGGCCGCGGTCGCCTGGGCCGGCTGGGAAGGCGACACGGTCTCGGTGAAGGGCCCCGCGGCCCGGCCCGAGAAGTTCGCCGAGACCGACTTCGCCGTCGCCTTCGCGCGGCTGGAATGCTGGTACTTCATGAACGCCGGCTTCCTGCCCGAGGACGGCTGGATCGTGAACAACGTCGACAAGATCCGCCACATCCCGACCTGGATCGTCCAGGGCCGCTTCGACGTGGTGACCCCGATGAGCGGCGCCTGGGCGCTGCACAGGGCCTGGCCTGAGGCGAAGCTCGAGGTCATCGGCGACGCCGGCCACGCCTCCACCGAGCCGGGCATCGTCGACGCGCTCATCCGCGCCACCGACGAGGCCGCGAAGCTCTAGGGCGCGCCTACTTCTTCTTTGCGACTTTCGCGCCCTTGGCTTTCCTGGGCGCCGGCGCGGCGGTGGCGGGGGTCGGCGGCGGAGCCTTGGCGCCCTCGGCGGCGACCTTTTCCATGCGTTCGCGCAGGGCGAAGCCGATCCTGCGGGGCGGCTCCTGCTCGACCTCCTTCGGCTCGGCGACGAGCAGGACGTTCAGCTGGGTGTAGTGCTGCACCAGCCGCTCAGGCCTGCCCTGCGAGGTCTTGCCGTAGAACAGCAGCAGGTCCGGCGCCCAGTAGCCGATGTCCTCGATGCGCATGGAACCGGCGCCGGGCAGGCCGACGAAGGTGCAGCCGACCTCCTGGTCCTTGTCCAGCTTGCTCTCGAAGTCCTCGATCATGCGCGACAGCCGCGCAAAGGCCCACTCGGCGGGGCTGGCCCGCTGGGGCAGGCCCCGGGCGAGCGCCTCGCAGTCCTCGGGCGAGGTCCAGGCGGTCACCGGGACCAGCGGCTGTCCGTCGGCGGACAGGTCGGGCGAGCCGGCCGAGGCGGCGGACGGCGGCGGCGTCTCGTCCGTGCCGGTCAGGAGCTTGGACGCGGTCTGCGGCTGGGCGGGGATGTCGGTCATGCGCCCCTGTTAGAAGAGGCCGCGGCCCCGAGGCAACTCCAGATACCTGTGCACGCGCACCGACATGACCAGGCCGAAGCCGATCATCACCGTGATCATGACCGTGCCGCCATAGGAAAGGAGCGGCATCGGCACGCCCACCACCGGGGCCATGCCCATGACCATGGCCCCGTTGATGAGGACGTAGAGCGCGAAGGTCGCCGTCATGCCGGCCGCGGCCAGCCGGCCGAAGTGGCTGTGCGAGAGGCTGGCGATGCGCAGCGCCGTGGCGACGATGCCGCCATAGACGAGCAGGACCCCGAAGGCGCCGATGAAGCCCAGCTCCTCGGCCACCGAGGCGAAGATGAAGTCGGTGTGCTTCTCGGGCAGGAACTCCAGCTGGCTCTGGGTGCCCAGCCCCAGCCCCTTGCCCAGGAGACCGCCCGAGCCCATCGCGATCAGCGACTGCAGGATGTGGTAGCCCGACCCGGACGGATCGGCCTCGGGGTTGAGGAATGTCAGCACCCGCTGCCGCTGGTAGTCGTGCAGCACGAACATGACGAAGGGCGGAATGGCGGCAAGCGCCGCCGCCCCGAGGCCGATGATCACCTTCCAGGTCAGGCCGGCCATGAACATCACCGCCGCCCCGGTCAGGGCGATCAGCATGGCGGTGCCGAGGTCGGGCTGGTGGGCGACCAGCAGCACCGGCACGCCGATCATGGCGGCCGGAATGGCGAGCTTGAGCGAGAACTTGGCGTCCCGCGCCGAGATGCCGTGGTAGAACTTGGCCAGCGCCAGCACGATCGCGACCTTCATGATCTCCGACGGCTGGATGCGGGTGAAGCCCAGGTTGAGCCAGCGCGTCGCACCCATGGCGGTGTAGCCGAACAGCTCCACGCATATCAGCAGCACCAGCGCCAGGGCGTAGAGCGGATAGGCGATGCCCATCCAGATGCGCAGGTTCACCAGCGCCAGCAGCAGCATCAGCACGAAGGTCGCGCCGAAGCGCAGCAGGTGCTTGCCCGCCCACGGCTGCCAGCTCATGTCGGCGACCGAGTAGAGCATCAGGGCGCCGGTGCAGGCGATGGCGGCGATCATCGCGGCCAGGCCCCAGTCCAGCTCGCCGACCTTTACCGGGAGGCGTTCTCGCTGGCCCGGACGGGTAAGGGCGGAGGCGGTCATTGCGGCGGTCCTCCCGCTGTCGATGCGGGCGTCAGCTGGGCGGCGGGCGATTGCGGCTGCGGCTGCGGCTGCGCGGGTGTCGGCGCAGGCGGGCGCTGGGCCGGCGCAGGCGTGAACACGTCGGGCTCGCCGGCCTCGGCCGGGCCCGTCGCCTCGGGCGGCAGCGGCCGCTCGATGCGGGCGCGCATGTCCGGATCCTTGATCAGGGCGGTGCGCATGATCTCCCGCGCGCGGGGCGCCGCGTCGGCCGAACCGCCCGACGGCGCGTGCTGGATGATCACCGAGATGGCGTAGCGCGGCGCGTCATGGGGCGCGAAGGCGACGAACAGGGCGTGGTCGCGCTTGCTCCAGACGGCGTTCCGGGGCCCGCGCGACTCGCCGGCGCGATAGCTGCGCGACTGCGCCGTGCCCGTCTTGCCCGCCATGAGGATGTCGCCCAGTCCGAGCCGGCTGGCGCGGTAGGCGGTGCCGCTCACGTCGTTGGCCACGGCCGCCATGCCCGCCCGCACGATGTCGAGCTGTTCCTTCGGGAACGGCAGGTTGGCGAAGTTGTCGGCGCCGGGTTCGGGGCGGCCGTTGATGGACCGGATCAGGCGCGGCATGACCGCCTTCTGCCCGTTGGCCAGCCGCGCGGTCATCACCGCCAGCTGCAGCGCGTTGACCTGCAGCGCGCCCTGCCCGATCGCCACCGACAGGGTCTCGCCGGGGTGCCACTTGGGATCGCGCTTGAAGGTCTCGGCCTTCCACTCCGTGTCGGGCACGGTGCCCTTCTTCTGCCCTCCGAAGTCTCGTTCGCTGAAGGTCTGCTCAAAGCCCAGCGCCCGAGCCGTCTGGGCGATGCGGTCCACGCCTGCGCGGTTGCACATGTGATAGAAGTAGGTGTCGCAGGAATTCTTGATCGCGTTGTGCATGTCCTGCGAGCCGTGGCCGCCCCTCTTCCAGCACCGGAAGGTCCGGTTGCCGAAGAAGTAGCCGCCCGAGCAGTGCACGCGCTCCGACGGCTTGATCCCCGCGGCCAGCAGCGCCAGCGCCGTCGTCATCTTGAAGGTCGAACCCGGCGGGAACAGGCCGGTCAGCGCCTTGTCCAGCAGCGGCCGGCGCTCGTACTCGTTGAGCAGCTTGTAGGTGCGCGACGGCACGCCGCCCACGAACAGGTTGGCGTCGAAGGACGGGGCCGAGACCATGCACAGGACCTCGCCGTTGCGCACGTCCATGACCACGGCCGAGCCGGCCTCCTCGCCGAACACCTCCAGCGCCCGGTTCTGCACGTCGGCGTCGAGCGTCAGGACGACCTCGGCGCCCGGCTGCGGCGGCTTGGTGTTCTCGGTGTCCTCGCCGACCTGGCGACCGCGGGCGTCCACCTCGACCCGCTGGACCCCGGGCGTGCCGCGCAGCAGTTCGTCGAGCGAGCGTTCGATGCCCTGCTTGCCGATGCGATAGCCGGGGTGCATCAGGATCGGGTCGGGCTCGCCGCCGTCCTCCTTCGCCCGCTCGACATCCTTCGCCGACACCTTGCCGACATAGCCCACGACGTGGGCGAAGGCGCCGCCGAAGGGGTAGTACCGGGTCTCGTGCATGTCGGCCATCAGGCCCGGCAGCTGCGGCGCGTGCAGGTTCACGCGCGCGAACTCTTCCCAGGTCAGGTCGCTGGCCACCGCCACCGGCACGAAGCGCGGGCTCTGGTTGATCTCCCGCAGCAGGGTCCGCCTGCGCGTCGCCGTCGAGGGGATGAGTTGCTCGACCGCGTTCAGGGTCAGGTCGAGGTCCTTGGTCTCGTCACGGATGACCAGCAGGCGGAAGCTCGGCCGGTTGCCGGCGATGACCACGCCGTTTCGGTCCAGGATGCGGCCCCGCGGCGGCGGGATGAGCCGCAGGTTGAACTGGTTCTCGGCCGACAGCGACCGGTAGCGGCCGGTCTCCAGCACCTGCAGGTAGGCCAGCCGGCCGGTCAGGGCGGTCAGGCCGAGCGCGGTCATGCCGCCCAGCAGGAAGGTCCGGCGCAGGAAGCCGCCCTGCCGCTCGTTGACGTCCTCGAAGAAGATGGAGGGACCGCCGCTCACCGGAACCTCACGTCGTCGTCGAAGCGCTCGAGCATGTGCCGGGCCACGGGGAACAACGCCACGGTGATCCCGGCCTGGGCGAGACCGCCGAGGATGCTCGGCGCCGCGCCCGCATCCAGGGTCACGAACAGCCAGGCCATGGCGTAGCCGATCAGCACCGCGCCGGCGTACCAGCCAAACAGGAAGATGGTCTCCTGGCCCACGATCAGGCTGCGCGCCGCCAGGATCACGCCATAGACGCCCAGCATCACCAGCGGCCACAGGCCCAGCGGCCCGCCCCAGAGCAGGTCCATGAACAGGCCGCATAGCAGCAGGACGAACGGCGCCAGCATGCTCGGCCGGATCAGCGGCCAGGCGAAGGCCAGCACCATGGGAAAGATCGGCTCCGGCAGCGGCAGGCCGAACAGGCGAAGCGGGGTGGCGAAGATCAGGACGGCCGCGAGCGAGATCAGCGCCGGGATCAGGATCCAGTGCTGAGGTCCGACGACGCGGACCTGGAAACCCCGTCTCACGGCGCCCCTCCGCTGTTATTCAGGCGCTCGTAGGGGACCGGCCGGCGCGGCGTGCCGTCCGGCCTGCGGGCGGGCGGCGGCGTCGATTTCTTCGCGGCTGGCGGCGGCGCGGCCTTCTTCACCGCGGGCTGGGGC
>JAEZEZ010000075.1 GCA_023432855.1 Pseudomonadota bacterium | reverse complement strand
CGCGCCGGTCCACCCTACCCAACGGGTAGGGAGTGAGGGGGGGGGTTCTCCTTCCCCGTTGGGGAAGGTGGCTCGCGGGCGCCCGCCCGCGAGACGGTAGGGGCCCGGCCCGGACTTGATCCGGGGCGGGTCGGCGCCCCACGACCTGAAAGTTTAGCGCACCGACCGCGCTGCCGCGCGGCCCGACCCGTCGCTGCGCGGCGGGCCACCCTACCCAATGGGTAGGGAGTGAAGGGGTGGCCCGTGCGGGCCGCGTGCTCGACGAATTACTTGCGCGGACCAAACAATGTTCTACAAATGTTCGCATAGACGCGCCCGCAGTTACGGTTCGGCGAGCCAAGCAGTTGCGCCGGAAGATGACCCTGCCGGAGATCGTCCTCTGGCGCGCCCTTTCGAACGGACACATGGGCTGCAAATTCCGCCGCCAGCACCCTAAGGGCCGTTACGTCCTGGACTTCTACTGCGACGCCCTGAAGCTGGCGGTCGAGGTGGACGGCGACATCCACGGATATGGCGACCAGCCCCGGCGGGACGCTCGGAGGGACGCCTGGCTCAAGGCCTGCGGAATCCGGACCCTGCGCATCCCGGCGCGGGACGTCCTCTACAACCTCGATGGCGTTCACGTTCTTCTGCAGACCACGATCGACCAACGCCACTCCCTGCCCGTTGGGTAGGGTGGACCGACGCTTAGCGCCGGGACGGGTCGGGCCGCGCGCAGCGCGGTCGGTGCGCAGACATTCAGGACATTGAACACCGACCCGGCTGGCGCCGGGCCCCTACCGTCTCGCGGGCGGGTCGCCCGCGAGCCACCTTCCCCAATGGGGAAGGAGTGGTCTCCCTGGGGACAACCGCGTCGCAGGTCACGCATGTTCCGGCGTTCATGATGAAGGTTGCCCGGACGTGCGCGGGATGTTCCGCGCCATACCCCAAATAGGGGAATGGTCGGCTGTGGATAAGCTACTTGCGGGCGGCGCGGGCCTCGGCGGTCATGATGTCGCTCCGGTACAGCTCGAGCCCGCCGACGCCGAACCTGAAAGTGCCCTTGCCGCCGGAGACGACCGGCTTCAGCAGCGGACCGAACGAGCCGCAGTCGGCCATCACCCACTGCTGGCCGGGGCCGCCGTAGCCGCCCGTCACGCACTCGCCGGCGTAGCGATAGGAACCCCGTTCGTCCTTGCCGCTCTTCAGGCGCGCGATCACGGCGCCTTCGCGATAGGGCAGGACGCCGAAATTGAAGCCGGTCTCGAAGTTCGTGATGGTGACCACCCCGTTCCTGATGGTGACGTCGACCTTGCGGCGCTGGTCGTGCCAGACGCCGTCGATGGCGGCGATCGGGTCGGCCGGCAGCGGCGGCGGAGCCGGCTGGGCCGCGGCGGGAAGGGCGACAGCTACGGCGACGGCGACGGCGAGGGCGCGGACGGGGAACATGGCGAACAACTCTCTGATTTTGTGGGGCTTGGCTGCTGAGGGGGCAGGCGGGGGCGCGATCTGTCAACCCTGACGCGCAGGCGGCGGACCCCGGCGGAGGCGCCGCGCCGCACGATTTTTGGCGCTGGCGTCGGCGGCCGATCCGGTTGAAGTTGCGCAGCTCCAGGATGCAGCGAGGAGACCCGCATGCGCATGTTGTTTACGGCCGCGGCCTTGCTGGCGCTGGCCTTCTCGCCCGCTCCGGCGGCGACCGGCGCGGCGGCTCCGGCCGAGGTTCGGCTCTACGTGCTGGACTGCGGCCGCATCGAGCTGGCCGACGCGGACGACTATGCCGACGACGGCGCCTACAAGGGCTTGCCCAAGACCCTCGCCAACCCCTGCTTCCTGATCCGGCATCCCGGCGGCGACCTGCTGTGGGACACGGGCGTGCCGCAGGCGCTGGCCGATACGCCCCCGGCGGACCGACCCGAGGGCGTGGTCGTCGAGCGCCGGCTGACGGACCAGCTGGCGGAGCTGGGGCTCGCGCCCGAGGACATCGAGTTCGTCTCCCTCTCCCACAGCCATTTCGACCACATCGGCAACGCCGTCCTGTTCACGAAGGCGACCTGGATCGTCGACGCCGATGAGCATGCCCACGCCTTCCGCCCGAGGGCGCGGGCCCACGCCGAAAGTTTCCAGCGCTACGCCGCGCTGGAGCAGAGGCCGACCCTCCTCATCGAGGGCGACGGGCCTCACGACGTGTTCGGCGACGGGACGGCCGTCATCCACCCGGCGCCTGGCCACACGCCCGGCCATTCGGTGTTGCTGGTGAAGCTCGAGCGGTCGGGGCCTGTGCTGCTCAGCGGCGACATGTGGCATGTGGCCGAAAGCCAGGCCGCGCGCCGCGTCCCGCGCTTCAACGCCGACCGCGCCGCAACCCTGCGCAGCATGGAGCGGGTGGAGGCCCTGGCGAAGGAGACGGGCGCGCGCCTGGTGCGCCAGCACGTGCCCGCGGACATCGCAGCCCTGCCGGCCTTCCCCGAGCCGATGGGCTAGGCGCCCGGCCCCCTCGACCTTTCGCGGTCGCGCCGGGCGGCTTCCAGATCCACGAGGTTGGCGTCGTCGTCGGCCGGGAGGAGGGCGGCCATGGCGCGGCCGAGGTCGGCGATCTCGTAGGGCTTGGCCAGGATCGGGAATTCGCCGGCGGCGGAGGCGGCGTTCTCGCTGTAGCCGGTGGCCAGCAGGACCGGCAGGCCGGGGTGCTGCTCGCGGATGCGGCGGGCCAGGTCCAGACCGTCCATGTCCCCGGCCATGACCACGTCGCTGAAGACCAGATCCGGCTGCTCGCCGGACGCGAGGTCCTCGAGCGCCGCGCGGGCGCTGGAGGCGGTGCGCACACGCGCGCCGAGCTGTTCGAGCAGGGCGGCGGCGACTTCGGCCACCTCGGGGTTGTCCTCGACCACCAGCACGCAGATTCCCTCGCGCAGGCTGCCCGCGGGGGCCTCCTCGGGGGCCTGGGCCTCGCCGTAGACCCGCGGCAGATAGAGGGTGAAGGCGGCGCCGGCGCCCAGCTCGCTGTCGGCGACGAGACGGCCGCCCGCCTGTTTCGCGAAGCCGTAGACCTGCGACAGGCCCAGCCCCGTGCCCTTGTCGATGTCCTTGGTGGTGAAGAAGGGCTCGAAGATGCGCGGCAGGATGTCGGGCGCGATGCCTTCGCCGGTGTCGCGCACGGTGATGGCGACGAACTCGCCGGAGGCCTCGTCGTCGTCGCCGGCCTCCAGGGTCACGTTGGCGGCGGTGATCGACAGCCGTCCGCCCTCGGGCATGGCGTCGCGGGCGTTGACGCTGAGGTTCAGCAGGGCGAGCTCCAGCTCGCCGGGGTCGACCTTCACCGTCCACAGGTCCCGGGGGAAGTCGACCTCGAGCCGGATGCGCGAGGGCAGGCCGGCGCCCAGGATCTCGAGCAGGCTGTCGGCGCGGTCGGACAGCGACAGGGGCACCGGCTGCAGCCGCTGGCGCCGGGCGAAGGTCAGCAGATGGCGGGTCAGGTCGCGGCCGCGGGCGGTGGCGGTGGCGATGGCGTCCAGCGCCTGCAGGGCGCGGGGCTCGTCGCCCACGTAGCGGCGCAGCAGGTGGGCCTGGCCGCCGACGATCATCAGCAGGTTGTTGAAGTCGTGGGCGACGCCGCCGGTCAGCTGGCCCACCGCCTCCATCTTCTGGGCCTGGGCCAGGCGCTCGTTGGCGCGCTGCAGCTCGAACTGGGCGTTGCGCCGCTCGGTGGCGTCGCGGGTGATCTTGGCGAAGCCGATCAGCTCGCCGGTCTCGTCGCGGATGGCGTCGAGCACGACATTGGCCCAGAACAGGCTGCCGTCCCGGCGCACCCGCCAGGCCTCGGCCTCGTAGCGGCCCTCGCGCCGGGCGGTCTCCAGCGCCTCCATCGGCTTGCCCGCCGCGCGGTCGGCGGCGGTGTAGAAGGCCGACATGTGCTGGCCGACGATCTGGTCGGAGCTGTAGCCCTTGATGCGCTCGGCGCCGGCGTTCCAGTTGGCCACCACGCCGTTGGGGTCGAGCATGAACAGGGCGTAGTCGGTGACCCCGGCCACCAGCAGGCGGAACTGGCGTTCGCTGGCCTCCAGCGCCTCCTGGGCGGCGCGCTTGTCGGAGACGTCGCGGGTGATCTTGGCGAAGCCGATGTGGTTGCCGTCGTCGTCGTGGATGGCGTCGATGACCACCGAGGCCCAGAAGCGCGCGCCGTCCTTGCGCACCCGCCAGCCCTCGGCCTCGAAGCGGCCGGTGCTGCGGGCCTGTTCCAGCGCGCGGGCGGGCGCGCCGGCGCGGCGGTCCTCGGGGGTGTAGAAGATGCTGAAATGGCGGCCGACCACGTCGGAGGCCCCGTAGAGCTTGATGCGCTCGGCGCCCTTGTTCCAGTTGGTCACCACGCCGTTCACGTCGAGCATGTAGATGGCGTAGTCGACCACGCCCTCGACCAGATAGCGGAAGCGGCGCTCGCTCTCGATCAGGGCTTCCTGCGCCATCCGCTGTTCGGTCATGTCGCGGGTGATCTTGGCGAAGCCGGTGGGTTCGCCGTCGTCGTCGCGCAGCAGGTGCAGGGTGGACGAGGCCCAGAAGCGGCGGCCGCCCTTGCGCAGGCGCCAGCCCTCCATCTGGACGCTGCCCTTCGCGCGGGCCTCGGCCAGTATGGCCTCCGGCTCGCCGGCCTTGCGGTCCTCGGGGGTGAAGAAGCGGCTGTAGGAGGCGCCGCGCACCTCGTCGAAGCTGTAGCCCTTGATGCGTTCGGCGGCCCGGTTCCAGCTGACCACGCAGCCGTCGAGGTCGAGCATGTAGATGGCGTGGTCGGCGATGGCGTCGATCAGCCGGTGCGCGCGCGCACCGGCTTCGGGATTGGTCCCTGTGGACCGGGCCGCCCGCCCGTTGCCTGTCTTCATGTCCGTCCCACGCCGCGACCGCACGCCCCTCCCGACGGCGCGCACGGACTCACCCCTGCTGCGCCATCACAACGCACAGGCAAGTGTGGGGTTCCCGACAAAGTCCCGAAATAGCTCACGGTTCCCGAGCCTGCGAGGTTCGGGCCAGGGGGGCGAGGGGCGGTTTCGAAGCGAAGGGCCCGCGCAAAAACCCTTACGCGGGCCCCCACGGAGAATGAAGGACGCTGGGAAAGCGTCAGGGGTTAAACGGCGAAGCTTGCGGTCGGTTCCCCGAGGGCGGCGGATTTCGCGGCGGTCAGGTCGTGCACCGTTCGGCGCCGCTTCCGCCCGCGGACACGGCGGCCGCCGCGCGGCCGGTGACCGTCATCACGAAGAGGATGAGGCGATGCTCGTCCTGGACCGTCACGGTCAGTTCGCCCTCCCTCCACGGTTCGGCGGGGTGATCCTTGAGGTGGGCCGCGAGAATGCGCGACGCCTCCTCTCTTGCGGCCTCGACGCCGGGCAGGAGGGTGCCCTCGTCGTCCTCGAAATCGCGGCCGTCGCTGATATTGAAATAGAACCTCTGCATGGCGGCGAAATCGCGCGCGAAGGTCGCGGGTTCCCGCGATCACGGGCGCTTGACCGGCGGGGCCGGATCAGGGTGCAATTTGTGTTCGTCGCGGTCCGTGGGCCGGCGGCGCTTCCAGACATCGGGCCGCAGGTACCAGTGGGTCGGGGCCGAGACCGTCGGCGGCGGCGGCGGGGTGATGTCGCGGAACTCCACCCGCGCGCGGCCGCCGCAGCGCACCCCCTTGTGATAGGTCAGGCAGCGGGCGCGGCGTCCGACCTCGTCCAGCCGGGTCACGCCATAGGTCCGCTTCAGCCAGGCGCACGGCCGCACGCTGACCGCCCCGCAGGCGAGACAGAAGAAGTTCACCCCCCACTTGGGATCGTCAGGCAGGTCCATGGAGGCTCCGCGTCAGGAGCCGACCGACGCGGCCGAAGATAGCCCATCCACGCCCGGGCGTCAGGCGGGCGCCCGCTTATCCCCCGCAGATTTCGAGACCGGCGGTCATCCACAGGGGGGGCTCCGCCGCCCGTGAACGCACACTCAAGCCCGAGGAAAATCCATGACGAGGCCCACGCGAAAACACCCCCGGCCATACGACCCGCGCCTTGCCCAGAAGATCTGCGACGACATCGCCACGGGCCGCAGGCTCGAGGCCATCTGCAAGGCGCGGAAGGTTTCGCCGTGCGCCGTCTATCGCTGGCTGGTGGAGCACAATGCGTTCCGGCTTATGTACCTGCAGGCCAAGCACCTCTCCAGCCAGAGCGTGGCGGAACAGATGCTCGGCATCGCCGACGACGGGGGCGGCGAGGGCGGGCTCCCGCGCGACCGACTTCGCGTCCAGGCCCGCCGTCAATTCCTGGGCCTGCTGCCAAAGACGCTGGCTCCGCTGAGCGAGCTGGACGGGCTGAACCTGCTGCCCGAGCACCTCGAAGAGATCGACTTCCGCGACGAATGACCGATCCCCAGGATGTGAAATATCCCAGAGAGACTTCGATGCTGGGCTATCTGCGGGAGTGCCTGCCGGATGAACTGGCGGCTCACTTCGTCGGCTCATGGCGCTACCGCGTAATCCATGGAGGGCGAGGAGGGGGGAAGTCCTGGGCCGTCGCCCGGGCGCTGCTGACCATCTGCCGGTACAAGCCCTTTCGTGTCCTCTGCGCGCGGGAGTTCCAGCGCTCCATCAAGGACAGCGTCCACAGGCTGCTCGTCGACCAACGCGAAGAGCTGGGCCTTCGCCGGCACTATCGGGTCGGCGCCGAGACCATCCGGGGGTGCAACGGCTCCGAGTTCCTTTTCGCGGGTCTGCGTCACAACGTGTCCGGGCTGCGCTCACTGGAGGGCATCGACATCTGCTGGGTTGAGGAGGCCCAGTGCGTTTCACGCTCCTCGTGGGACATCCTTATTCCGACCATCCGCAAGTCGAGGTCCGAGATCTGGGCCACCTTCAATCCCGAAATGGAGGAAGACGAGGCCTACCAGCGCTTCGTCATCAACCCGCCGGCCAACGCGCGGGTCATGCGCCGGAACTGGAGCGACAATCCTTACCTGCCGGACGTGCTGCGCGCGGAGCAGGAGGATCTGAAGGCCCGCGACCCCGCGGCCTGGGCGCACGTGTGGAACGGGGAGTGCCGCCGGGCGGTGGAGGGGGCGGTGTTCGCCGCCGAGCTGGCCAGGGCGCGCGAGGAAGGGCGGCTGACGGCCGTGCCGCACGAGCCGGGCTTCCCCGTCCACACCTTCTGGGATCTGGGCTGGGCCGACAGCGTCTGCATCTGGATGGCCCAGTCGGTGGGCGGCGAGTTCCGGGTCATCGACTTCCTGCAAGGGGCCGGAAAGACGGTCGGCTGGTTCAACGCCGAGCTGAACAAGCGGCCATGGCAGTGGGGCGAGGACTGGCTGCCCCACGACGCGACGGCGAAGCTGCTGGCGGCGGAGGGGCGAACCATCATGGACCAGGTGCGCGCGGGCTGCCGCAAGCCTCGCCTCGTGCCGCGGGTGAGCGTGGCCGACGGGATCAACGCCGCGCGCACGGTGTTCGACCGCTGCTGGTTCGACCAGGAGCGCTGCGCCGACGGGCTGCATGCGCTCAGGCACTATCGCTACGCGGTGGAGGAGGGGCGGCCGGCGGGCCAGCCGCTGCACGACTGGGCCTCCCACGCCGCCGACGCCTTCCGCTACCTCGCCGTCAGCCTGCGCGAGCAGCAGCCGCGGAAGCGGAGCGGGAGCGTCGGGGCGGGCGGGCCGGAGAGCTGGATGATCTAGCCCTTCACTCCCTACCCGTCGGGTAGGGTGGCCCGGCGTTGGCGCCGGGACGGGTCGGGTCGCGCGCAGCGCGGTCGGGGTGCTGAGGTTTCAGGACTAGGGCGCCGACCCGCCCCTGACGGGGCGGGCCCGATCCGTCTCGCGGGCCGGTGGCCCGCGATCCACCTTACCCATCGGGTAAGGATTCAGGGCCTCACAGCCCCGCCGCCCTCAGCCTGAGCGCATTGCCCACCACGCTGACCGAACTCAGCGCCATGGCGGCTGCGGCGATGGCGGGGGAGAGCAGGAGGCCGAAGACGGGGTAGAGCACGCCCGCGGCCACCGGCACGCCCAGCGCGTTGTAGACGAAGGCCAGGAACAGGTTCTGGCGGATGTTGTTCATCACCGCCTTCGACAGCCTGCGCGCCCGCACGATGCCGCCGAGGTCGCCCGACAGCAGGGTGATGTGGGCGCTCTCGATGGCCACGTCGGCGCCGGCGCCCATGGCGATGCCGACGTCGGCGGCGGCCAGCGCCGGGGCGTCGTTCACCCCGTCGCCGGCGAAGGCCACGTGGCGGCCGCGGGCGCGGTATTCCTCGACCAGGGCCGCCTTGCGGTCGGGCGGGGTGTCGGCCTTCACCTCGTGGATGCCCAGCTTCGCGGCCACGGCGTTGGCGGTCACGGCGTTGTCGCCGGTGACCATGACCACCTCGACGCCGGCCCGGGCCAGGGCCTCCAGCGCCGGGCGGGTGGTGGGCTTGACCGGGTCGGCGACCGCCAGCACCGCCAGCAGGGCGCCGTCGGCGGCGGCGAAGACGGCCGTGGCCCCCTCGGTGCGCAGGGCGTCGGCGCGGGCGGCCAGCGGGGCCGTGTCGATCCCGTGCTCCTGCAGGAAGGGGGCGCGGCCGATGATGACGGCGCGGCCGTCGACCTGGCCCATGACCCCCTTGCCGACGGGGGATTCGAAGCCCGCGGGCTCGGCCAGGGCGAGGTTTCGCTCGCGGGCGGCGCGGACGATGGCCTCGGCGATCGGGTGCTCGCTGCCGCGCTCGAGGCTGGCGGCCAGGCGCAGGGCCTCGTCGGGGTCGGCGCCCTCGACCGTCTCGATCGCGGTCAGGGCGGGCTGGCCCCGGGTCAGGGTGCCGGTCTTGTCGACCAGCAGGACATCCACCTTCTCGAAGCGCTCCAGCGCCTCGGCGTTGCGCACCAGCACCCCGGCGCGCGCGCCCCCGCCCCCGCCCCCCAAAATAGAAAATGGCGTGGCCACGCCGAGCGCG
>JAEZEZ010000040.1 GCA_023432855.1 Pseudomonadota bacterium | reverse complement strand
CGCGCGGCGCCGGGGCGCTGAGAGGCCGGGGGTGGCGGCGCGGGGCGGCGGCCGCCGCCGCCGCGGTGGCGGCGGGCGTCCTCGTGGCGCCCATGCTGAAAGGACCGGAGTTTACCGTCTATGAGACGCCGCGCGGGGCGACACGCGTCGTTCCTCTCGCGGACGGGTCCACCATCACCCTGAATGGCGGCTCCCGGGTGGAAGTGGCCCTGGGCCGGCTTGAGCGCAGGGTGGTCATGGCCGACGCGGAAGCGGCCTTTTCGGTCGCGCGCGATCCGGACCGGCCATTCATCGTGGAGGCGGGGGAACGGCAGGTCCGTGTCGTCGGCACCGAGTTCAACGTCCGCCGCCACGGCGCGGACCTGGCCGTCACGGTGCGTCGGGGCGTCGTCCAGGTCGGGCCCCTCGGCGGAGAACCCCAGGCCAGGCTCACGGCCGGCGATCAGTTCGTTCACGCCAGCGGCCGCAGCGTGGTGCGCAAGGTGGCCGCGGAAGAGGCCTTCGCATGGCAGGGTGGACGCATCGTCGCCCGTGACCAGCGGCTGGAAGACGTCGTGGCGGATCTGAACCGCCAGCTTCCCTCGCCGGTGCGGGTCGAGGGCGCGGCCCGGGACCTTCGCTTTACAGGGGTCATCGTGGTGGACGACGAGACGTCCGTAATCCGCCGGCTGGAAGCCTTCCTGCCGGTGAAGGCCACTCGCGCAGACGGCCAGATCACCCTATCGTCACGCTGACAGACTTAGAGCGGGGCTGGGGTGCTCGACCTGGCGTACAGGCGGATATGGGCCGCGGCCCTGCTTGCGGCGGCGGCCATTGCCCTTCCCGCCCCGGCGCTCGCGGCGCCGCGGGATTTCCGCCTCCCCGCAAAACCCCTGGCCACGGCCCTCGTCGACTTCGCAGTCCAGGCCGACGTGTCGATCAATGCCGGCGCGGCGCGTGCGTGCCGCAGGCTGAGCAACGCCGTCGCCGGCCGCATGGAGCCGACTGAGGCGCTGAGGCGACTGCTGGACGGAACCGGCTGCGGCTTCGAGTTCATCGACGCCCGGACCGTGCGCATCCGCCCGGTGACCTCGGGCGTTGCGGCCCCCGCCCGCGCGCCGACGCCGCCGCCGGACAGACCGACTTCCGTTCAGGAGGTGATCGTCACGGCCACCCGCTGGCCATCCGTCGCCGCCCGGCTTCCCTACGCCGTGAGCAGCGTGGCGGAAGAGCGGCTCAGGCGCGACGACGTGCGCGACGCCCTCGACCTGACGGAGCTCACGCCGGGTTTCGCCGTGACCAATCTCGGCCCCGGAAGAGACAAGCTGATTGTTCGCGGCCTGTCCGACGGCCCCCTGACCGGGCGCATCCAGTCGACGGTCGGCATCTACCTCGACGATACGCGTCTGACCTACAACGCGCCGGATCCCGACCTGCGCCTGGTGGACATCGAACGGGTGGAGATCCTCCGCGGCCCCCAGGGTTCGCTCTACGGCGTCGGCTCGATCGGGGGCGTCTATCACGTCGTCACCCGGGCCCCGCAGCCGGGCGTCCTGGAAGGCGGGGTCGCCGCCGGGGCCGCGATGACCCGCGACGGGGATCCGAGCTGGTCCGTCGAAGCCGTCGTGAACCTTCCCGTCTTCGCCGATCGAGGCGCCGTGCGGCTCGTCGGCTGGGAGGAGCGCAGCGGCGGCTACATCGACGACGCCGGCCTGGGAGCGGAGAACGTGAACGGCACCGTGCGGCGCGGCTTCCGTGTTTCAGGTCTGACCGAGATCCTGCCGGGCTGGTCGCTGCGAGCCAGCGGATTGAGTCAGACCATCACCTCGGAGGACACCCAGTACGCCGAGTCCGGCCTCGCCGAGCTGACGCGGGAGAACGCTGTCCAGGAGCCGCACCACAACGATTTCGCCGGCGGCTCGGTGAGCCTCGCCGGAGAGATTCCCCACGCCCGCGTGAGGTGGACGTCAGCCTTCCTCCACCACAAGCTCTCCAGCCGCTACGACGCCTCCGAAGTGCTGCCGGCGTTCGGCGCCCCGCTCGGACCAGCCGCGCCGTTCGACGAGCGCTCCGCCTCGGAGACCTTCGTCACGGAACTCAACTTCGCCTCGCCGCTCGGCGCGAGACATCCCTGGCTGTTCGGCGTCTTCTATTCCGAGGGCCACGAGGAGCTTCAGGCCCGCCTTCACGACCCCGGCCTCCTCTACGTGGAGCAGCGCGCCGACGAGGTCGCCGAGGTCGCCGTTTACGGGGAGGCCTCGTTCAGGCGCGGTCCCTGGACGCTGATCGCCGGGGGTCGCTTCTTCTGGGCTTCGGTCGATACGGAATCCTCAGTTCACATGCCGGGCGCCGGTGATCGCCTCTTCGCCGACTCGCTGACCGACAGCGGCTTCGCGCCCAAGTACGTGGCCCGCTATCAATTCACCGACCGGCTGATGGTCTATGTCCAGGCCGCCGAGGGCTACCGCACGGCGGGCTTCAACACGGCGGGGGTCATCGGTCAGCCTTTCTCCTCGGGGCCGGGCGGGCCGCAACCGAGGCGGCGGTTCGGCGGCGATGAGCTCTGGAGCTACGAGGCCGGGGGGAAGTGGACGAACCCCGACATCGGGTTCAGCCTCCAGGCCGCCGTCTTCCACGTCCGCTGGAAGGATGTGCAATCCACCCAGCTGCTCGCCTCCGGCCTGCCCTACACCGCCACGCTCGGGGACGCCGAGACGTTCGGGCTGGAAGCCGAGGCCGCCTGGACCGTGGGGCCGTTCGACTTCCACGCCAATGTCCTGCTGAACGAGCCCGAGCTGGTCAGTCCGGCGCCGGGCTATCCCGCCCGGCCCGACAGCGAACTCGCCGGCGTCGGCCGCTTTGCCGCAGCCATGTCGGTGCATTACGAGCGCCCCCTCTCCGCGGGCGTCATGCTCGAGGCTGACGGCCGCTTCGCCTACGTCGGGCGATCGCGGCTGACCTTCGACGCCGCCACGGCGCCCGACATGGGCGACTATGGCGCGTTGCGGCTCAAGGGCGGCCTCCGCACGAAGCGATGGCGGGCCAGCCTGTATGTCGAGAACGCGACGGATTCCGAAGGCGACACATTCGCTTACGGCAATCCGTTCACGATCCGCCTGCGAGACCAGCACACCCCGCAGCGGCCGCTGACCGCAGGGGTGCGCCTGGAGTGGACTTACTGAGACGGCCCAGTTGCGAACAATTCTCAATCATGCCAAACGGCGCGGGTCTTAGATGAGGGTCGTCATGATTTCGAAACTGAGTCCCGTCCTGGCGCTTGCGAGCGCTCTGGTGCTCGCTGCCTGCACGCAGGGCGAGCCGGACAAGGCGTCGGACAAGGCCGGCGCCGCGCCGGCGCCCGCGGGCGTGGTCAATCTCTACACCGCCCGCCACTACGATTCCGACACCCAGATCTACGAGGCCTTCACCAAGGCCACCGGCATCGAGGTCCGCCGCATCGAGGCGCCGGCGGCGCAGCTGATCGAGCGGATCAAGGCCGAGGGGGCGTCCAGCCCGGCCGACCTGCTGGTCATCGCCGACGCCGGCTCCATGGGCATGGCCGCCGACGCGGGCCTCCTGCAGCCGATCGGAAACGAGGCGCTGCTGGCCAAGGCGCCGGAGCACCTGCGCGACCCCCAGGGACGCTGGTTCGCCATCTCGCGCCGCGCCCGGGTCGTGGCCTACGACACGACCAAGGTGAAGCCGGAGGAGATCGCCACCTACGAAGCGCTGGCGACGCCGCGCTTCCGCGGGAAGATCTGCGTGCGGTCCTCGGACAACCCCTACAACCTGTCCCTGATGGCCGCGCTGATCGAGCGCTGGGGCCCGCAGAAGGCCGAGCAGTGGGCGCGCGGCGTCGTCGCCAACATGGCGCGCCAGCCGTCGGGCGGCGACCGCGACCAGATCCGCGCCGTCGGCGCCGGCCAGTGCGAGGTCGCCATCACCAACAGCTACTACTACCTGCGCCTGGCCGAGACGCCCGAGGACAAGGCCGGCATCGCCAACGTGGCGCTCGGCTGGCCCTCGCTCGACGGCCGCGGCGCGCACGTGAACGTGTCCGGCGCCGGCCTCGTCGCCAATGCGCCGAACCGGGCCAACGCGCTGCGCTTCATGGAATTCCTGATGTCGCCCGAGGCCCAGGCCGTGTTCGCCAACGTCACCAACGAGTTCCCGGTCGTCGCCGGCACGCCGCTGCCCGCAGACGTCGCGGCCTACGCCGACCGCCCGGCCGACCCGCTTCCGGTGTCGCGCTACGCGGTCCACCAGGCCGAGGCCCAGCGCATCTTCGAGCGGGCCGGCTGGCGCTGATGGCTGCGACGGGCGTCGCCGCGCGGCCGCCCTCGCGCCTTAACGGGCTCCACGTCGCGGCCGCCATCGCCGCCCTGCTGGCGCTCGCGCCGCTGGCGGCGGTGGTGGTCACGGCGCTCGGCCCGGGCGCCGACAGCCTGACGGCCGAGACCTTCTTCCGCTACCTGAGGACCTCGGCGGCGCTGGCGGCGATGGTGGCCGTGGGCGCCGGTTCGCTCGGCGCGGCGGCGGCCTGGCTGGTCGTCATGCACCGTTTCCCCGGCAGGGACCTTTTCGCCTGGGCCCTGGTGCTGCCGCTGGCGGCGCCGGGGTTCGCCCTGGCCTATGGCTACGCGGACCTGTTCGACGTGGCGGGGCCGGTCCGCACCGCCTTCCGCGCGGCCTTCGGCTTCGACGCGCCGCTGGAGATGCGATCGCTCCCGGGCGCCGCGATCGTGCTGTCCTTCGCCTTCTACCCCTACGTCTACCTGACCATGCGCGCGGCGCTTGTGAACCAGTCGGTGGCGGCGCTGGAGGCCGCGCGGTCGCTGGGACGCGGAGCCTGGGGCGCCTTCACCGCCGTCACCCTGCCGATGGCGCGCCCGGCGCTGGCGGCCGGCGCGGCCCTGGCGGTCATGGAGACCCTGGCCGACTACGGCGCGACCTCCTTCCTGGGGGTGCAGACCCTGACCACCGGCGTTGTGCGGGCCTGGTCGGTGTTCGGCTCCACGGCCGAGGCGGCCATGCTGGCCCTGCCGCTGCTGGGCGCGGCCGCCGTGCTGCTGTGGATCGAGCGGGCCGGGCGCCGCGACCAGGGGGGAGACATCGGGCCCGCCCGCTGGCGGCCCCTGCCCGTTCGCGAGCTCGCGGGCGGCGGCGCCGCGCTCGCGGTGCTGTTCTGCCTGACCCTTCTGCTGCTCGGTTTCCTGCTGCCCGCCGGCTGGCTGGCGTGGCGCGGACTGACGGTCGACCCCGAGACGCCGCGCCTGATCCGCGGCGCCCTGAACGCCTTCGGCCTCGGCTGCGCGGCGGCGCTGATCACCACGGCGCTGGCGGTGGGGCTCGCGCTCGGAGGCCGCGGGCTGCCGCTGCTGGGCCGGGCTGCCAGCCTGGGCTACGCCGCGCCCGGCGCGGTGATCGCGGTGGGCCTGCTGGCGCCGGCCGGATGGCTGTGGCGCGGCGTCGAGGGCGCCAGCAGCGCGGTCGGCGTGGCGCTCGCCCTGCTGCTGCTGGCCTACGCCGCCCGCCTGCTCGCCGCGGCGCTGGAGCCCGTCGAGGCCGGACTGCAGCGGGTGACGCCGTCCATGATCCGCGCCGCCCGCAGTCTGGGCGAGACGGAAGCCGGGGCCGCGCGCCGGGTCGAGCTGCCGGTCGCCCGCGGCGCCCTGCTGACCGCGGGCCTGCTGGTCTTCATCGACGTGCTCAAGGAACTGCCGGCCACGGTCATCCTGCGGCCCTTCGGCTTCGACACCCTGGCCGTGATGGCCGACTACTACGCCAAGGACGAACGGCTGGCGCAGGCGGCGTGGCCTTCGCTATTGATCGTCCTGGTCGCCGCCCCCGCGGTGGTCTGGCTGACCCGCCGGGTCGGCGCCTCCCGACCCGGATCCCCGCTATGAGCGCCCTCACCGCCCAAGGGCTGACACGACGCTACGGCGACAAGACGGTGGTCGAGGACGCCAGCCTGGCGCTCGAGTGCGGTCGGATCACCGCCCTGCTCGGCCCTTCCGGCTGCGGCAAGAGCACCCTGCTGCGCATGATCGCGGGCCTGGAGCGGCCCGACGCGGGCGTGGTGCGCATGTTCGACAAGGTGCTTTCGGATGGCCGCCATTTCGTGCCGCCGGAACAGCGCGACATCGGCCTGGTGTTCCAGGACTACGCCCTCTTCCCCCACCTGACCGTCGAGCAGAACGTCGCCTTCGGCCTGAAGCGGCTGCCGAAGGCCGAACGCCGCGCCCGGGCCCTGGCCCAGCTGGAGCGTGTCCGCCTGGCCGACCGCGCCTCGGCGTGGCCGCACGCCCTGTCCGGCGGCGAACAGCAGCGGGTGGCGCTCGCACGGGCCCTCGCCCGTCAGCCATCGGTCGTCCTGCTGGACGAGCCGTTCTCGGGGCTGGACGGGCGCCTGAAGGCGGAGGTGCAGCAGGCGACGGTCACGGCGCTTCGGGACAGCGGCGCGGCGGCCCTGATCGTCACCCACGACGCCGAGGAGGCCATGATGATGGCCGACGACCTGGCGCTGATGCGCCACGGCCGCATCCTCCAGACCGGAACGGCGCGGGAGTGCTACCTGGCCCCGGCCTCCCCCTCGGCCGCGCGACTGCTCGGCGACACCCTGGAGCTGCCCGCGGTGCTCGAGAACGGCGCCGCGCGCACCGCCTTCGGCAGCATTGCCGCGTCCGGCTCGGGCCCCGCCCGGGTGATCGCCCGGCCCGAGGCCTTCCGCATCGAGGTCGACGGCGTCGAGGCGCGGGTGACCAATGTCCGCTTCGGCGGCCCCTTCGTCCTCGCCGACATCGAGGCCGGCGGACAGACCGCGGTGGCCCGTGCGCCGCTGGCGGCCGCACCCGCCGTGGGCGACACCGTCCACATCAGGCTGGAGCCCGTCTTCTGCCGGGTGTTCCCGCCGGCCTGACCGTCAGGCCAGGCGTACGCCCTCGCGGTGGACGTTCAGGGTCAGGCGGCGGTTCTCCGAGGACGACAGGCGATCGCGGAAGCGGGGGAAGATCTCGTCCTCCTCCTCGCGGATGTGGCGCTCGACGATGTCGCGCAGGTCGCGCATGACCACGATCCACTGCGGGTCGGACTTGTCCATCTTCTGCAGCCGGTAGAGATGGGTCTTGATGTCGGCATGGTCCTCGTAGAGGTGCTTCGCCTTCTCCTCCTCGGTGGCGACCTCGCGCAGCGCCGGATAGATCACTGTCTCTTCCTGCACCCCGTGCTTGAGGAGGGCCCAGTTGATCTTCTTGAAGAGGGCGGCGCGCTTGCCGGGCTCCTCGGCCGAGGTGTCCAGCACGGCCTCGAAGGCCGCCTGCACCATGCGGTGCTCGGCTTTCAGCACGCCGACCCAGTCTCCCGCGAGCGCCTCGCCGGACTGCCAGGCGACCTTGCGCGCGGGATTGAGCAGCAGGCCGAGCAGGACGCCGGCGGCGGTCGCGCCGAGCGCCAGGCCGGTGCGTGATCCGGCAAAGGATTTCGCCTCGTGCAGGCCGTGGCCGGCGCGCGACCGGGTGGCCTTCATCGCGTCCGAGAAGCCGTCGGCGTAGCCGCGGCCGCGGTGGGTGAGGTCTTCGGCGAGATCGGTCAGCTTCATCGGCGCGCTCCTGGAATGCTCGCCCTGCCAACACCTGCGCGGCGGGAGCGGTTCCGAAAAGCGCGGCGATCCCGCCGCGGGCGGCGCCCCCCTGCGGGGGAGGCGCCGGGTCCGGATCAAGCGGCCAGGCGCGCGTCCTTGGCGGCCTGGATGCGGGCTTCGGCGATGGCGTCGGCGACCTCATGGGTCGGGCGCTTCTCGGCCTCGGAGCGATCCATGACCTCGTCGAAGGTCTGCATCAGGCGCACCATCTTGCTCTCGACCCACTTGGGATCGTAGCCGCCGCCGGTGGCGCGCGCGTGCATTTCGGAGGCGACGTTGGTGATGCCGCCGGCGTTCACCAGGTAGTCCGGGCCGTAGAGGATGCCCATGTCGAACAGGCGGCGGCCGATCTCGGGGGTGGCCAGCTGGTTGTTGGCCGCGCCGATGACGGCCTTCACCTTCAGGCGCGGAAGCGTGCTCTCGTTCAGCGTCGCGCCAAGCGCGCAGGGCGCGTAGATGTCGGCGGCAACGTCGTAGATGGCGTCCGGCGCGACGATCTCGGCGTTGGTGCGCTCGGCGACTTCACGCAGGACGGGTTCGTTGACGTCGGTGACGATGAGCTTCGCGCCGGCCTTGTGCAGGCTGTCGCAGAGGTAGCCGCCGACGTGGCCGACGCCCTGGACCGCCACGGTCAGGCCGTTCAGGTCGTCCTGGCCCCACAGGCGCTTGGCGCCGCGCAGGATGGCGCGGAACACGCCGTCGGCGGTCACCGGGCTGGGATCGCCCGAGGCGAAATCGCCGCCCTCGAGGCCGACCACGTAGGGGGTCTCCTTGCGGGCCTCCATGATGTCGGCCACGGAAACGCCGACATCCTCGGCGCTGTAGTAGATGCCGCCCAGGGTATGCACGGCGCGGCCGAAGGCCTGGAACAGCTCGGGCGACTTCTGGGTGCGGCTGTCGCCGATGATCACGGCCTTGCCGCCGCCCATTTCGAGGTCGGCGATGGAGTTCTTGTAGGACATGCCGCGCGACAGGCGCAGCACGTCGGTCAGCGCCTCCTCGGCGCTGGCGTAGTTCCACATGCGGCAGCCGCCCACGGCGGCGCCCCGGGCGGTGGAGTGGACGGCGATGATGGCCTTGAGGCCGGTCTTTTCGTCATAGAAGGCGTGGACGCCTTCATGTCCTGCGAAATGCGGAGAATCGAACAGGGTCATGCCGAAATCAGGCTCCCGGTGGAACAAACGACCGGGGCGTTACCCCCCGAATGGGACCTCTGCAAGGCTCTTGGCTGTGTGATCGCCGACAACTTTCGGTGTTTCGAGCATCCCGGCGACCCGTTCCCGCAGCCAGGGGATCACCTCCAGACCGAACCAGGGCTCGCGTTTCAGCCACGCCGTATTGCGCCAGGAGGGGTGCGGCATGGGCAGCAGCCCCTCGGACGCATAGTCGCGCCAGTGGGCCACGGTTTCCGTCATCGAACCCCTGGCCCGGTCCTTCAGCGCCCATTGCTGGGCGTGCCAGCCGACCAGCAGGGTCAGCTCCACCTTCGGCATGTTGTCGAGCAGTCGCCGGCGCCAGAGCTCGGCGCAGCGCGGCGGTGGCGGATAGTCCCCGCCCCTGGGGTTGGTGCCCGGGAAGCAGAAGGCCATGGCCGCCACGCCGATGCGCCGGTCGCCATAGAAGGTGTCGTAGTCGACGCCCATCCAGTCGCGCAGCCGGTCGCCGGACGCGTCGGTGAACGGCCGGCCGCTCTCGTGCACGCGCCGGCCGGGGGCCTGGCCGCAGACAAGGAGGCGGGTGTCGGGCGTCACCCACACCACGGGCCGCGGCTCGTGGGGCAGTTCATGGGCGCAGGCGCGGCAGGCGCGAATCTCGGCCAGCAGCCCCTCCAGGGCCGTGCTCACGGCAGCCTCAGCCTGTAGACGCCCTTAAAGGTGTCGGGATCGGCGGGCTTGCCGTGGCGGGTGATCACCAGCCGTTCCTGGCGGGCGAGGCCCACGGCTGTGGCGCGAACGCGCGGCAGCAGGCGGCGCCAGCCTTCGGGATCGGCGGCGCGGGCCACCTCCTCGGGGCTGACGGACTTGCCCGCCGGCAGCTCCTCCAGCAGTTCGAACAGGACATCCTCGATAGGTCGCGTCATGGGCACTATATGCTGCAGCGCAGCAGATGATTTGAGTCGGAGCGTCGCATGGCCGCAGTGGTAACCGAGACCGAAGGGGAATTCGCCGGCTGGCAGTATTACGACGCTCCCGAGAGCTTCGATTCCCAGATCGGTCCCTTCTATTTCCGCCGTGAGGACAACGGCGGCTCGCGCTGCGCGTTCCGCGCCCAGCAGAAGCACATGAACCTGGGCGGCCGGGTGCACGGCGGCTGCCTCATGAGCTTCGCCGACATCGCGCTGTTCCAGATCGCCTACGCCGAGATGGAAGGCCGCTCGGGCGTGACCGTGCAGCTGGATTCGACCTTCGTGGACGCGGGCTACCTCGGCGACCTGATCGAGGCGACGGGCGAGGTCGTCCGCGCCGGCGGCAGCCTCATCTTCGTGCGCGGCGACATCCGGTCGGGCGACAGGACGCTGCTCACCTTCTCCGGCATCATCAAGAAGATGAAGCCGCGCGACGCCTAGTCGCGCTTGCCCGCATCGGCCGCGGGGCGCGACCGCACCGACTGGAACCAGCGGCCGACGTTGGCCAGCGCGGGATCGGGCTTCCACTCGATGATGCGCGGAAACTCCAGGCCGATGCAGGCGACGATGTCGGCGATGGTGAAGCGGTCGGCGACGATGAAGTCGCGCCCCTCCAGCCGGCGGTCCAGCGTCCTGAGGAAGCGCTCGCCCTGGGCGCGCATGTACTCGGCCACCGCCGGATTGGGCGCCTCCAGCGCCGCCAGCGCCGGGTGCGTGTGGCGCGTGGCCAGCATCAGCGGATTGGCCAGGTAGAGCTCGACCCGCCGGGTCCACATCTCGATCTCGGCGATTTCGGCCGGGTCCCGGCCCATCAGGTTGGGCTCGGGGTGCAGCGCTTCGAGGTACCGGCAGATCGCAACCGATTCCGAGATCACCCGTCCGTCGTCCAGCTCCAGCGCCGGAACGTGGGCGAAGCCGACCCGCGACTTGTAGTCCGGGGTCTTGTGGGCGCCGGAGGTGATGTCGACGGGGACCAGCTCGATGTCCTCCACCCCCTTCTCGGCCATGAACCAGCGGACCCGGCGCGGGTTGGGCGCGAAGGCGAAGGTGTAGAGCTTCATGGGTGGGTCCTCGTCCCGGGGCGCCCGCGGCGCCGTCAGAATGCTTCAACGACACGCGCGGGACGTGCGCAAGCGCGCCGAAGCGGCTAGAGAAACCCGAAAGGGTCCGCGCGCGCGGACGAGTTGGGGATTTCGCGTCGATGGTTTCGGTCACAGAGGTGTCGGAGACGCCGGGCGTCCGGCAGATGGAGCAGGCGGCGCGCACCGCCGAACAGGCCGGGGACATGGACCGGGCGCTGGGCTACTTCCGCGGTCTGGGGCAGATCGAGCCGCAGAATCCGAAATGGGCGCTCGAGGCGGTGCGCATCCTGCGCGCCAGCGGCCGCGGCGGCGAAGCGGCCGAAGCCCTGCGCCAGGCGCTGCGCAAGTGGCCCAACGCCCGTCAGCTTCCCGACGTCCGGCACCTGGTGCCTGACGCGCCTGAGGCGGAGCTGCGCCAGGCCCTGGGCCAGGACATGCCGCCGGACGAGGCCCTGAAGCGGTCCGCGATCGCCGACGACGGTCAGCGCGACTGCATCATGGCCCGCGGCGGGCGCAAGACGGCGGTGATCGTCTTCACCGGCCTGGCCGACCGCATGGTGCTGCCGCTGCCGCTGTTCGACCGCTACCTGGCGGAGCTGGACCTGTCGGCCATCTACCTCCGGGACCGCAAGCGCATCGGCTACATGAACGGGGTGAGCTCGCTCGGCGAGGACTACGACGACACCCTGGCCACCCTGCGCGCCATGCTCAAGGAGATGGGCGCCGAGACCGTGCACACCATCGGCAACTCCGCCGGCGGCATCGGCGCCGTCTCCTACGGTCTCGACCTGGGCGCGAAGACGGTGATGGGCTTCTCGGCGCCGGTGGCGCTGACCCGCGCAGCCGCCGACGCGGACCGGCGCACTTCGCGCTTCGCCGAGCGCATCCTGGGCGACGCGGTGCCCGCCGGGCGCCGCGATCTGCGCGCGCGGGCCGAAGCCTCGCCGGAGACCGCCATCCACCTGTTCTACGGCTCCGAGATGCCCGAGGACATCTACCACGCGTCCTGGCTGGAGCCGGTGAAGAGCGTGGTCATGCATCCCCTCCCCGGCCTGGCCGGCCACGGCGCCCTGTTCCAGTTCGCCCAGGCCAAGGGTCTGCGCCCGCTGTTCCGCGAGATGTTCGGGACCGCCGACTGATGAGCGAGGCGCCTGCCGGAAGCGTCGTGGAATCGACGCTGGAGATCGCCCGCACGGCCGAAGCCGCCGGGGACTACGACCGCGCCGTGGGTTACTGGCGCGCACTGGCGCAGATGCAGCCGAAGAATGCCCGATGGGCATTCGAGGAGGCCCGGGTGCTGAGGGACGCCGGGCGTCTGCCCGAGGCCGGCAAGGCGCTGACAGCGGCGCTGCAGCGCTTCCCGCGCGCGCGCCAGTCCGAGGAAATCCGCGCCATCCTGCCCGAGCTGAAGCCTACCGTGGGCCGGGCGATCCAGACCCTGGGCGACGACTGCCCGGCCGACGACGAACTGAAGCGGCCCGCCATCGAGGACGAGGATCCGGCCGTCGACTGCATCGTCGCGCGCGGCGGGCGCAAGACGGCGGTCGTGGTGTTCACGGGCCTGGCCGACCGGATGGTGATGCCGCTCCCCGCGTTCGACCGCTTCTTCGCGGCGCTGGACCTGACCGCCGTGTACCTTCGCGACCGGCGCCGGTACGGCTATTTCGGCGGCGTGGAATCCCTGGGCCGGGACTACGACGAGACGCTCGCGGCCCTCCGCCAGAAGCTGGACGGACTGGGCGTCGAGACGGTCCACACCGTGGGCAACTCCGCCGGAGGCATCGGAGCGGTTTCCTACGGTCTCGACCTTGGCGCCAGGACGGTGCTGGGCTTCTCAGCGCCCGTCGCCCTGACCCGGGCCGCGGCCGAGACCGACCGGCGCACCCCGAGGTTCGCCGAGCGGCTGCTGAGCGACGCCGTGCCGGCCGAACGCCGGGACCTGCTGGCGCGCGCCAGGGCGGCGCCCGACACGGCGATCCACCTCTTCTTCGGTTCCGAGATGCCCGAGGACGAGTACCATGCCCGCTGGCTGGGCGAGGCGCCGAACGTGACCCTGCATCCGCTTCCGGGGCTGGCGGGCCACGGCGCTCTGTTCCAGGTGTCGCGGGCCAAGGGGCTGCGGCCTCTCTTCCAGGAGATGTTCGGGGCGGCCGACTGATGGGCGATCCCGTTGTCGACGAGGGCCGCGACGCCGCGGTCGCCATCGCGCGCGAGGCCGAGGCGGCCGGGGACCTGGACCGGGCGCTCGGCTACTGGCGCGCTCTGGCCCAGATCGAGCCCGAGAACCCGCGCTGGCTGTTCGAGGAAGTTCGGCTGCTGAAGACGGCCGGACGGATCCCCGAGGCGAGCGTGGCGCTGGCGGCGGCGCTGAAACGATTTCCGGGCGCGCGGCGGTCCGAGACCCTGCGCGCCATCCTTCCCGAGCTGAAGCCCAGCGTCGAGCAGGCCATGCAGACCCTGGGCCCGGACTGTCCGACGGATGAGGAGCTGAAGCGGGCGCCGATCTCCGACGAGGACGGGGCCGGCGATTTCATCGTCGCCGAGGGCGGGCGCCGCACGGCGGTGATCGTCTTCACGGGCCTGGCCGACCGCATGGTCATGCCGCTGCCGGTGTTCGACCGGTACCTGGCCGCGCTCGACCTCACGGCGATTTACCTGCGCGACCGGCGGCGCATCGGCTTCTTCGACGGCGTGAAGTCGCTGGGCGAGGACTACGATCAGACCATCGACGCCCTGAAGGCCCTGACCGCCGACAGGGGGATCGAGACCGTCCACACCGTGGGCAACTCGGCCGGCGGCATGGGCGCTGTGTCCTATGGGCTGGACCTGGGCGCGGCCAGGGTGCTCGCCTTCTCCGCGCCCGTCGCCCTGGTTGCGGACACCAAGAACCGCGACTACCGCACCGCCGTGTTCGCCGACCGCATCCTGCACGGCGTGCCGGAGGAGAGGCGCGATTTCCGCGCACGCCTGACGCGGCAGCCGGGGTCCGAGATTCACCTCTACTACGGCTCGGAGATGCCCGAGGACACCTATCACGCGACCTTCCTCGAGGGTCAGCCGGGCGTGACCCTGCATCCCCTGGCCGGGCTGTCGGGCCATGGGGCCCTGTTCCAAGTGTCCCAGGTGCAGGGGGGGCTGCGGGCGCTGTTCCGCGAGATGTTCGGCGAGCGGGACTAGCGCGCGTTCCCGCCGCTGCTAAGCTCGCCGGCGGATCGAGGGGACGCTCCATGAGAAACCTGGTTTTCGCGCTCGTCGCAGCGTTCGCCGTGGCCGGCTGCAACGACGGCGCGGGCGACGCGGGCGTCGCCTCGCCGGCCATGGAGACGGCGGCCTCCCCCGGCGCCGCCCCGGCGGAGATGGCGGCCGACGCCGCCGCCCCGCCGGCCGACCAGCCGCAGGCGCAGCGACCCTCGGCCCTGCTGCCGATGATGGCCTACGCCTACCGTTACCGGCTGGAGGCGCCGGTGAAGCGCCTGCCCGACCTGTTGGCCAGGCACGAGAAGGCCTGCGCCGACGCCGGAGCCCAGACCTGTCAGCTGGTCGAGGCCCAGATCACGACCCAGGGCGAGGACGCGGCGTCGGGCCGGCTGGTGCTGCGCGCCACCCCCGCCTGGCTGAACCGCTTCCGCACGGGGCTGCAGGCCGACGCCGAAGGGGCAGGAGGCCGCCTTGCGGACTCGGCCGTGGAGGCCGAGGACCTGACCCGCGCCATCGTCGACACCGAGGCGGCGCTGCGGGCCAAGAAGTCGCTGCGCGACCGGCTGGAGGCCCTGCTCGCCTCGCGGCCCGGCAAGCTGCAGGAGCTGCTGGAGGTCGAACGCGAGCTGGCCCGCGTCCAGGGCGAGATCGACGCCACGGAATCGGAGCTGACGGTGATGCGCACCCGCATCGCCACCTCGCGCCTGACCATCGACTACGTGTCGCAGGGCGTGATGGCGCCCGACAGCGCGTTCCGCCCGCTGCGCGAGGCGTTCGAGGGCGTCGCCGGCTACTTCTTCGGCGGGCTGGCCGCGATCCTCGTCATCCTGGCGGTGCTGGCGCCCTTCGCCCTGGTGTTCGGCCCGCTGCTCTGGTTCGGCCTGCGCTGGCTGCGCCGGCGGCGCGAGGCGCGGCGCGCTGCCGAGCAGCCGCCGGCCTGAGCCGCATCAAGCCGCGACGGCGGCGTCCTGGCGCCTGACCAGCCGGCTGTAGTCCTCCATCAGCGCCAGGGTGATGTCGCCGGGCGTGAAGCGGAACTCGCCGATCTCGCTGACCGGCGTCACCTCCACGGCGGTGCCGGTGAGGAAGCACTCGCTGAAGGTGGCGAGCTCGGCGGGCTCGAACAGGCGCACCTTCACCTCCAGGCCGCGCGCACGGGCCAGATCGATCACCGTCCGGCGCGTGATGCCGTCGAGGATGCCGTCCACCGGCGGGGTGTGCAGCACGCCGTCGCGCACGAAGAAGACGTTGGCGCCGGTGGCCTCGGCCACATAGCCGCGCCAGTCCAGCATCATGGCGTCGGCGTAGCCCCGCCGCTCGGCCGCCATCTTGGACATGGTGCAGATCATGTAGAGGCCGGCCGCCTTGGAGTTGGACGGCGCCGTCAAAGGGTCGGGACGGCGCCACTTCGCCCACTCCAGCCGGATGCCCTTCGCCTTGGTCTCGGCGTCGAAATAGCTGGGCCATTCCCAGGCGGCGATGGCGACGTGGACCTTGTTCTTCAGGGCCGAGACGCTGATGTGCTCCGCCCCGAGGAAGGCGACGGGGCGGATGTAGCAGTCGTCATAGCCCATCTTCTCGCAGGTCGCCTTGCAGGCGGCGTCGATCTCGGCCACGCTGTAGGGAAGCTCGAAATCCAGCAGTTCCGCCGAGCGCTTCAGACGTTCGCTGTGAGGGGTCAGCTTGAAGATTTCGCCGCCATACATACGCTCACCCTCGAACACCGACGAGCCATAGTGGAGGGCATGGGTCAGAACGTGCGTTTTCGCGT
>JAEZEZ010000087.1 GCA_023432855.1 Pseudomonadota bacterium | reverse complement strand
CATCGGTGGCCCCCCTGTGATCGGAGGACGTCGATACTACCAGGTCCGAGGTCGTTATGGATACCCTCAAGACAAATGACCCACTAGGCGACGCCAACAAGATCGATGAGTTCGGCGACGAATCGCTGCTGAACTTCGTCGGGTTAGGGGGCGTCCAAGAACAATTCCGCATTGTCATTCGTCTTTTCCCCGTACGGATGCAGTGCCCCAACCCCGCCTGATCGTATAGTTCCAGTCCGGGCATACCTTGTGACGGATCAGCCGCACGCCCCTCATCTGCTGCTTCGTCACCTCGATCTTCGTCGGGTACACCTTCTCCACCAACCTCGCCGCCACCTCCAGGCCCGTCGCCGTCGCCGTCCCCCGGATGTAGCCCAGCATCGTCCCCAGGCATCGCAGCGGCTTGCCCGCCCAGTTCACGCTGATCGGGCCGAACAGCCGGTGCTCCACCGGGTTCCACTTCGACGCCCCGCTCGGGTAGTGGCACACCGTCACGCATAGCCCCAGGCGATCGACCAGGTGCTCCTGGAGCCGCAGCTTCCACAGCCGGGTCCGGCAGCTGTTGCTCCCGCCCGAGTCGGCCAGGATCAGGATCTTGCCCGCCCCCGGATAGCTCTTCGAGCCGACCTCCTCCCACCACGAGGCGATCGCCTCGACGGCGAACTCCGCCGTGTCGGCCGACGTGCCCACCGTGACGTGGCCGTGATTCCTGGCCAGGTCGTAGACCCCATAGGGGGCCGCCCGGGCGGTGGCGTCGTCGGGGAAGTCGTGGGCGTTGACCGCCTCGGCCTCGCGCCGCCAGGCCCGGCCGGCGTTCTTGAAGTCGCCGACCAACTCCTTCTTCTTGGCATCGACGCTGATCACCGGCAGGCCGGCCTTCAGGAATCGCCCGCGGAGCCGGCCGATGTAGCGGAACTGGCGGTCCCGGTCCGGGTGGGGCGGGCCGGTCAGCCGCTTCTCATTGGCCCTCAGCGAGAAGCCGAGCCGCTTCAGGAGCCGCCCGACCGTCCCCCGGGAGATCGCCGTGCCGACCTTCCGCAATCGGCCGGCGAGGCGACGCAAGCTGCTGCGGACCCACTTCCGTTGGCTCATCGGGTCGCCGCCGGTCTCCTCCTCGACCAGGGCCGTCAGCCGTTCGGCGACGTCCGGGACTTTTTTTCTAGGACGGCAGAGCCGGCTTGATTGGAAGTCCGCCATCGGTTCTCCTGGGGGGCCCTCCCAGGAGTCCACCGATGCCCAGGCCCAAGCGGACGCCACGACCGGCCCCCACCCGTACCGTCGAGCTGACGACCGCCACCCGCACCTGCCCCGGGTGTGACCGGCCCCTCTGGGCCGCCTACAAGGGCCATCGCGTCGTCGCCACCCTCCAGGGGCTCACCCGATTCGCCGTCCAGGTCCGACGCTGCCGCAATCCCGACTGCCCGCGTCACAACGTCTCGCTCCGCGCCGAGGCCGAGGGGGCCATCGCCCTGCCCCAGCAGGAGTTCGGCCTGGATGTCATCGCCACGATCGGCCGGCTTCGCCATGCCGAGCACCGCAGCATCACCGAGATCCACGCCGAGCTGGTCCGGCGTGGCGTGTCCATCTGCGTGCGGAGCGTCGCCTGCCTGCTGGACCGCTACGACGAGCTGCTCGCCCTCTCGCTGTCCAACCCCACCAGGTTGAGGCGGGTCGTCGCCGAGGCCGGGCGGGTGATCCTGGCGATCGACGGCCTCCAGCCCGACGTCGGCCACGAGGTGTTGTGGGTCATCCGCGACGTCCTCTCCGGCGAGATCCTCCTGGCCAAAAGCCTGCTCTCCTCCTGCCGGGCCGACCTGGCCAAGCTCCTCGGCGAGGTGAAGGCCGCCCTCCAGCCCGAGGACGAGGGGGCCGCCGGCGTGCCGATCGTCGGCGTGATCTCCGACGGCCAGCATTCGATCCGCGACGCCGTGGCCCTGGCCCTGCCCGGCGTGCCCCACCAGCTCTGCCAGTTCCATTACCTCCGCGAGGCGGCCCGGCCGATCTACGAGGCCGATCGCCACGCCAAGGTCCCCCTCAAGAAGAAGGTGCGGGGCGTCCGCCCGATCGAGCGGGCCGTCGAGGGACGCGACGACGAGGAGGCGACGGCGATCCGGGGCTACTGCGCCGCGGTCCGCACGTCGCTGACCGACGACGGCCGGCCGCCGCTGGTGGCCTCGGGCCTGGTGCTGCGGGACCGGCTGGCGAAGGTCGCCGCGAGCCTGGACGAGGTCGGCGCCAAAAGGGGCTCCCGAGGGAGCTGACGAGGCTGCGGTCGATCCTCGCCCGGGGCCTGGAGGCGACCGAGTCGGAGTGGCCCGAGGTGAGTGTGGCGTTCGGCCGGGTGCATCGCGCGGCGGCGATCCTGCGGAACAAGAAGGGGCTCGACGCCGCCGGGGTGCGGCGTCGGTTCGCCGGGCTGATGGGGGCGATCGAGCGGCATCGCGATGCGGCCGGGGATCTGGATGATGCGATCGGCCACTTCCTGAAGGTGACGCGGAGCTACTGGGCGGGGCTGTTCGCCTGCTATGACACGGCCGGCCTGCCGCGGACCAACAACGACCTGGAGCAGTTGTTCGGCTCGTATCGCCATCACGAGCGGCGATGCAGCGGCCGCAAGGTGGCGTCGCCGGGGATGGTGGTGCGGGGCTCGGTGCGGTTGGTCTCGGCGACGGCGACCCGGCTCCGGCCGATCGAGGGAGCCGATCTGGCGCCATCGGACCCCGCGGCGTGGCGATCGCTCCGCAGTGGGCTGGAGCGGAGGCAGGAGGTCAGGGCGATGGGCCATCGCTTCCGCCGCGACCCCGCGGCCTACCTACAGTCGCTCAAGGAGATCCTGATCAAGCCGGCTCTGCCGTCCTGGTTTTTTAAAATCTCGCGCTCCATGCGGAGCTTCTGGTTCTCTGCCCAGAGGCGACGCACCTCCTCCTCGGCGGCGGGGGCGTTGCCCTTGCCGGGAAAGGCCTGGTCGCCCTCGGCGGCCAGGGCCGTCTTCCAACTCCTCAGCAGGCTCTCGCCCAGCCCGAGTTCGCGGGCGACCTCGGCGAGGCTCTTGCCCTCGGCGGCGATCCGCCGGACCGCCTCGACCTTGAACTCGCGGGTGAAATTGCGCCTCGGCTTCGCCATCGCAGACCTCCTCGCGGTGAGCTTACACTCCAGGGCTTTGAAGGTGGAGTGCTACGTCTGCTAAAGTGCAGCCACACCGGGAGATCGAGACATTCCACGGGGGTGGCACCATGGTCCTCGATGACGTCTTCGAGCGATTCGCACGACTGAGCCCGGTCGCCGTCATGGCCCGGGCCGCCGCCGAGCACGCCCTGGCCCCCGAGGCGATCGACGCCCTCTTCGAGCGAACCGCCCGGCGGCAATACACCCGCGCCCTGCTATTCTCCTCGGTCG
>JAEZEZ010000069.1 GCA_023432855.1 Pseudomonadota bacterium | reverse complement strand
GGGGGCCCCCACAAACCCACCCCGCCCCCCTTGGGGGGGGCCCGGTCCGGATGCTTCGGTCTCGATCAGACCGCGGCGGGAACCGATTCCCCCGGGGGCGGGCCGTACTTGTTCGGGCCGGGCGTTCCGTTGGTGAGGCCGACCCAGAGCAGGAAGCCGATGCCGAACAGGAACATCACCGCGACCCACAACATGGCCATGCCGACTCCGCCCATTGCGGCGGCCGCCGCGGCGGCGTCCGAGCCCTGGTTTCCGGCCATCGCGGCCGTGAGCATGGCGCCCCCGCCGGTGACGAAGATCAGGACCACGCAAACAATGCTGACGACGTAGGGCAGGGCGGCGAGCCAGCCGGTCTTGTCGAAGTCATGCAGACGCTTCGAGAAAATGCAGACGTTCGGGTAGATCAGCGCCAGACCGATGAAGCCCCCGATCACGGGAATCAGGCCGGCGACGAAACCGGCGGCGAACAGGATCAGCCAGGCGATCCAGAAATCCTTTTTTCCAATGCGGCCGTCGGCCGTCAGAAAGAGATTCTTCCAGTCCATGAGGGTCCCCCTTTGCGGTAGGGGGACTGTAACTCGCTTCGTAGGCGAAGCAATCCGAAGAACGGAGTTCCCGCGCCGCTTCCGGATGCACATGTCCGCAGAACTTGCGTCGCCGCGGCAAGGGACTAAGTGCTTCGGCCGAACCTGAGCCTAACCGGGAAGCTGAATTGGCGAACGATCCGTACAAGGAACTGGGTGTCGCCCGCGGCGCGAGCCAGGACGAGGTGCGCAAGGCTTTCCGCAAGCTGGCGAAGGAGCTGCACCCCGACAAGAACCCGGGCGACGCCAAGGCCGAGGAGCGATTCAAGCGCGTGAGCGCCGCCTTCGACATCCTGGGCGATCCCGAGAAGCGCAAGAAATTCGACCGCGGCGAGATCGACGCAGACGGAAGGGAGACCTTCCGGGGGCACGCAGGCGGAGGATCGCCGTTCGGCGCCGGGGGCCCGCAAGGGTATCGCGGGAATTTCGAAGGCGTCGACCTCGACGAGATCTTCTCGATGTTCGGCGGCGGCATGGGCGCCGAACGGCCCGGCCGGGGGGGCGGTTTCGCCCCGCGCGGGGTCGATGTGCGCGCGCGGCTCGATATCGATCTCGAGGACGCGATCATGGGAACCACGCGGCGCATCGCCTTCAGCGACGGCCGCACCCTCGACGTGACCATCCCGAAGGGCGCTGCCGAAGGGCAGGTCATGCGGCTCAAGGGCCAGGGGCAGGCCGGCCGGGGCGGCGCGGCGGGCGACGCGCTCATCGAACTGCACATCAAGCCGCATCCGATCTACCAGCAGGACGGCAGCGATCTGATGATGGATCTGCCGGTATCGATCCCCGACGCCGTGCTCGGCGGGAAGGTGCAGGCGCCGACGCCCGAGGGCCCCGTATCGCTGAATGTCCCGAAAGGGTCGAACTCCGGCACGATCCTGCGGCTGAAGGGGCGGGGGGGAACGGATCCGCGGACCGGCAAGCGCGGAGACCTGAAGGCGCGTCTCGTCCTGCATCTGCCGGAGACAGTGGATCCGGCGCTGGAGGCCTTCGCGGAACAATGGCGCCGTGAACGACCCTATACGCCGCGGCGTCGCTGAAGGTGCGCCGATTTGCACACCTGTCAGCCGAATTTGCGGGGTCTGGCGGGTGAACCACGCTAAACTCCGTGTTCAGTCGCCGTTCAGGCGTCCCCCCTTAGATCGTTCATCACCATGAGAACGCTCGCCGTACTTTCCGCCATCCTCCTGCTCGCCGCGCCCGACCTGGCGCAGGCGCAGGAGCGCCGCGCGCGCGACCGGGACGACCGGGTCGCCGCTGCGAGCTTCCAGGACCGGGGCCGCGGCGGAGAGAACCGTGGACGCGGCCGCGGTCGCGGCAATGACGACGACCGCCGCGCCGAACGTCGCGGACCCGCCCGCGATGACGTGCGCGAGGCCGTTCGCGAGGGCCGCCGGGTTTCCCTGCGTGAGGTGCTGCCGCAGATCCAGCGCCGTACGCCGGGCCGCATCCTCGACAGCTTCCCTGAAACCGGACCGGGCGGGCAGCCTCGTTATCGGGTCCGTTGGCAGTCCAATGACGGCCAGCGGATCGACTACATCGTCGACGCCCGGACGGGCGCGATCATCGGGAGGGAATAGCCGTTGCGCGTGCTGCTCGTCGAAGACGATCCCGACCTGTCCCGCCAGTTGAAGGCGGCGCTGGACGACGCCGGTTACGCTGTCGACCACGCCGCCGACGGCGAGGAAGCCCACTTCCTCGGCGATACCGAACCCTATGACGTCATCGTGCTCGACCTGGGCCTGCCCAAGATCGACGGCGTCTCGGTGCTCGAGCGCTGGCGCCGGGAGGGCAAGACCACGCCGGTCCTCATCCTGACGGCGAGAGGCGCCTGGTCGGACAAGGTTTCCGGCTTCGACGCAGGGGCCGACGACTACCTGACAAAGCCTTTCCACACGGAAGAACTGCTGGCCCGCCTGCGCGCCCTGCTTCGCCGCGCCGCCGGCCACGCCACTCCGGCCCTGACCTGCGGCGGGCTGAGACTCGATCCCCGCGCCGCGCGGGCTTCAGTCAACGGCGAGCCGCTGCGTCTCACGTCGCTCGAATACCGCCTTCTGCACTACCTGATGATGCACCAGGGCCGCGTCATCAGCCGCACCGAGCTCGTCGAGCACCTCTACGACCAGGACTTCGACCGCGATTCGAACACGATCGAGGTTTTCGTCGGCCGCCTGCGCAAGAAGATCGGCGCCGAACGGATCGAGACGGTGCGCGGGCTCGGCTATCGGTTGACCCCGCTGGAGGGCGAGCCTGTCGACTGACGCGCCTGTCGAGGCGGGCCGGCGTCCTGCGCCGTCGCGAACCTCCCTGGTCCGCCGTCTCATCTGGCTGGCGGCGGTGTGGATTATCGCCGCCCTGATCGCCGCCGGCGTGGCGCTGAACATCTTCTATCGTCAGGCCACAGTGAGCCGGTTCGAGAAGGCCGTGTTCGAGGTGGCCGAGGGGCTGCTGGCGCGGACAACGGTCACCGACCAGGGCCTGGTCGAGGCTCCGGTGCTCATCGACGCCCGGGCGACGCGCACCTACTCGGGCCGCTACTGGCAGATCGCCGAACCGACCCCCCAGGGCATACGACCGCTGGTGCGGTCGCGTTCACTGCTGGACTCGGAGCTGACGGGGCCGCCGGCCGGTCTGGAGCCCCTGATCGAGAACATGGGGCGGCCGGTCTATTACGACAGCATCGGCGCCGCGGGCGAGCCCGTGCGGACGGTGGCCATGATGGCGCTGGTCAAGCCTCGCACCGAACCCCTCATCTTCATTGCCGCGGAGGACCGCAGCGAGATCGATCGCGACGCGGAACGGTTCGCCTGGCTGACAGCGGCGTCGCTGATCGCCCTGGGCGCCGGCCTTGTCGCGGCCGTCTTCTTCCAGGTGCGCATCGGTCTGAGCCCACTGTTCCTGTTGGGACGAGAGATCGCCGATGTGCGCAAGGGCAAGCTCCAGCGCCTGAATCAGGCATACCCGCAGGAAATCGAACCCCTGGCGCGGGAACTGAACGCCCTCCTCGACAGCAACCAGGAGGTCGTCGAGCGCCAGCGGACGCACGTCGGCAACCTCGCTCACGCCCTCAAGACCCCTCTTTCGGTCATGCTGACCGAGGCGGGGGCGGAGGAGAACACCCTGGCCGACGTGGTTCGTCGCCAGGCCACCATCATGCGTGGCCAGGTCGATCACCATCTGCGCCGGGCGCGCGCTGCTGCCCGCTCCCAGAGCGCTGGCGAGCGCACGGCGGTGGAGGACGTGGTCGAGGAACTCGCGGTGATGCTGGAGCGCGTCTTTCAGGAGAAGGACGTCGAGATCGACTGGCGGGTCGAGGACGGCCTCTGTTTCCGCGGCGAGCGCCAGGATCTCCAGGAGATCGTCGGAAACATCCTCGAGAACGCATGCCAGTACGGCCGGTCCAAGGTGTGGGCCACAGCGGGGCTGACCGGAGTCCTCGGGCGCCTGCGGCTGACGGTCGAAGACGATGGCGACGGGCTGCCCCCGGAACGCCGCGACGAGGTGCTCAAGCGCGGGTCGCGGCTGGACGAGTCCGCGCCCGGTTCGGGACTCGGCCTCTCCATCGTGGATGAGCTCGCGCGCGCCTATGGGGGCGGCGTCACGCTTGATGCGTCCTCGATGGGCGGGCTGAAGGTCACCGTGGAGCTGCCGGCGGCCGAGGTCTGAGGCCCCTCAGTCAATCTTAACCCGGCCGGTTCAAACTGACGGCAGTCGAGTCGCCGCGGAGCGCGCCTGGAAATGCCTACAGCGGCCCAGCTAAAGGCTGTGCGGTCCCTGATCGCGGCAACCCCCGACGCGGCGCTCGGGCGGCTGGCTGCGGCCCTGGGCGCGGGCGGAGAAGAGTTCGCCCCGGTCCTGGACATCGTCCTGCAGGAGCAAATGCGCCGCCGCACGCGTCAGGCCGCGTTCGCCCCGGTCCTCCCACTGTTTCGCGCCCGTCCCGACGGCGTGTCCACGCCCGTGTTCCCGCCCTCGCTGCTGACGGGCGTCTGGAAGGCGCTCGGCGAACACTGCTCGCCGGCGATGCAGGTGGCGACACGGGATTTCGAACTCTGGGAGCCTGACTACGACCCGGCGCCCGAAACACTGAACGTGCTGTGCCGCGAGGCTGCGCGGCTTCTCGAGGAAGGCCTCTGCGGAGCGGAGGAGACCGGACAGGCGCGAGAACTTGCGCTCTACTTCAAGCTTGCGCCCCTGGCCCGCCTCGCCCTGGCCCGGCTGCCTGACTGGCTGGGCAAGGCCACGGAGGAGCGCGCCGCGGTGCTTCGTCTTATCTTCAAGGACGCGACGTCTGTCTGCGAGGATTCCGCGCCGCGTCTCATGGAAATGGTCCTGGGCCAGCTGGAGGAAGCCGCCCTGATCCTGCGGCCGATCTCACTGCTGACGGATCGTGCGGGTGACAGATACCTGGCGGATTCCGAGCTTCGTGGCTTCGGGGAACGAATCCTCGCCCTGGCCGAACGGCACGTGGCGGGATTGAAGGCGTTCGATCCGTCCGGCGGCGCGGCCGCGGCCCACGTTGCGGCCGCCCACGCCCGGCTCGCCGGGGACATCCTGGCGGAGCTGGAACACTCCGTCGATCTGTCGCGCGATGGACCTTGGGGGCGCAGGGTGGCGCAGTCCAGGCAGATGATCGCCGGGGCTATCGAAACCCGCCTGCGCGAGGCCGAGAAGGCCGTCGAACATGCGCTCCCGATGCAGGAGGTCCGCCTGACCGGTCGCATGACCCGACCTGCGCCGCGCCTGGACGCGCCGCCGGATCCGAGGTTCGTCGAGCCGGCGCGAGGCCTTCTCACCCTTCTGGGCGAAACCCGGCATGCGGCGGCGTCCGGCGGATTCGGCGCCTTGCGCACCCAGGTGGCGGAGGCGTTGTCCGAATGGCTGGAAATCTATGCGGACGAACTGGTCCACATGCTCAACGGCGGCGAGGCGCGGGATCCCGCCGTAGCGCATCAGTATCTCGAGCTCGCCGCCGAGTTCCTCGGCTGCGCGGAGAATCCGAAGGCGGCCCAGATCGTGCGCCGCCGCGCCGCGGTCGCCGGAGCCGGAGTCCCCTCGCAAGACGTGGCCTGAACGTCTAAACGGGCGGCGTGCTCGTCTTCTGGATCGCCGCCGCCCTGATTGCCGCCGCCGCCGCGGCCGTTGTCCTGTGGCGAGCGGGCGCGCGGACGCCGGCGCCCGCCGAAGACCCGGCAGCCTCCGTCTACCGGCGGCACCTGGCCGAACAGGATGAGCTGCGCGCGCGCGGTCTGCTGGGCGAGGCGGAATGGAAAGCGGCGCGGGCCGAGGCCGGCCGCCGCCTGATCGCCGCCGCCGACCAGGCCGTCCCCGAGACCGCCGCCGCTCCCCGCGGCCAGCGGATCGCCGTCCTTGCCGCTATCGGCGCGGCCGTGCTCGGGGCTGTCGGAGTCTATCTGACCAGGGGATCGCCCGGCCGACCGGACCAGCCGTATGCCGCACGCGTGAAGGCCTGGCGCGCGGCGGATCCTGCCAGCCTCGACGCGGGACAGGCGGCCGCCGTCCTCGCCGAGATCGCCGCCGAGCGGCCGACCGATCCCCAGGTCTGGAGCTTCCTGGGACGCGCGCGCGCCCAGGCCGGCGACGCCATCGGCGCGGCGCGGGCGCTCGAACGCGCGGTTCAGCTGCGGCCCCAGTCCGCCGCCGACTGGACCGCCCTGGGAGAAGTCCTGACCGGGTTGAACGGGGGTCAGCCCGGCGCGGACGCGATGCAGGCCTTCCGCCGCGCCGCGGCGCTGGAGCCGGACGCGCCCGAGCCCCGCTATTTCCTGGGGCTGGCCGAGATCGCATCGGGCGACCGGGAGGCCGGCCTGGCCCTCTGGCGGCAGGCTGCCGCCGCCCTTCCCCCCGGAGACCAGCGCCGTCAGGCCCTTGAGTCCGAGATCCGGCGGGTGGAGGCAGGCAATCCGGCCGCCGAAGCCTTGGCCGCCGCGCCCGCCGAGGACCAGCAGGCGGCCATCCGCGGCATGGTCGAAGGTCTGGCCGAGCGGCTCCAGCAGGCCCCTGACGATCCCCAAGGCTGGGCGCGGCTGGTGCGCGCCTACACGGTGCTCGGAGACGAGGACGCCCGCGGCCGCGCCCTGGCCCGCGCCCGCGTTCTCTTCCGCGACCGGCCCGCCGATCTCGAACGCATCGAGGCGGCGGCCCGCTGAAACGCCGCTTCCGGTCTCTCCATCAACCCTTATCTTCCCTCCGCCATGCCCCTCCTGCCGACTTCCCGAAAAGCCCGCCGGCGCCTGATGGTGGTCGCCGTGGCCGCGCCCGTCCTGGCCGCGGCCGTGGGCCTGTCGCTGTGGGCGATGCGCGATGCGGTGGTGTTCTTCTACGGCCCATCCGAGGTGCAGGCGCAGCAGCTGCCGCCCGGCCGCACCATACGCCTGGGCGGGCTGGTCGAGCCGGGGAGCGTCAGAAAGCTGGCCGGTGGAACCGTCACTTTCCGGATCACGGACAACGCGGCGACCATGCCCGTCAGCTTCCAGGGCGACCTGCCCGACCTGTTCCGCGAGGGGCAGGGCGTCATCGCCGAGGGCGCCTTCGATCAGACTGGCGAGTTCCGCGCCGACCGCGTGTTGGCCAAGCACGATGAACGTTACATGCCGCGCGAGGTCGCCGACCGGCTAAAGGCCGAGGGCGAATGGCGCGGCGACGAACCCGCCGGGTCGGCGGTCGCGCCATGATCGCTGAACTGGGCGCCTTCGCGCTGGCCCTGGCGCTCGCCCTGTCGGCGGCCCAGTCCGCGCTTTCGGGGATCGGGCGGTTGAAAAACTCGCGCCTGTTCATCGGCGCGGGCGAGGGGGCGGCCCTGGCCGTGTTCCTGTGCGTCGCCGCGGCGTTCGCCAGCCTGATGGTCGCCTTCGTCACATCCGACTTCTCAGTGTCGAACGTGACGGCCAACTCCCACACCGCCAAGCCGATGCTCTACAAGGTGGCCGGCGTGTGGGGCAGTCACGAGGGGTCGCTTCTCCTGTGGTGTCTCGCGCTCACTGGCTTCGGCGCCGCCATGGCGCTGGGCGGACGTGGCCTGCCCGCGGGGCTGAGGGCGGTCGCGGTCTCCGCCCAGGGCGTGCTCGGCGTCCTCTTCCTGGCGTTCGCGGTCTTCGCGTCCAATCCCTTCACGCGCCTCGACCCTGTGCCGATCGAAGGACGCTCCCTCAACCCGCTGCTGCAGGACCCGGCGCTCGCCTTCCATCCGCCGGCGCTCTACGCGGGCTACGTCGGCTTTTCCGTTGTCTTCTCCCTGGCCGTGGCGGCCCTGGTCGAGGGTCGGGTGGACGCCGCCTGGGCGCGGTGGGTGCGGCCCTGGACGCTGCTGGCCTGGAGTCTGCTGACAGTCGGCATCACGCTGGGCGCCTTCTGGGCCTACTACGAGCTGGGCTGGGGCGGCTGGTGGTTCTGGGACCCGGTGGAGAACGCCTCGTTCATGCCGTGGCTTGTGGGCACAGCCCTGCTTCACTCGGCCATCGTCACGGAGAAACGCGGCTCGCTGCCGGGCTGGACCGTGTTCCTCGCGCTCATGGCCTTCAGCTTCTCGATGCTGGGGGCCTTCCTGGTGCGCTCCGGCGTCCTTACGTCGGTGCACGCCTTCGCCGTGGACCCTGCGCGCGGCATGGTTCTGCTGGCCATTCTGGGCGTCACCGCCGGCCTCGGCTTCGCCCTGTTCGCCTGGCGGGCCCCGAGCCTTGCGCCCGGAGGGGTGTTCGCGCCGATCAGCCGCGAGGGCGCGCTGGTGCTCAACAACCTGTTCCTGTCGGTGGCCACCGCCACGGTGCTGCTGGGGACCCTCTATCCCCTGATCCTGGAAGCGGCGACCGGCGAGACCATCTCCGTCGGACCGCCCTACTTCAACCTGACCTTCGCGCCCCTGATGGCCGCCGCGCTCCTGATCCTTCCGGCCGGTCCGCTCCTGGCCTGGAAGCGGGGCGATCTGAAGGGGGCGATGCAGCGGCTGACGGCCGCCGCCGCCCTGGCCATCGCTGCGGCCCTCATCACCCTGGCTGTAAGCGACTGGCGCAAGGCCTTCGGAGCGCTGGGCGTCGGCATCGGCGTCTGGCTGGTGGCGGGCGCCCTCGCCGAGGTCGCCGAGCGCGTACGCCTGTTTCGGGTTCCGGCGAAGGAGAGCCTGCGCCGTCTGGGCGGCCTGCCTCGCGGGGCCTGGGGAACCACCCTCGGTCACCTGGGACTCGGCCTGTTCGTGCTGGGCGCCTGCGTCGAGACGGGGTGGAAGCTCGAGACCGCGCGCGTGCTGGCGCCGGGCGAGAGTCTTGCCGTTGGCGAATATGCCGTGACGCTTCAGAGCGCCGGGGTCGTCGAGGGTCCCAACTACCTCGCGGAGCGGGGGCAGGTGCGGGCCTCGCGCGACGGGCGGACTGTTTGCACCGCCCAGCCCGAACGTAGATTCTTCCCGGCGGGCGGCCAGACGACCACCGAAGTCGGGCTGTGCTTCCAGGGCCTCAGCGACATCTATCTCGTGCTGGGCGAGCGGCGCGCGACCGACGAAGGCGCGCCGGGCTGGCTGGTGCGGGCCTACTGGAACCCCTGGGCGCGGCTGATCTTCCTCGGCCCTGCGGTCATGGCGCTGGGCGGCCTTGTGTCGCTGAGCGACCGGCGGCTGCGGCTCGCGCCCGGCCGGCGCAGGGAGGCGGCGCAATGAAGCGGTTCCTCGTCCTGCTGGCGGCCCTGATGTGCATGGGTGCGGCCTCGGACCCCGCCGAGCGGCTGCCCGACCCCGAGCAGGAGGCGCGCGCGCGGGCGCTGTTCCAGGAGATCAGGTGCGTCGTCTGCCAGAACGAGTCGATCGACGATTCCGAGGCCGAGATCGCCCAGGATCTGCGGCGGATCGTGCGGGAACAGGTCTCCGCCGGCCGTAGCGACGATGAGGTGCGCAGCTATCTTGTCGAGCGCTACGGCGAGTTCGTGCTGTTCAAGCCCTCGTTCTCTCCCGGCAACGCGGCCCTTTGGCTGACACCGGCTGTAATCCTGCTGATGGCCGGCGGATGGCTGCTGTGGCGGGCGCGGAAGGCGGCGCCAGAAACCGCCGCGCCGGCCCTGTCCGCGGAAGAGGAGGCCCGGCTTGCGGCCTTGACGCAACCGGACGACGGCGGCCACGCTTTCGCCGCGACATCGCCACCGGAAAAGTCGCAGGATGACCGAAGCGTAAGTTGAAGTGCGTGCGCAAGCGCGCGAAGCCACTATATCTTGGCCCGAGCGTTCCGTGTCCGGGACGTGGTTCGAAGCGACAGGTGCGTCAGTTGAAGATGCTGAAGAACAAGACCTTCATCGTGGGCGCCCTCGCGGGCGCGGGTGTTGCGGCCGCCGCCCTGGCGGGCGCGGGCATGTCATGGCCCGGCGCCAACGCCCAGAGCGCCCCCGAGGCGGCCCAGCTGGTCCGAACCCAGGGGCCGGTGGTCTTCGCGCCGCCGCCCGGCGCACCGATGTCCTTCGCCGACATCATCGACCGCGTATCGCCCGCGGTGGTGTCGATCGAGACCAAGACGGCCGTCGATGCGCGGTCGCTGCGCAATATCCCCGGGTTCGAGAACTTCCCTTTCGACATCGTCCCCCAGCAGCCCCCCGGAAGCCAGACCCCGGAGGGACAGCCGACAGATCCCCGAAACGCACCTGAGCAGCTCGGCGCCGGCTCGGGCTTCTTCATTTCCCGCGACGGCTACATCGTCACCAACAACCACGTGGTCGCCGGCGCCAGCGAGATCACCGTCACCCTGCGCGACGAACGCGAGTTGAAGGCCCGCGTCGTGGGCCGGGACGAAGCCACGGACCTCGCCGTCCTGAAGGTCGACGGCAGCAACTTCTCGTTTGTCGAATTCTCGACCCAGGCCAAGCCGCGCGTCGGCGACTGGGTCATCGCGGTCGGCAACCCGTTCGGCCTCGGCGGCTCGGCCACCGCCGGCATCGTCTCGGCCTACGGGCGGAACGTCGGCGACGCCTACGTCGACTTCCTGCAGATCGACGCGCCCATCAATCGCGGCAATTCCGGCGGTCCGACCTTCGACATCTACGGACGCGTCATCGGCGTGAACTCCGCCATCTTCACGCCCACGGGCGTCTCGGCCGGCATCGGCTTCGCCATCCCCGCGGACGTGGCCGACCGTGTCACCCGGCAGCTGATCTCCAGCGGCAAGGTCGAGCGCGGCTACCTCGGCGTGACCATCGGCTCCATCAGCGAGGAGGTGGCCGAGAGCCTGAACCTGCCGTCGCGCGACGGCGCGATCATCGTCGACGTGGTCGATGGAGGTCCGTCAGACCAGGCAGGCCTGGAGGTGGGCGACATCGTCGTCAGCCTCAACGGCCAGAAGGTGAAGGACAACACCGACCTGACCCGTCGCGTCGGCTCCGCTCGCGCGGGCGACATGCTGCGCGTCGAAATTCTGCGCAACGGCCGGCCCATGACCCTGCAGGTCCGCTCGGGCGTTCGCCCGACCGAGAGCGAGCTCAACGCCCGCGCCAACCAGACTCCGGATGCGGAAGAGGCCGAGCCGGAAGCGACGCGCGGCGGGACCCCCTTCATCGGCGGGCTGTACGTGGCGCCTCTCGATCAGGCGGCGCGCCGCCGCTTCGGCATCGCCTCCAGCGTCAACGGCCTTGTCATTACGGACGTGGCGCGCGGGTCTCAGGCCGCGGGCGACGCCATCCGCGCCGGCGACGTCATCACGCGCGTCGATAACCAGCCGGCGACCAGCGTCGCTCAGGTCCAGGGCATCGTCGAGCGCATGCGCGCGGCCAAGCGGCCCAGCGTCCTGCTGATGATCCGTCGCGGGACCGCCAACGTGCCGGTTCCCATGGAGTTGACGCCGACACCGCCTGCGCAGACGACGCCGGGCCGGTCGGGCAACAAGGCTCCGCCGCTGAGCAAGAAGCAGTAGAGCATCGGACAGGGGGGCCTGAGCATGCGCGTTCTGATCGTCGAAGATGACCTCGACGCCGCCGCCGCGATGGTGCGCGGTCTCACCGAAGCGGGTCTCGAGCCCGTTCACGCGCCCGACGGCGCGGAGGGACTGCTGGAAGCCCAGAAGGGCGGTTACGACGTGTACGTCGTCGACCGGATGATGCCGAAGCTGGACGGGGTCTCCATGGTCGAGACCCTGCGTCGCGAGGGCGACCAGACGCCGGTGCTGTTCCTGTCGGCGCTCGGCGAGGTCGAGGACCGGGTGACGGGTCTCAAGGCCGGTGGTGACGACTACCTGGTGAAGCCCTACGCCTTCGCCGAGCTCATTGCGCGCGTCGAGGCCCTGGCCCGCCGGCGCGAGACCGGCTCCGTCCAGACCGTTCTCAAGGTGGGCGATCTGGAGATGGACCTCATCGGCCGGACCGTGCATCGCGCCGGTCAGGAGATCGACCTGCAGCCGCGGGAGTTCCAGTTGCTGGAGTTCCTCATGCGTCACGCCGGTCAGTCGGTCACCCGCACCATGCTGCTGGAGAAGGTGTGGGAATATCACTTCGACCCCCAGACCAACGTCATCGACGTGCACATCAGCCGCCTGCGCTCGAAGATCGACAAGGGGTTCGACAAGGCCATGCTGCAGACGGTGCGCGGCGCCGGCTACCGGTTGGAGGCCTGAGGCCCCGCGGCCCGGACTGACCCATGCGCCTGCCCTCGCTTTTCCGGCGCACGCCCTTCCGGCTCACCCTGCTGTTCCTGGCGCTGTTCGCAGCCTCGGCCAGCGCGCTGCTCGCGTACATCTATGTGGCGACGGCCGCCGAAGCGCGGCGACGCGCGGAGAACGAGATCCGGCGGGAGGTTTCCGCCCTGGAGGCCGTCTACCGCGCCCAGGGCGCAAACGCCCTGAACCAGGCGCTCGTGGAGCGCACCCTGCGCGGCGGCCCCTATCTGTTCCTGCTCAGTGACGCCCAGGGCCGGCCGGTGACCGGCAACATCTCCGAGAGCCCGATCACCGGCTTCACCGGCCGCGAGACCTGGGAAGACTTCCGCATCAGCCAGGCGGACGAGCAGGGGCGGGTCGAGCGTCGCCCTGCGCGAGGCGTCGAGAAGCCGCTGACGGCGGGCGGACGCCTGTTCGTGGGGGTGGACATCGGCGATTCCGAGGAGCACCTTGGTCGCGTCACCCAGGCGCTGTGGGGCGCCGGCGCACTGGTCGTTCTGCTGGGGCTCGGCGGCGGGGTCCTGATAAGCCGAGGCGTCGAGCGCGCCATGGGCAACCTGAACCAGGTCGTGGCGGCGGTTCGTGACGGTGACATGCGCGCCCGCGCCCCGGTTCGCGGCGCTCGCGACGAGTACGATGAACTCGCCATCAACCTGAACGCCATGCTCGACCGCCTCGAGGCTTCGATCGCAGCCATCCGGCACGCGGGCGACGCCGTTGCCCACGACCTGCGCTCGCCGCTCACCCGCATGCGCGCCAAGCTCGAGGTTGCTCTGATCGACGCCGAAGCCGGCAAGGCGGACGCGGTACAGGCGCTCGAGACCGCCCTGGGCGAGGCTGACGGCCTGCTGAAGACGTTCAACACCGTGCTGGCCATCGCCCGACTGCAGGCTGCCGGACAGGCGCCGAACCCGTCGGTGTTCGACGCTGCCGCCCTCGCGGCTGATCTCGCCGAGCTCTACGAACCCACGGCCGAGGAGCACGGGATCGACTTCAGCGCCGAGATCCAGAAAGACCTCCCCGTCCTCGGCTCCCGCGAGTTCATGGCCCAGGCGCTCGCCAACCTGATCGACAACTCGTTGAAGTACACGCCCGAAGGCGGCGCCGTGATGCTGCGCGCGCGCCGCAAGGCCTCGGGCGAAGTGGAGTTTTCGGTCACCGACACCGGTCCCGGCGTGCCTGATGAGGATCGCGAACGCGTGGTGCAGCGGTTCGTGCGCCTGGAGAACAGCCGGACCGAGCCGGGGTCGGGCCTGGGTCTGTCGCTGGTCGCGGCGGTGGCCGAAGCCCACGGCGGCCGGCTGGAACTCGACGAAGGCCCGGGAGTCGTGGACGGCAAGGGACCAGGCCTGCGCGCCGCCCTGGTGTTCCCTCCGGCCTAGCAGTCCGCTAGGCGAGTGGCGTGAGCAACTCCCTCGCCCGACTCATCGGCCCGTGTGGCCCGGTCATCGACGCCGCAGCGGCGGGGCGTCTTCATGAGGGGCTCGCCGACGCGGCGGACGCTGCGGGATGGCGATCGCTTCTGGACGAGGCATGGCCGGCTCTCGAGCCCGTATTCGCGGCGGCGCCCTACCTGAAGACGATCGTCCGGCGATGGCCCGAACGATTGCGTGCGAACCTGGAAGCCCCACCGGCTCCCCGGCTGGAGGAGATTCTGGGCGACGCGCGCCGTCTGGCGGGGGAGGGCCTGTCGCAGGACGGGTTCAAGCAGCGGCTGCGCGAACTCAAGGCAGACCTGCATCTGCTGACTGCCCTTGCCGATCTCGGCGGCGTCTGGAACCTGGACAAGGTGACCGGAGCGCTGACCCGCTTTGCAGATGTCGCGACCACGGCGTGCGTGGCCTTCGCCGCCGATGCTGAACGCCGTCGCGGCCGGCTGCTCGGCGACCCGGATGAGGTGGCGGGTCCCATACCCGGCTTCTTCGGCTTCGCCATGGGCAAATGGGGCGCCTTCGAGCTGAACTACTCGAGCGACATCGACCTGTCGCTCTTCTACGAGCCGGCGGCCTTGCCGCTCGCCGACGGGGTCGAGCCCCAGGCCTTCGTCAATCGCCTCGCCCAGACGCTGACGAACCTCCTCAACGACCGGACCGTGGAGGGCTATGTCTTCCGCCTGGACCTGAGGCTCCGGCCCGACCCGTCTTCGACGCCGCCGGTGGTTTCGGTGTCCGCCGCCCAGACCTACTACGAGACGGTCGGGCAGAACTGGGAGCGCGCGGCGTTCATCAAGGCTCGCGCCGTGGTCGGCGACCTGGAACGCGGCCGCACCTTCCTCGACGCCCTGAAGCCCTATGTCTGGCGTCGCAGCCTGGATTACGCCGCGGTCTCTGACATTCACTCGATCAAGCGCCAGATCCACGTCTTCCGCGCCGACGAGCGACTGGAGGCGGCTGGGGCCAACCTGAAGCTGGGTGCGGGCGGAATCCGGGAGATCGAGTTCTTCGCCCAGACCCAGCAGCTCATACTGGGAGGCCGCGACGCCTCCCTGCGTCCGCGGCGCACCCTGGAGGCCCTCGACGCCCTGGTCGCCGCCGGCCAGGTGGCGCCCGACGCGGCGTCGGATCTCGAGCAGGCCTATGTGCGCCTGCGCGCGCTGGAACACCGCATACAGATGCTTCACGACGAGCAGACCCACACCCTGCCCGAGGATCCTGACCAGCGGCGCAGGGTTGCGGCCCTGGCTGGCGAGGCCTCGATTGAGGCTTTCGACGCCTCGGTCGCCGAGACGCTCCGCACGGTTAACCGGCGCTACGGCGAACTCTTCGCCGGCGAAGAGTCGCTGTCGTCGAGTGTCGGCAGCCTGGTATTCACCGGCGTCGAGGACGACCCCGAAACCCTGCGCACCCTTTCACGCATGGGCTTCGAAGACCCGGCGGCCGTGTCATCGACGATCCGCGCGTGGCACCACGGCCGCATTCCCGCCACCCGGACCGAGCGCGGTCGGGAGCTCTTCACCCGCCTTGCGCCGCGCCTGCTCGAGGCGATCAGCGCCACCGGGGTGCCCAATGCAGCGTTCCGGCGCTTCTCGCTCTTCTTCTCCGGCCTCGCCGGCGGGGTGCAGGTGCAGTCCCTGTTTCTGGCACAGCCGCGGCTGCTGGCCCTCGTCGTCCGAGTGTTGGCGCTCGCGCCCCGACTCGCTGAAACCCTGTCGCGGCGCCCCGCTGCGCTGGACGCGATGCTCGACGCGCGCTTCTTCGAGTCCATCGCTGACGACAGCGGCGTCTGCGACGAGATCATCGAGGAAGCCGCCGCAGCTCCGGGCTTCGAAGCGGCGATGGACGTGGTGCGCCGCGTGTGGCGCGAGCAGGCCTTCCGGGTCGGCGTACAGATCATGTCCGGGGCGGCGGGGCCCGAGCAGGCGGGAACCGGCTTCGCGGACCTGGCGGACGCGTGTGTGCGGGCCCTCGGGCCGGCGGCGCTCGCCGAAGTCGAGCGTATCGGCGGACGCATCCAGGGGAGTGTCGCGGTCCTCGGACTGGGCAAGTTCGGCTCGCGGGAGATGACGGCGACGTCGGACCTTGATCTGATGACGCTCTACGAGGCGGAACCGGGCGCACACTCCGATGGCCGGCAGTGGGCCCCGGAAACCTTCTACGGCCGTTTCACTCAGCGCCTGATCGCCGCGCTTTCGGCGCCGACCGCCGCGGGGCCGTTGTTCGACATCGACATGCAGCTGAGGCCGTCAGGCGCGAAGGGCCCCGTGGCGGTCAGCCTCGCCGGCTTCCAGGCCTACTACGGCCAGGACGCAGACGTATGGGAGTTCCTGGCCCTGACACGGGCGAGGGTCGTGTGGAGCACCGACCAGGCATTCGCCGCCAGGGTCGCTGCGGCCGTGGAGGACGCCCTGCGCCAGCCGCGCGATCCGGCCGAAACCGCCCGGGCGGTGCGGGAAATGCGTACGCTCATGGAGCGGGAACGGCCGCCGTCAGGCTTCTGGGACCTGAAGCTGGCGCCCGGGGGACAGGTGGACGCCGAGTTCGCCGCCCAGTTCCTCCAGATCGTCAACGCCGGCGCGGGGGGGCCACTCAGGGCCGGGACACTGGACGCCCTGGAAGCGCTTGAAGCGGCCGGGGCCGCGCCCGTGGAGGACCTTCGGGCGTTGGCGCAGGCGTGGTCCCTGCAACAGGCCCTGTCCCAGCTCCTGAAGGCGGCGCTCGACGAACGAACCGATGTCGACGCCGAGCCGGACGCCTTCAAGGCGCTGCTCGCCGCGGCTGGAAATGCGCCGGATTACAACACCTTGACCGCTGAGCTGATCCGCGTCCGCGCCCTCGCGCGCGCGGCTTTCGACAGAACCCTCTCGCGCAACGACGGATTTTCGCCTTAGTAGGGTTCAATCCTGCAACCGAAGGCCGAGCACGGCCGGGGAGAAACGACGACCATGAAGATGAGCAAGGGCGCCCTGATGGGCATCGGACTTTCGCTGGCCGCCGCCGCCGCTACGATCGGCGCCACGGCGACCGCCCAGACGGCCCCCAAGGGCAAGGCCGCGCCGGCCCAGACCCATCCCGCCGACACCGATCGCGACGGACGTGTCAGCCGCGCCGAGGCGCAGGCCCTGGAACGTCGCTCGTTCACGGCCATGGACGGGAACAAGGACGGCCGCGTGACCCTGGCGGAGATGCAGGCCGCCCGTGACGCCGCGATCCGCGCGCGCATGGATCGCCAGTTCACGGCCCTCGATACCGACAAGAACGGGTCGATCAGCAAGGCCGAGTTCACCGCCGCGATGAGCCGCAACCAGCGCCCGATCCAGAGCGTTGGCCCGATGGACACCAACAACGACGGCGCCATCACCCAGGCCGAGTACGACGCCGCCACGGTGGCCGCCTTCAACCGGCTGGACTCGAACAAGGACGGCTTCATCACGCCGCAGGAACGCCAGGCGGCGGCCGCCGCGGCGCGCGCGGCCCGGGCTCCGGCGAAGAAGTAATCGCGCGCGTCTTGGCCGGCGCGACGGACCCGGACGAGGATCTGATCCGACGCGTCGGCCGCGGCGATCCCGCGGCCGTGCAGGCGTTGGTGGCCCGCAAGCTGCCGCGCCTGCTCGCGCTCGCGCGCCGCATGCTCGCCGACCCGTCCGAGGCCGATGACGTCGCTCAGGAAGCCTTCCTGCGCGTCTGGAAACAGGCTCCGGCCTGGAAACCGGGCGCGGCCCGCTTTGACACGTGGCTGCACAGGGTCGCCCTGAACCTCTGCTACGACCGGCTGCGCAAGCGGCGGGAAACGCCGATGGCGGAGCCGCCGGACCGGCCTGATCCGGGCCCCGCCCCCGACCGGGGGCTGGAGGCGGCCGAGCTGGGCGCACAGGTGGACCGGGCCCTGCAGGCGCTGCCCGAACGCCAGCGCGAGGCAATCGTGCTGTGCCATTATCAGGAACTTTCCAACATCGACGCGGCGGAAATCATGGGCGTCTCCGTTGAAGCCCTTGAGAGCCTGCTGTCGCGCGGACGGCGTGCGCTCAGGACGGCCCTGGCCGACCTGGCGCCCCGGCCGGCCCGGCGAGGATAGGGACATGGACGCTGAACGCTTCGAGCATCTGACCGCCGCCTACGGCGCAACGCCCGACCGCTGGCCCGAGACCGAGCGGACCTCTGCGCTCGACTTCATGGCGCGGGAGCCGCGGCTGGCCGAACGCATCCTGTTCGAGGCGCGGATGATCGACGCCGCCCTGGACGCATCCCCGGCGCCGCACGTCAGCCACGACCTGCGCGACCGCATACTCGCCGCGGCGCCCGGGCCACGGGCCGCGCGCCGCCCCCTGTTCGCCTGGCCGAACTGGGCTGCGGCGGCCGGCCTCGTTGCCGCCTGCGCCGTGGGCATGGTCTCAGGCGCGGCCGCGATGCAGCAGATGACGGAAAGGGCGACGGCCGACGCCATCCTTGCCGACGCGTCGGAGCTTCCCCTCGACGAACAGGAGATCCTCGGATGAAGGGCGTGAAGCTCTGGCTGGCGCTCTCGCTGGCCCTCAACCTCTTCCTCCTCGGCGCGCTGGTCGCCGGGGGGGTCCTGGCGCAGCGGGCCTTCGAGGATCGGCGGCGCGGGCCGCCGCTGTTCCTCGCGGCGCGGCAGTTGCCTGACTCTTCGGAAGAGTTGCTGCGCCAGCGCATGCGGGACGCGGCGCGGGACGCCCGGGTCGACTTCCGGGCGGCGCGGGAGGCCCGCCGGCGGGCGTCGGAGCTGGCCGCAGCGCCGAGCTATCATCGCGCCGCGACCCTCGCCGCCCTGCAGGAGGCGGCGGCGGCCGAAACGCGCGGTCGTGCAAAGCTCGACTCCCGCCTGACGGAGATCTTCTCGGAACTGGATCCGGAGGCCCGCAAGGCGTTGGCGCCCTCGCTGGCCCGGCCCATGCGAGGTCCCGGGCGGAGCGGCCGCGGCCGGGGGAAGGGCGGGGAGTACCGGGGCGCCCAGCAAGCGCCCGCGCCGGCGGCTCCGGACTGACCGCCTATGCCGCCTGATGGGCGGCGGGGGAGCTTTCTTCGACCACGCCCTGCCGGACGGGCAGCCAGATATGCACCGTGGTCCCCTGGCCCGGCTCGCTCTCGAACTCCAGACGGCCGCCGTGCATCTGAAGCAGGGACTTGGTCAAGGCGAGCCCAAGGCCGGTACCCTGCTGGGTCTTGGCGTGCTGGCTCTCGATCTGCTCGAAGGGCGTGGCCAGACGCCCGATGTCCTCCTGCGAGATGCCTATGCCGGTATCCCGCACAGACAGTCGAACTTCGTCGCCCAGCGCCTTGGCCAGCACGGTCACCGAGCCGCCGCGCGGGGTGAACTTCACGGCGTTGGAGAGCAGGTTCAGCAGCACCTGCTTCAGCGCGCGGTAGTCCGCCTCGATCTCGGGCAGCGGCTCCATCTCGACCCCCAGTCGCAGGCCTGCCGCATCGGCCCGGTTGCGCATCAGCCGGGCGGCGTCGTCGACCACGTCGGCCAGCACGACCGGCTCGAAGCTCATGCTCATCTTGCCCGCCTCGATCTTGGCCATGTCGAGGATGTCGTTGATGAGCGCCAGCAGGTGCTGGCCCGAGTTCAGGATGTCCTGGGCGTACTCCTGGTAGCGCCGGTCCCCCAGCGGACCGAACATCTCCGTCACCATGATCTCCGAGAAGCCGTTGATGGCGTTCAGCGGCGTGCGCAGCTCGTGGCTCATATTGGCCAGGAATTCGGACTTGGCCCGGTTGGCGCTCTCGGCCCTGACTTTCGCCGTCTCATACTTGCGCGCCAGCAGCGCAAGTTCGCCCTGGCTCTGCTCCAGGCGGGTCACCATGGCCTGCAGCTGTTCCTCGTTCAGGCGCCGGGCGGTCTCCTGGTTCTTGATGGCGGTGATGTCGGCGGCCGTCATCACCGCGCCGCCGTCCGCTGTGCGACGCTCGCTGATCTGCAGCCAGCGGCCGTCGTTCAGCTCGGCCTCGATGACGCCGGGCTGGGCGTCGGGGGCCGGCCCTTCCGACTTGATGGCCAGCCGAGCGATGCGCCCGATTTCGGCCTTGGGCGCCCCCGGCTGGAGGATGCGCGGGTCGATGCCGAACCAGTCGCGGAAGTTCTGGTTGAACATGCGCAGCCGTCCGCGACGGTCCCACAGCACGAACGCCTCCGAGACGCTCTCGATGGCGTCTCGCAGGCGGGTTTCGGCCGCCTGCGCCCTGGCCTGCGCCGTGCGCTCCTCGGTGACATCCAGCGCCACGCCGATGATGCGGTCGTAGGGCTCGCCCTTCACGCCGCCGCCGGTCGCCTGACCGCGCGCGTCGATCCAGCTGGTGCGGCCGTCCTCGTGCGGCGAGCGGAACGATACGTCGAAGCCCCCGTAGAGCGCGGCGCTGCGCAGCGCCGTCAGCACCTTGTTGCGGTCGGCCTCGGCCACGCGGCCGAGCATGGCCTGGCCCGAGACCACGCCGCCTTCCTCCCAGCCGAGCATCGCGGCCATCACCTCCGAGACGTAGACCTCATCGTTCTGCAGGTCCCACTCCCAGATGCCGCAGCGCGCGGCCTCGACGGCGGTGGTGAAGCGTTTCTCGGTGTCGGCGAAGTCCCGGCGGGCGTGGGCGGCGCGGCGGGCCTGCAGCCACAGCAGCAGGGTGAGGGTGGCGCCGATGGCCGCCGGTCCCGCGAGCAGGAGAATGGTGGACAGCACCGACGCCGCGCCGCTGGCCGCGCCCGGGGCCGGCTCGGCGGCGACGGCGTAGAGGCCCCCTTCGACCGGAACCGCCACGCCGCGCAGGCGGGATCCCGCGTCGTCCTCGAGGTCCAGCCGCTCGCTCTGGGCTGCCGCTCGCCTGAGCGTGTTGGCGCGGACCCCGAGGCTGAGGCCGACCCGCGCCGGGTCGCTGGCGGCGAGTACGACGCCGTCCCCCCTGACGATGGCCGTCCAGCCCGTCTCCGCCGCCTCGCCGACAGCCCCGCGGAAACGCAGGGCGCCGGCCAGGCGCGTCTGGCCCTCGCCGGCGACCATGAAGGCGTACGGCGATCCGGGCGCGGCATGGACCACGCCCGGCCTGAGGTCGCCCGGCCAGTCGAGCGCCCCCACCTTGCCGGCGGCGGCGACGGGCCCCCGGGCATTGAGCGCGGCGGCGGCGTCGAGGGCGGGAGCCCCGGCCAGCGCGGCCTCGGCGGCGTCCAGCGGGCGTCCCCCGCGGCGCATCATCGACTCGCCCGCGATCAGGCCGGCGCGGGCCTCGGCGTACTCGGTGGCCGCCCGCTCCGCCGCCGTGCGGGCGCGGTGAACCAGCACGGGGTTGAGGTCGTGCCCGACCCTGCGCGGGTCAACGTCCAGACGATCGACGAAGAAGGCGGTGTAGGCGGCCATCGCAAGCGCCGCGACGAGCACGGTGATGCGCACCCATCCGGGGACGACGTCGCCCAGCCGCCGCGCCACGTCCTCCGTGGCGGCGCGCGCCGTATCGCTGACGTCGCGGCGGGATCCCAAACCGTCACCCCTCGTCCGATTCACCCTGATCGGCGGAGCCTAAGCTGCTTCGCGCGTCTGTCGATGCGGCAAGGCCCAATCCGCCGTGCATAACCGTCGCAGCGCCGGTTCGCGCCTCAGGTCTCCAGCGCCTTGGTCGCGAGTTCGAGCACGTTCTTGGAAAGCGGCTTGTGGGCCTTGATCCGTTCGAGTTCGGCTCGCATCAGCGCCCCCAGTTCCGGCGTGTAGCGCCGCCAGCCGCCGAGCGGCTCCAGCAGGCGCGCCGCGGTCATCGGATTGAAGGCGTCGAGCGCCAGGATCTGGTCGGCCAGGAAGCGGTACCCGGCGCCGTCGGGCTGGTGGAACCGGTAGGGATTGGCCTGGCTGAACGTCTGCACCAGCGCCCGCAGCCGGTTTGGATTGCGCGCGTCGAACGCCGGGTGTGCGGTCAGGGCCAGGACGCGGCCCAGTACGCCCTCGTCGGGCGAGCGCGCCTGCACCGCGAACCACTTGTCCAGCACCAGCGGCTCGTCCTTCCAGCGCTCGAAGAAGGCCGACAGCGCGTCCTCGTAAGCCTCGCCGCCCATCAGCATCAGCGCCGAGAGGCCCGCCATGGCGTCGGTCATGTTGGAGGCGCCGCGATAGTGAGCGGAGGCCCTCTCCGCCATCTTCCCGGAGGGGGCGGACGCTAGCACGTCGAGGACCGCCGCGCGAAGGGCGCGGCGGCCGGCCTGGGCCGCATCGGGTGAGAAGGCGCCCTTGTCGGCCAGTCCGTCGTGCAGCCGCTCCAGGTCCGCCTTCAGCGTCTCCGCCAGGGTCCGCCGCAGAGTCTCGCGCGCCTCGTGCAGGGCCTTCGGGTCGGCGGGGACCATCACCATGCTCAGGTCCTGCTCCGACGGCGGCTGCAGCAGCAACGCCTTGAAAGCGGGCTCGGCGGACTGGTCCGCCAGCGCCCGGCCGACCGCGTCGGCGTAGGCGCGCTCGCCGGCGGCGTCCGGCTGCCCCGACGCCCGGGCGAGGATCAGGTCCCGCGCCAGGTTCTGGCCGGCCTCCCAGCGATTGAAGAGGTCAGGATCCGACGCCAGCCGCACGAAGCGATGTTTCTCCGGGGCGTCGGTCGACAGCACGATCGGGGCCGAGAAGCCGCGCAGGGCCGACAGCACCGGCGGCCGTTTCACCTCGGCCAGGCGCACTCGCATCTCGGCCTGGTCCATGACGATAACGGTCTCTTCGACCGTCCGGTCGGTGCCGCCGGGGCGGAAGCTCTGCACCCGTCCATCCTCGTCCAGAAGGCCGAGGCGGATCGGGATCGGCACGCACTCTTTCCGCTCCTGCCCGGGCGTCGGGCGCGTGGTCTGGGCCAGCCGCAGGTCCAGGGTAGAGGACCGCTCGTCGTAGTCGCACTCGATGCGCACCTCGGGCGTCCCGGCCTGGTTGTACCAGGTCATGAACCCCGACAGGTCCTTACCGGAGACCTGCGCGAAACACTCGATGAAGGCCTCGACGGTCGTCGCGTGACCGTCCCACGTGTCGAAGTAGCGATCCATGCCGCGGCGGAAGTCGCGATCGCCGATCAGCACCTTCAGCATGCGGATCAGCTCCGATCCCTTCTCGTAGATCGTCGCGGTATAGAAGTTGTCGATCTTCAGGTAGCTCGACGGCCGGACGGGGTGGGCCAGGGGGCCCTGGTCCTCGGGGAACTGCCGGGCGCGAAGGGCGCGCACATCCTTGATCCGCTGCACCGCCGCATCGCGCATGTCGGCGGAGAAACCCTGGTCACGGAAGACCGTCAGACCTTCCTTGAGGCACAGCTGGAACCAGTCGCGGCAGGTGATGCGGTTGCCGGTCCAGTTGTGGAAGTACTCGTGGGCGACCACGCTCTCGATGCGCTCGAAGTCGAGGTCGGTCGCCGTCGCCGGGTCGGCCAGCAGGAGCGAGGAGTTGAAGATGTTCAACCCCTTGTTCTCCATGGCGCCGAAGTTGAAATCGCGCACCGCCACGATCATGAACAGGTCGAGATCGTACTCGCGGCCGTAGGCTTCCTCGTCCCACTTCATCGATCGCTTCAGAGCGTCCATGGCGTAGGTCGCCCGGCTGGCCTGGCCCGGATCGACGTAGATGCGCAGGTCGATCCTGCGCCCGCTCATGGTGGTGAAGCTGTCAGCCAGCTCATCCAGCTCTCCGGCCACCAGGGCGAAGAGGTAGCTGGGCTTGGGGAAGGGATCGTTCCAGACAGCGTAGTGCCGGCCCCCGTCCAGGTCGCCGGCCTCCTCCAGATTGCCGTTGGCCAGCAGCCGGGGACAGGCCGCCTTGTCGGCCTCGAGGCGCACCGTGAAGCGCGACAGCACATCGGGTCGATCCGGGAACCAGGTGATCTTGCGGAAACCCTCGGCCTCGCACTGGGTGCAGAAGCGGCCGCCGGACATGTACAGCCCCTCGAGCGCCGTGTTGTTGGCGGGGTCGATCTCGACCTCGGTTTCAAGCGTGAAGGCGTCGGGCGGCTCCGTCAGGGTCAGCCCCTCGTCGGTGAGCGTATAGCCCCCATCGCGCAGCGGTTCGCCGTCGATGGCGAAGCTGATGGGCTTCAGCCGCTCGCCATGCAGAAACAACGGCTCCGCGTGCTCGCCGTTGCGGCGCAGGGCCAGCCTGGAGATCACGCGCGTGGCGTGCGGCTCCAGGCGGAAGGTCAGGTCGACCGTTTCCACGAGAAAGGCGGGGGGCCGGTAGTCGGCGAGCTGGATCGGTCGGGGCGTTTCGGTGCGCATGACTGCACACCTAGAGACTGGCGCGGCCGGTTTCCAGCGGGACTGCGCCTGGCTCGCCTACGTACAATTCCGGAAGCGTAGCCGCGGGCGGGCTTGTTCTGACGCAAACCGGACGAAAGGGGGCGGACCTAGAAGCGGGCGTCAACCGAGTACGCCCCCATGAACATCCTTCAGTCCGCCTCCACCGCCGCCATTCTCCTGGCGATGGGGGCCACGCCCGCCTTCGCCGAAGGACCGCTCGTGGGGCCATCCGCCGTGCCGCCGGTCGCTGCCGGACTGGAGGAGCCGACCACGGTCGAGACCGTGATCGTGACCGCCTCGCGCAATCGCGACGATCCGCGCGTGGTCGCCGACGCCCGCGCGCTGTTGGCGCGCACGCCGGGCGCCGTCGCCGCGGTGGCCAACGAAACCTACGAGAACCGAACCGCCCAGGGCGTCAGCGATCTGCTGGCCGAGGTGCCGGGCGTGCTGGCCCAGAAGCGCTACGGCGAGGAGTCGCGCCTGTCGATCCGGGGTTCGGGCCTGAGCCAGGGCTTCCACCAGCGTGGCGTCCTGATCGCCCAGGACGGCGTTTCGTTCGCGGACGCCGACGGGTTTTCGGACTTCCAGGGCGTAGACCCGCTGGCCGCGCGCTACATCGAGGTCTATCGCGGGGGCAACGCCCTCCGCTTCGGCGGCGCCCAGCTGGGCGGCGCGGTCAACCTCGTCACCCCCACCGGCCGCACGGCGGAGTCCGAGTACCTGCTGCGTCTGGAAGGCGGCTCCTTCGGCACGCTCAGGGGGCAGGCCTCCGCAGCGCGCGAGTTCGGCGACTGGGACCTCTACGCCAACGCCAGCGCCCTGCGGTCGGACGGTTATCGTCAGCAGAGCGAGCAGGACCAGGTCCGCGCCACCCTGAACCTCGGGCGCAGCTTCGGCGAAGACCGCGAGGTCCGGCTCATCGTCTATGGCGCCGACATCGCCCAGGAAGTCCCGGGCTCGCTGACCCTCTCCGACGCCCTGCGCACGCCCAAGAAGTCGCCGCCCGTCAACATCCTCAACGACTACGCCCGCGACCTGACCCTTGGCCGCGTCACCCTGCAGAGCCGCTGGCGTCTCAATGAGTCTCTCGTGTTCGAGGGCGGCGTCTACGCCACGGCCAAGGACCTCTACCACCCGATCTATCAGGTCATCGACCAGGACAGCCGCACCCAGGGCGCCTTCGGCCGCTTCGACTGGACCGGCGAAGTGGCGGGCCTGCAGGCCGACCTCTACTTCGGCTTCTCGTACCGCCAGGGCGAGGTCGAGGCGCTGCAGTTCGTCAACGTCGGCGGCAGGCGCGGGGCTCAGACCTCGGACGCGGTCCAGGAGGCCTCCGGACTCGACCTTTTCGTCGAGGGCCGCCTCTTCGTCACCGAAAGCCTTGCGGTCGTAGCCGGCGGTTCCTGGGGCCAGGCCCGGCGTGACTACGTGCGCCATGCCCTGCCGGGCGGCGCCCCGGCCTTCACCGCCAGCCGCGACTTCGACTGGTTCGCACCCCGGATCGGCCTGCTCTGGCAGGCGGAAGACCGCGGCCCGCAGGTCTACGCCAACCTCACCCGTTCCGTGGAGCCGCCGGCCTTCGGCGCCCTGGTCCAGGGCGCGAACCCGGCCTTCGTTCCGGTCGAGCCCCAGGAAGCCTGGACCGCCGAGATCGGCACGCGCGGCCGTGCCGGCGCACTCACCTGGGACGTCGCGGCCTACCGCGCCGAACTCGACGGCGAGATGTTGAACTTCCTCATCGGCCCGGGCATCCCGGCGGCCACCTTCAACGCCGACCGCACGGTCCACCAGGGGATCGAGGCGGCGCTGGACTGGCGCCTGCCCGTCGCCCCGGCGGGCGGCAAGCTCCTGCTGCGCCAGGTCTACACCTTCAGCGACTTCCGCTTCGACGGCGACGCGACCTGGGGCGACAACCGCCTGCCGGTAGCGCCCCAGCACGCCTACCGGGTCAGCCTCAAGTACAGCCACCCGGCGGGCTGGTTCGTCATGCCGACGGTGGATTTCCGCGGCGACGTCTTCGCCGACTACGCCAACACCCTGGAGGCCCCTGGGGCCACCCTGCTGTCGCTGAACGCCGGCTGGGACGTCGGCTCGGGCGTGAGCCTGTTCCTCGATGCGCGCAACCTGACCGACGAACGCTGGATCGCCGATCTCAGCGCCATCACCGACGCGCGCCTGCCCACCGTCTCGAAGGCGGTCTTCCACCCCGGCGAGGGCCGATCGGCCTTCGTCGGCGTCCGCCGCCGCTTCTGACCCCGAATACCGGAGATCCCCTCATGCGCACCCGCCTCGTTTTCGCCGCCGGCCTCGCCGCCGCCCTCGCCGCTGGCGCCGCCCAGGCCCACGTCGTTTTCGCCCAGTCCGAGGCCCGAGCCGGCGCCCACTGGGCCGGCGCCCTGCGAGTCGGCCACGGCTGCAAGGGCGGCCTGGCCACCACCTCGATCCGCGTCGAGATCCCCGAGGGGATCAATGTCGCCCGGCCCCAGCCCAAGCCCGGCTGGACCGTGAAGGTCGAACGCCAGCCGCTCGCCGAACCGGCCCTTCACGAGGGCAAACCGATCACCGAACGCGTCAGGGCCCTGGTCTGGACCGGTCGCCTGCCGGACGAACAGTTCGACGAGTTCGGCCTGGCCGCCAAGCTGCCGGCAGAGCCCGGCGCCCTGGCCTTCAAGGTCATCCAGACTTGCGAGGGCGGCGAAGCCCGCTGGACGGAAATCCCGGTCGCCGGCGCGCCGCGGCCGGAATTCCCCGCCGCCATGCTGACGCTGAAGGCGGCCGACGGGGGTCACGCGCACTGAGCCCTGCTAGTCGGCCGCCTTCCGGACCGCCGCCGTTCCGCCTTCGACCACGACCGTCTTGATGTTCACGAACTCCAGCAGGCCGTAGCGGCCGCATTCGCGGCCGTGGCCGGAGTGCTTGACGCCGCCGAAGGGCAGACGGGGATCGGAGGCGACGTTGCGGTTCACGAAGCTCAGGCCGGCTTCCAGCTCTTCGGCGGCGATGCGTTCGCCGCGGGCGAGGTCGGCAGTGAGCACGCCGGAGCCCAGGCCGTAGTCGCTGTCGTTCGCGATGCAGATCGCCTCGGCCTCATCGCCAGCGCGGATGATGGCGGCGACGGGGCCGAAGATTTCTTCGTCGTGCGCCGGCTGGCCCGGCTCCACGTCGGCCAGCACCGTGGCTGGATACCAGGCGCCCGGCCGATCAGGGACCTCGCCGCCCAGCAGGAGGCGAGCGCCCTTCGCCACGCTTTCCTCGACCTGGGCATGGATGCCGTCGCGGGCCTCGACGCTGACCAAGGGGCCGAAGCGGGTCGCCTCATCGCGCGGATCGCCCGGCTGGTAGCCGGCCATCGCTTCGACGAGCGCCGCCTCGAACAGGTCGGCGACCGCGTCCAGCACGATGAAGCGCTTGCCGGCGATGCAGCTCTGGCCCGCATTGACCATGCGCGCGGCGGCGGCGACCTTCGCCGCCGCGTCGACATCGGCGTCGTCGAGCACGAGGTAGGCGTCCGATCCGCCGAGCTCCAGTACGACCTTCTTGAGGTTGGCGCCCGCGGCCTCGGCCACCTTGCGGCCGGCTTCGACGCTGCCGGTCAGGGTGACCGCGGCGATGTCGCGGCTGTCGATGAGGGCTCGGACCCGGCCCGACGGGATCAGCACCGTGCGGAACAGGTCCTCGGGGAAGCCCGCTTCGCGGAACAGGGCCTCGATGGCCATGGCGCACCCCGGCACGTTGGAGGCGTGCTTCAGCACCGCGCCATTGCCCGCCATCAGCGCCGGCGCGGCGAAGCGGATGGCCTGCCAGAACGGGAAGTTCCAGGGCATCACAGCCAGCACCACGCCCAGCGGATTGAAGGTGACGAAGGCCTTGGCGCCGCCCAGCTCGGCCGGCTCGCGCGCCAGCATGTCGGCCGCGTTGTCGGCGAAGTACTCGCAGTGGACGGCGCACTTCTCGATCTCGGCGCGGCCGTCGGTGACCGTCTTGCCCATCTCGGCCGTCATCAGGGCGGCGAACTCGTCCTTGCGGGCCCGTAGCACGACGGCGGCCTTGCGCATGAGCCCGGCGCGCTGGTCCATGCCGGTGCGACGCCAGGCCCGCTGCGCCGCCCGCGTCGCCGCGGCGATCGCCAGAGCCTCGTCGGTGGTGTGGCCATCCCAGCGCTGGCCGGGCTTGCCGGTCGAAGGGTCGACGGTCTGGAAGGTGGGACGGTCGCTCATGCCTGCCTCCTGCTTGCAGAGGTCACAAGGCACGGCGGGCGAGCGGGTTCAACCGGAGGCGCTTCCTCATCCCCCGGAACTACCCTGGGCCGCGCATACAACGGTGCGGCCGGCCTGCTTGCCGTGGCTCGCAAACCAGTGTGCGATTCCGGGTGGCGCGTCTTTGGCCCGCCGGCGCCCCGGCCGCTGTTCCCCGGAACAGCGGAATAACAGCGGGGAAAAGCGAAACAACAGCGGGAGACCGCCCTCGCGGCCGGCCCGTCCGATCAGGTCTTTGACAATTGAATCGCGTACGAGAGTTGCCTGTTCCGGGCGGCGCCTTTCCCTGTTCCGGCAGGGCGAATTCCCTGTTCCTGGTTCCCTGTTATTCGCCGAAAAGCCGAGGAAATTCAGGGAGGGCGCGCCGAAATTTTTTCCGTCGGCCGGGTAACAGGGATTAACAGGGATTAACAGCGAAACGCCGCGCTACTCGGCGGCCACCTGGCTGGGATCGATGTCGTCCGAGTCCGGCGGCGGCGCGGCGGCCTGCAGGACGCTCTCGAGCAGGGCCTGGGCTCGCCGGGCCATCGCCACCAGCGTCTGGGGGGCGTTCTCCTCGTCGTCCTGGACCCAGGCCACGAGCTCTTCCGAGATGGCCATCAACCGGGGCGCGGCGACAATGAGCCGGGCCTGCATCTCCATCTTGTGCGGGTCGCGGTCGTACTCGGCGCCCGGGACGCGCCAGCCGCCCCAGTCGGTGGGGTCGGTGACGACCACCGGATAGGTGCCCGGATAGGGATGGTGCGGGCAGTCCTCGGGCGCCTGCCACTTGTTACGGGCGCGCAGCAGCCGCCAGGTGTCGCCGCCCAGGGCGGCGGCGGCCTCGTCGGGACGCTCGGCCTGCAACTCCTGGGCGTTGAACTCACGCCCGAACCCGACATCGTAGGTGATGCGCACCGGCTCGGCGAAGCCCTTGGCCCAGACCGGCACGACCTTCTCGATGGTCGCCCAGGCGCCGACGCAGTCGACCCAGACGCGCTGGCCTTTCTGGAAGGAAGCCTTCGCCATGATTCACCATCCGATCCCGTTGCGGTGCGCATGATGGGCGAGAAGGGTTAGCGTTTGGTTGGCCGGGCCTGCGACGGAATCACGCTTGAGCAACGGGAGCCGGCGAGGCATTCTGCCGCCGCAATCGTAAGTGGATGGAGCCGCCTCCATGGGTCGCACCCTGAACCCCCCGCCGCAGCCGGATTTTGAACTTCCCGAAGGCGTGCGCACGCCCCCGGTCGGCGAGCGGATGGAGAAGATCCTCGACCGCATGGCCGCGATCCGTGAGGAGCGCCTGGCGCGCTGGGAAGCGGCCCAGGACACGGACGGGGACGACGAGGGCGACGGCGAGGATCTGGGCGGCGGCGACGCCTTCCTGGCGACCTTCCCCAACCGGCCGAGCCTGACCGACCATCCGGGCGGGACTGCCCGTCCCGACCGCGACAGCGTACAGCCGACAGGCCCGAGCGAGGTCGAGATGGACCGCGCCCCCGCGGGCGACCTGCCGGACCTCGCCGATGTGGTCGGAACTCTCGGCACACAGGTCGACATCGAACTGCAGATGGGCCGCGCCTTCCTCAACAGTGATCGGGACGTGGACTGGTTCTTCGGCCTCTGAGCCGGGCCCGAGCGAGGACGGATCAACGGCGGTTCTCCGGAGCCGCCGTTTTCTTTTGCGGCCGGGGCGGCTAAGGCCGGGGCCATGAGCGAGATCGTCAGACTGGCGCACGAGGCGCTGCAGGGGCTCGGGGTCGAAACTGGCGAGGGGGACCTCCTCTCCCGCTCGCCCATCGACGGCGGCGAACTCGGCCGGGTTCGCATGCATGGCCCAGCCGAGGTGAGCGACGCCGTGGCCCGTGCGGCCCGGGCTTTCGCCGCCTGGCGCGCCGTACCGGCGCCCCGCCGCGGAGAGCTCCTGCGCCTTTTCGGCGAGGAGCTGCGCAGGTCCAAGGAAGATCTCGGCCTGCTGGTGTCGATCGAAGCCGGAAAGATCCGCTCCGAGGGGCTGGGCGAGGTCCAGGAGATGATCGACATCTGCGACTTCGCCACCGGGCTGTCGCGCCAGCTCTACGGCCTCACCCTCCCGTCCGAGCGGCCGGGCCACCACATGCTCGAGCGCTGGCATCCCCTCGGGCCCGTCGGCGTCATATCGGCCTTCAACTTCCCGGTTGCGGTCTGGGCCTGGAACGCGGCCCTGGCGCTGGTCTGCGGCGATCCGGTCCTGTGGAAGCCGTCGGAAAAGACCCCGCTCGTCGCGCTGGCGACCCAGGCCATCTTCGAGCGCGCCATCGTCCGCTTCGGCGACGCGCCCGATTACCTGTCCCAGGTCGTCATCGGCGGCCGGGAGGTGGGCGAGGCGCTGGCGGACGACCCGCGCGTGCCGCTGGTCTCGGCGACCGGCTCGACGCGGATGGGTCGCGAAGTCGGCCCGCGCGTCGCCGCCCGTTTCGGCCGCAGCCTGCTGGAGCTGGGCGGCAACAACGCGATGATCGTGACGCCCAGCGCCGACCTCGACCTCGCGGTGCGGGCCATCGCCTTCTCCGCGGTGGGCACCTGCGGCCAGCGCTGCACCAGCCTTCGCCGCCTCATCGTGCACGACGACATCGCCGACGGCCTGGTCGAGCGCCTGAAGGCGGCCTACGCCAGCCTGCCCATCGGCAATCCCCTCGACCCGAATGTGCTGGTTGGTCCGCTCATCGATGAAGACGCGGCCGAACAGTTCGACCAGGCCCTGGTGCGCGCCCGCGCCGAAGGCGGCGAAGTGGTCGAAGGCGGCGAGCGGGCCGATGTCGGTCTGGCCGGCGCCTATGTGTGCCCGGCCATCGTGCGCATGCCGGCTCAGAGCGATGTGGCGCGCCGGGAGACCTTCGCGCCGATCCTCTACGTCCTCACCTACGCAGACTTCGACGAGGCGATCGCGCTGCAGAACGGCGTGCCCCAGGGCCTGTCGAGCTGCGTCTTCACCGGCGACGTGCGCGAGAGCGAGCGGTTCCTGTCGGCTGTCGGCTCGGACTGCGGCATCGCCAACGTCAACATCGGCCCTTCCGGCGCCGAGATCGGCGGCGCCTTCGGTGGCGAGAAGGAGACCGGCGGTGGGCGCGAGAGCGGCTCGGACAGCTGGAAGGCCTACATGCGCCGCCAGACCCAGACGGTGAACTGGTCCACGGAACTGCCGCTGGCGCAGGGCGTGAAGTTCACCGTCTGAGCCCGCCCCCTACCGCCCCGCGGTGGCCGCCGGCCCGACCTCGCCGGTGCGGCGCGCGAGGTCGACGAACTCCGCGCGCAGACCGAGCGCGTCGTTCCTCTCGTTGACGGTCGCCAGGCGCTCGACCTCGGCCCAGCTGACCTCATCGGAGATCCACGGGTCGCCGCGGAGCTTCTGCCCCCAGGATGCGACGGCGATGGCCCAGCGGGTGGAGGCCGGAGCCGCGTCGAGGCTTCGCATCGCGTCGGCTTCGCCGATGGCACGCTCCATCAGCCTGGAGCTGGCCTCGCCGGGCAGCTTGTAGCGAACGCGCAGGAAGGCGATCTCGCCGCTGCGTCCGGCTGGGGGCCGTTCCGCTTGGTAGCGAAGCGGATCAACGGAGCCCGGCTCGCCCGCCGGCGTGATCTCGTAGAGCGCCGTGACCGCCGCGCCGGACCCGACCTCGCCGGCGTCGACGCGGTCATTGTTGAAGTCCTCCCTGTTCAGCAGCCGCGTCTCGTAACCGACCAGACGCCACTCGCTGACCTGCGCCGGATTGAACTCCACCTGGATCTTCACGTCGTCGGCGATCGGAAACAGACCGCTCTCGAAGTCGTCGTGGAAGATCTTGCGGCCCTCGCGCAGGCTGTCGACGTAGGCTGCCGTGCCGTTGCCGGTCTGGGCCAGGGCCTGCATCAGGGTGTCGTTGTAGTTGCCTCGTCCGAACCCGTAGACGGAGAGATAGACGCCGGACCGGCGCTTCTCCGCCACGAAGTCCTCCAGCTTCTCCGGATCACTGACGCCGACGTTGAAGTCGCCGTCGGTCATGAGGATCACCCGGTTCACGGCATCGCGCCGGAAGTGGCGCTGAGCGAGACCGTAGGCCAGTTCAAGCCCCGCTCCGCCCGCGGTCGAGCCGCCCGCTTCCAGGGATTCCACGGCGCAGCGAAGCTTGAGCTTTTCGCGTCCCGACGTCGGTTCGAGAACGGCGCCCGCCGCTCCCGCGTAGACCGCCAGCGATATGCGATCCTCCGGCCGAAGCCGGTCGATCAGCACGTTAAGCGACTGCTGCGCTAGCTGGAGCCGGTCGGGCCCCTGCATCGAACCGGAAACATCGACCAGGAACACGAGGTTGAGCGGGGGCTGCTCGGCGCGCGGAATGTCATAGCCTTGCAAGGCCACGTGGACGATGCGCTTGCCCTGGTTCCATGGCGACGGCGTCACCGCCACGAAAGGCCGGAACGGTTCGTTGCGACTCTCGGGCAGCGGGTAGTCGTAGTTGAAGTAGTTGATCAGCTCCTCAACCCGGACCGCGTCCCGGGGCGGCAGCCGCCCCTCGTTGAGGAAACGCCGGACATTGGCGTAGCTCGCCGTGTCCACGTCGATCGAAAAGGTGGAGACGGGCTGCTCCGCCACCCGCTTGACGGGATTCACCGTCGCATCGGGATAGCGTTCCGTCTCCACGCTTCCGGGCGGCGGGCCGTGTGGGATTGTCGGACCGGATCGACCTGTCGTCGTGACTGGCGCGACGGACTCGAAGTCCTGACGCACCGTTCGGCTTCCCGTGACAGTGACGCCCTGGATTTCGACCGGCGGCGGCGGCGGCGGGGGCGGCGGCGGCGCGTAGGTCGGGCTCGGCGCCGCCATGCGCTGCTGCGCGTAGCGGTCCACCTGCCGTCGGGTGATGTCGAACCCCAACTCCCTGCAGGCTTCCACCGAAACCGTCCCGTCGCCCGTCGCGGGCCTGGGCGTCAGGGCGGTGGTCGGCGCGGCCAGGGTCCCGATCAGGGCGGCGCAGGCGCTCGTGCGCAGCCAGCGGAGTTTGGGCATGGCGTGTCCCCTTCATTACGTCCCTGTAATGCAGGGGGCGACCCGCGTTCGGCGAATTCAAGGCGAGCTTCGCCTTATTTATGGCGACGCTAGCCGGCGAGGACGTCGTGGTAGTCGCGGTGGCGCCGCAGCCATGCGGCGGCGTACCCGCAGATCGGCCTCAGCTTCAGCTGCTGGGACCGGGCGTGATCCCCGAGGGCGGCCATGAACCGTCCAGCCGCTCCGGACCCCCGCAACTGGGGCTCGGCCTCGACGTGAAGGATGGAGAGGACCTCACCGCTTCTCGCGTAGTCGGCCCAGACCTTCCCGCCATCGAAGGCCATCTCGAAGCGGTTCTCTTCAGGCCGGGACGTAAACCCGTTCTCGCCGGCGCTGTCGTTGGTCGATTCCATGTCTTGCTCCTGTGAGCCTGAAAATCCACACGGGCCTGGTGTGTTCCCCTGCAGGCGCCTTTCAACCCGGCGATCCTTGCCGCTAAGGTGGCGTTTCTCAGAGGAGAATTCGATGCGCATTCCCGCCACCGTCGCCCTTGTCGTCGCCCTCACCCTCACGGCGGCGGCGTGCAACCGGGACCAGGCCACGGATGAACCGTCGGATGCAGCCCGGCCGCCGGCCCCCGCCCAGACGGCGCCGGCCGCGGGCGATGCCGACGACATGCCTCGTCGGAAAGCGGGTCTCTGGGAAATGACCATGTCGATCGAGGGGGAGGACATGGCCCCGGTGGTGACTCGTGTGTGTCTGGACGACGCGACCGAGAGCCGGATGTCGCTTTGGGGCGGCCAGATGACCGACGAGATGTGCCAGAAGAACGAGGTCACGCGGGGGCCCGACGGATCGGTCCGCTTCTCCTCGGTCTGCAACATGGGCTCGGGGGGCGTCACCAGGACGACCGGAACGGCGACTGGCGACCTGACGACCAACTACGTGGTCAGGATCCAGTCCACGACCTCGGGCGCCCAGCTTCCGCAGATGAATCGCGACACGCGCTCCACCATCGCCTCACGCCGGGTCGGCCCCTGCGAGCCCGGGCAGAAGGGCGGCGACATGATGCTGCCGGGCGGGGTCACCGTGAACATGAACGACATGCCGGGGCCGGCCGGCCGCTAGGTCAGGCCGGCTTGCCGTTGATTAGACGGAGCAGCCCCAGCAGGCTCTTCACCGCGAACCAGATGGTGAAGATCAGGAACACTATGCCCCCGATGATGGCGGCCAGCACCAGGCTGAGCCCCAGCGTCGGCAGAGCAAGCACGATCGCGAGCAGGCCCAGGCCCACCATCCACCAGAAGACCGTCCAGAACATCTTGATCTGCTGGTCCAGATGGGTCCGCACCCAGGGCGAGGCGCTGCCGCGTGAGACGTAGGCCACGATCACCCCGATGGGACTGATGAGGTGCGCCGAGAATACGCCCGCGATGTACAGGGCGTAGACGATGAAGGCCGGAACCTTGCCTTCGTCCGAGCCGGAGTAGGCGCTGGTCGACGGGGTAGGCGTGGCGGGATCGGTCATTCAGGCCTCACGCAATCCAGGTTTGAGGATTGTATATGGGTTCCCCGCGGTGCAGCCGCACCATGCCGACAAAACACCGCAATGTGACCCAGACCACTACGGCCATCAGGATCAGCGGACCGAGGCCGAACGGCAGGAACACGAACAGTACTCCGCCGAAGGCCGCCGCCAAGCCGATCCAGAATGTCCTGATCTGGAATACGTAGTGACTGGTCAGCCATTCCGGAGCGTCCATTCTCCGCGAATAGGCTAGCCAGACCCCGAGCAGGGCTGGCACGGCCAGGACGAAGGCGGCGAGATACAGGAGATAGACCGCGTAGGCCGGCTTCTTCTGGTCCTGCGTCGCGTCGCCGTCAGCGAATGCTTCCGGCGGGGCGCCGGCGCCGTAAACGCGTTCGACCGCCGGCGCCGGTTCGAGCGCCGGCGGAGGCGGTGCGGATTCCCAGGGCTCCGGCCCAAAGTCGGGCTCGTGTGGAGTGACCTCCGCAGTGACCCGCTCGGAATCCGGCATCGCCTGCGGCGGCGCCTCTTCCCCGGCCGGAACCGAGTCGGCCGGAGAGACGCCGTCTGGAAGCTCGTCGGCGAGCAGCCGAGCGGCCTCGGGGCCCTTCGGGTCGGTGATCATCCGTCAATTCTGCGCCGGCTGGCTGCAACGCACCAGCGGTATAGGGTCGAACGGCGCCCCTTCGATGGTCAGGGACTGCTGACCGCCCACAAACGTCAGCTCGGCGGGGGCTGTCTCGGCTTCCGCCGAGCACGAGGCCGTGACTGTCCATCGGTTCTCGCCGTCCGCGCGCAGGTCCGTGGGCGCCCATCGGCAGAACACCTCGCCGGGCGTGTCGATCTCGCTCTCGGTGACGGTCCATGCGTACTGGTCGCAGTTCGCGGCGCTGCTGGCCCAGGCGCCGGCGAAGGCGGGGGGCGACAGGGTCTGCGCCACCGGAGGGCCGACCGGGCCGGGAGGGGGTTCAGGCTGTGGCTCCGACCCCGGCGGCGCGGCCTCGGGCTTGCCGCCCATCTCGCCGCAGGCGGCCAGCAGCAGGGTGGTCAACAGGATCGCCGCAATGCGCATTGGCTCTACCCCCGGGTCAGCATGACTTCGCAACCGGCGGCTTCCGCGCCGGCGATGGCTTCGGGCTTCTCGGCTCGCACCCGCACCGTACGGATACGGGGGTCGTCGAGAAAGTCGCGCGCCAGCCGTTCGACATACTCCTCGACCAGTTCGACGTGCCCGACGTCGACATTGGCCTGGGCGCGGGCAACGATGTCATCATAGTTCACCGTATCGGCGAGATGTTCGATGCGCTGGTCGCCCAGCGTGAGCTCCACCTCCACGATGAGGGGCTGATGGCGCCCCCGTTCGTGCGCGTGGACTCCGATGCGGGCGTCAATGCGCAGGCCCCGGACGAAAACCTTCATGCAATCTCGGCGGATGGCGTCGGGCAGGGGGATCAATCCGTCTCTCCGGAGGCGATGTCAGGCGTCCGCCAGGCCAGGTGCTGGCCTCCATCGACGGCGATCATCTGGCCGGTCACCGAAGGAGCGTCAACGAGATACAGAACGGCGCCGGCAATCTCCTCAGGCGTCGCGCGCCGTTGCAGAGGCACGTTCCTGGCCTCGTCGGCAAACTCGTCCGGCGTCTGGTGAACCGAGGGCAGGGTCGGCCCAGGACCGACGCCATTCACGCGGATGCGCGGGGCAAGCGCCTGCGCCAGCGTACGGGTGGCCGCCCACAGGGCCGCCTTGGACAGGCTGTAGGTGAAGAACTGGGGATTGGGCTTCCAGACCCGCTGATCCAGCAGGTTGACGATGCAGGCTCCGTCGGGCGCCTGTGCGGCGAACGCCTGGGCGAGCACGAGCGGGCTTCGCAGGTTGGTCTCCATGTGCGCGTCCCAGCCCTCGCGAGTCATGGTCTCGAGGCTGTCTTCACGGAATACGGAGGCGTTGTTGACGAGCAGAACCAGAGGCCCCGCTGCCTCCTGCGCCCGCTCAACAAGCCTTTGCGCTTCACCCTCGACGGCGAGGTCGGCGGCCAGGGATACTGCCCTTCGTCCCCGAGCGGCGATCTCGGCGCAGACGGCGTCCGCATCGGCGCCGGATCCCCTGTAGTGCACCACCACATCGAAGCCGGCGTCGGCGAGCGCCAGGGCAAGCGTGCGCCCGATACGACGCGCGGCGCCGGTCACCAGGGCCCAGCCTCTCATCCTGCACTCCAGGCGAAGCCGGCCATGGCGATGATCCAGGCTGCGACTCCTGCGAGGCTGAACTTCCACGAAAGGCGCCGCTTGGCCGCTGCGACTGCCATGAGCACGACCGCCGCCAGGGCGACAGTCGCCGCCGGCAAGCCGAGGAAACTGTCGGGCACGCTGAGCGGACGCACGAGGGCGGCGGCGCCGATGGCGCCGAACAGCGTCAGGGCCGTGCCAGCGGCGACATTCACCAGACCGCGCGCGCCGCGTCCCTGGCGGGCGGCGATCATGGCCGCCGCGATTTCGGGCAGGGCAGCGCCGGCGCCCAGCATTGTCAGTCCGGCGAGAAGGTCGCCATCGGCGCGGCCGGCGGCCCAGATGTCGACCTGTCTCAACGCCAGCCAGATACCCGCGCCCGCCAGGATGGCGCCCACAACGAGCAGTCCCGCCGCGGTAGGCCATGCTGGGCGTGGGGGTTCGGCCTCGGGGCCGCTCGCCTCCAGCCTCGCGGCGCGGAATGCGACCACCAGCGCGCCGAGCAGCATCAGACCGCCTTCGGCCCCGCTGATGACGCCGTCAAACGCAACGAAGAGCAGGGCGCCTGCGGCGATCGCGGACGCGACCGCGAAGGTTCGCCCACCCCGCGCTTCGTCCACGGCGCCGCGCGCCGCTGCAAAGGCGGCGATGAAGGCGTTGGCGACAAAAGAGCCGGCCACCGCCCCAATCGCGGCGCCGGGAAGATCCAGCCACGCCGCGCGAGCGGCGAAGGCGAACTCGGGAACAGCAGAAGCGAGGATGGCCACAAAAGCCGCTACGCCGGCGGCCGGGGCGAGGAGGGCGCGGCTGCCGCGGGTCAATGCTTCGCCGCCGACGAACGCCAGCAGGACGCCGACCAGCAGTCCGAGAAGCGCCCCCGTCGTCTCCATGTGGACCTAGTCGAGCCGGCCGAACTCGAAGATGTTCAGGGCGCCCATTGCGACAAGGAACACCAGGATCATCAGAATCGCGTCCATCAGGGCCTCCACACTTGTGGCTTGGGGATTAGCCGCCGCCGGGCGAGCGAGCAAGGGTTCGAGCTACCTTGGCGGCTCTATGATGCCCCGGCGCTCAGCCTTGCGATACGCAATGAACAGTAGCCGCAGTACGAACAGCCCAAAGCCGAGGAAACCGAGCGCCGCCAATAGGTCAATCACGCTGCGGTCTGACCGAAACGAGCTGGCAATCGTTGTCGCGACCGCGAAACCAGAGGCGATGGTCCAGACTGCCATGAACGCGATCGCAGTGGCGAGAACCCCGCGCAAATAGCTTTCCACAAGGGAGCGCTTTCCCAATGCTGCCGTCACTATGCCACTGACACCGGAGGCACAGGTAACATGACCTGGCGTCGCCATGTCGAACCATTCACACGGCCGCTGTTCTTCGCGTGGTCGCGGCTGACCCGCGGCAAGACCCTGGGCGTACGCGGGTTGGTGCTCGATGCCCAGGGACGGGTGCTTCTGGTCGAACACACCTACGTGCATGGCTGGCATCTGCCGGGCGGCGGGGTCGACGCCCGCGAGACGGCGGAAGGCGCCCTGGCGCGTGAATTGCGGGAGGAAGCGGGCGTGGAGCTGACGGGCCGTCCGCGCCTGCTGTCCGTCCATTCCGCGGACGCCTGCTTCCGGGGCGACCAGGTGCTGGTCTACCGCGTCGAGGACTGGAGGCCGGTGGACAGCACAGCGCGCGGAGAAATCCTGCGGGTCGAGTTCTTTGCGGCCGACGCCCTGCCGTCGGGGGTCACCAGATCCACCCGTCAGCGCATCGCAGAGGCCCTGCAGGGAGCCGAGCCCGATCTGGCGTGGTGAGCGACTGGCCAATCGGTCACATAGCAGGCGACGTGATGCGCAGGCGGCCGTCAGCGCAGGCCGGCGACCCAGGCTTCCAGCGCCTTCGTGTCGGACATGTCGCCCTCGTACCTGCGCGACGGAGTGAATGGGCCGATCTGACGGGGCGATCCCAACGACACTTTCTGCAGGGTGGACGCATAGCTGATCCCGGACGGCAGCAGCATCTCGCGGACTTCCATGTACCGCGTCGCCGCGTCCGTCGCGTCGCCCACGTGCAGTGCGCCGAGGCGGCGGAACGTCTTCGTCACCAGCAGGCAGGAGCTGAAGCACTCAGCGTCAGTGAGGATCACCATTTTCCCGCTCAGCAGGGATCCACGGCCATCAAGTGGTGGCAGTTCCGGGCCATCCGCGCCCAGACACGCCCGGACGGGACCGTCGAACGGTTCGCCCTTCGCCACCGCCTCATCGAGACCCTTGAGCGTCGCTTCCCACCAGGCCCGGCTTTGCTCATCGAAGGCCGACGCGTTGCGGTCGTAGAAGCTCCTGAGCCCTTCCAAATTCCCGGGCGTGGCGCGCCAGAGGTCAGGGCAGTCGTTGGTGGACGCGCCGGCCTGGGCGCGGGCGAAGTATGCGTCTCCCATGAGGGCGCGGGCGATCTCGTCTCCGAAGGAGGAGGCTCCTCCGCCGTTGCCTCGCAGGTCCAGCACCACCATCGGAGACCGGCGCAGGGTGGCGACCTGGGCTTTCACCGCGTCCACAACCTCGCGGGCGCCGCCGCCAAGGGATTCTAGCGCGATCCAGTGTCCGCCCTCGAACTCGCGTACGCCCATTCCGGCGGCGCCGACGTTCACCCCCTTGCCGAGCTGTTCGGAGAGGGTGATCGGCCCGACCTGGACCCACTTCAGCTCGACCTTTCGACGTTCGCCCGAAATCTCGAACTCGCAGGCGGACGGTCGCTGCAGGAACGGGTTGCCGTCGTCGAGGAAAAGGTATGGCGCCGTCTGGACCCGCTGCGCCTCGATGGTCCAGACGCCGCGGTAGCTCCCGAGCCGCTCCTCCGCGAGGTCATTCGCGCTGCGGCCGTCGCATGAGACGAGGACGGCGCCCTTGAGCGCAGAGTCCTGACCGCGCCGGGCGTCGATGGCCACCTGCCAGGAACCGCCCCGATAAGCCATCGCAAGTCCGGGCCATTGGTAAACCGTCGGGCGGAGCACCTGTCGCGACCAGATGTGCTTGTCGCCGAGGGAAACTGCGAAGCCCTGCAACACCGCAACGTAACCGGCGTAGCTGTCGACCTGCGCCGCCTTGGCGCGGGATCGTTCGATAGCCGCTGCGAGCCCGCTCCGGAGCTGGTCGTCTCCCAGTTCGCTGGTTGCGCCGGGGTGGTTGTCCAGCACCAGCCGGTAGGCCGCTTCCAGGTCAAGCGCGGCCATCGACCGCCAGTGGGCGGCGCCTTCTGGCGCGGCGCGCTCGGACTGGGCGGCCGCAGGTGCGGCGATTGCGGCGCATAGGACTACGGCGGCGGCGATCCGCATCGGCGACTCTCTTACGGCGAAGCTTGGGGTAACGCCGGTTTAGGACGCATCGAACCGATTGTCACTCCGTAGGCGCACTTGTACGCCGGCGGTGCCGAATGCCCCGCGCTCTGCCTATATTGCCCGCTTCATGGACGACGCTTCCCAGCCACGGCCCCTTTCCGGCGCGGACCTGATCCGCGACGAGGCTCGACGCGCGCCCACCGGTCCGGGCGTGTACCGGATGCACGGCGCTGACGGAGAAGCGCTCTACGTCGGCAAGGCGCGCGACATCCGCAAGCGGATCACCCAGTACGCTCAGGGCCGCTTTCACACACAACGCATTGCGGCCATGGTCGCTCTGACCCGATCGATGGAATTCATCTCCACCGATACGGAAACCCAGGCGCTCCTCCTGGAGTGCAACCTGATCAAGCGGCTGAAGCCCCGCTTCAACGTGCTTCTGCGCGACGACAAGAGCTTTGCCGAGATTGTCATCCGTCGGGATCACCCGGCGCCACAGATACGCAAGCACCGAGGCGCGCGCACCATCAAGGGCGACTACTTCGGGCCGTTCGCCTCGACCTGGGCGGTCAATCGGACCCTGAACACCCTGCAGAAGGCGTTCCTGCTGCGCTCGTGCTCGGACAGCGTGTTCGAAACCCGCACCCGTCCCTGCATGCTGCACCAGATCAAACGCTGCTCCGCACCCTGCGTAAATCTGATTTCGCCTCCGGACTACATGGCGCTGGTCAACGAGGCCGAGGCCTTTCTGACGGGCCGGAGCCGCGCCGTGCTGAACCGACTGTCGAAGGACATGCAGCAGGCATCCGACGACCTCGACTTCGAACGCGCCGCCCGGCTGCGCGACCGCATTCGCGCCCTGTCGGCGCTATCGATGGAGCAGTCGATCAATCCAAAGGGCGTCGACGAGGCGGACGTGTTCGCCCTGCACGCGGACGGGGGGCAAGCCTGCGTCCAGGTCTTCTTCTTCCGGGCCGGGCAAAACTGGGGCAACAAGGCGTACTTTCCGCGGGTCGACCGGGCCGACGAGGACGCAGACATCCTCGAGGCCTTCCTCGGCCAGTTCTACGACGACCGGCCGCCGCCGCGTCAGATCCTGGTCAGCCACCAGCCATCTGAGACCGTTCTCCTGGCTGAGGCCCTCTCCATGAAGGCCGGCCGAAAGATCGAGATCCTGATGCCCCTGCGGGGTGAGAAGCGTGAACTCGTCGGCCATGCCCTGACCAACGCCCGGGAGGCGCTCGGGCGCCGCATGGCGGAAAGCTCCGCAGTCGGAAAGCTTCTGGACGGGGTCTGTGAAGCCTTCGGTCTGGACGGTCGCCCGGAGCGCATCGAGGTTTACGACAACAGTCACGTCCAGGGCGCCAACGCCGTCGGCGCCATGATCGTGGCGGGTCCGGACGGCTTCCAGAAGAACCAGTACCGCAAGTTCAACATCCGCTCCCAGGACCTGGAGCCGGGCGATGACTACGGCATGATGCGCGAGGTGCTGGGTCGCCGCTTCTCCCGCCTGGTGAAGGAGGAAGAGGCGGGGGAGAACCCGGTGCGGCCCGACCTCGTCCTGATCGATGGCGGGCAGGGGCAACTCAGCGCCGTCAGGGACGTCATGAGCGAACTGGGTGTGGAGGACATCCCCGTGGTCGCCATCGCCAAGGGGCCGGACCGCGATGCAGGTCTTGAACGGTTCATCATTCCGGGCAAGCCGCCGTTCATGCTCGAGAAGAAGAGCCCGGTTCTCTACTACCTGCAGCGCCTGCGGGACGAGGCGCACCGCTTCGCCATCGGCAGCCACCGCACGCGGCGGTCCATGGACATCAAGAAGAATCCGCTCGACGAGATCGAGGGGATCGGCCCACGCCGCAAGCAAGCGCTGCTGCATGCTTTCGGTTCGGCGCGGGGGGTGAGCCGCGCCTCCGTATCGGACCTCGCCAAGGTCGAAGGCGTCAACGAAGCCATGGCCCAGCGCATCTTCGACTTCTTCCGCCCGGCGCGTTGAAGCATGGGGAAGCGAGGCCTGTAGCCTGACGGCCGCTTTGGCCTCTACAACTGTGCTCGCGCTGAGAGGGAATCATCGATGACCGCCGTCAATCCGCTGCCCAACATCCTCACCTGGCTCCGGCTGGTGGCCGGGCTGGTCATGTTCACCCTGCTGGCCGCCGCGGCCGGCGGCATTCCGTTTCTGGGCGACGCACTGCAGGCGCCCGAGATGCAGTTCGCCTTCATCCGCTGGGCCTTCTTCGCCTTCGTGCTTGGGGCCGTTACCGACTTTTTCGACGGCATGCTCGCTCGCAAGCTGAACGCCGAGACGGCCTGGGGCGCCACCCTCGACCCTATCGCCGACAAGATTCTCGTCTGCGGGACCATCCTTGGCCTTTTCGCCCTGCGGCCCCTGCCGGAGGTCGCCGTTCCGGCCGCCCTGATCCTCTTCCGGGAATTCGCCGTGTCAGCACTTCGCGAAAGTGCCGCCTCGCGCGGCCAGGCCCTGAAGGTAACCTGGCTCGCCAAGTGGAAAACCACCCTTCAGCTGTTGGCCTTCGGCCTGCTCATGCTGGTCGAGGCCTGGGCCTCGCTCGGCCTGGACGTCAATCCGGACGTGCTAGGCCCCACCCGCAGCGTCGCAGTCGGCCTGATCTGGGTCGCGGCCCTGGTCACCCTGTGGACGGGCTGGGACTATGTCCGCGCCGCCCGTCGGGCGCTGCCGCACGAAGCCTGACGCCGGCCCGCCTCCCCCGCCCGGAAGCGGGGGAGGCG
>JAEZEZ010000062.1 GCA_023432855.1 Pseudomonadota bacterium | reverse complement strand
ATTCTCGCAGAATGCAATTTTTTGAACTTTTTAGATTTGAAATCAAATTTTTTTCGGAAATTTTCAGATAAAAGGGAATAGAAGGGAGTTGAAGCGGTTTGAACCGAAAAGAAGAACTGGAAAAACTATGCGGATCTCTTGACGAATCCACACGTAAAATCATTGGCAATATCATCGAGGAGATATGTTTCATAGAAGAACGGCTCGAAGCGCTTCGGAAACTCCCGTTTATTGAAGTGAACCCGAAGAACAACGCACAGCAGAGGACCACACCGGCGGCGAAAATGTACAAAGAATTACTGCAACAGTACAACGGCTGCATTAAAGTCGTGCTGTCGGCGTGCGGCAAGTCCGAGACTACGGAAGAATCACCGCTCAGAACTTATCTGAAAGGATTACGCCGTAATGAATAACACGTACATCCAGGACTACAGGGCGGCGATCCGTTCCGGTGAGATCATGGCGGGACATGAGCTGATAGACGAACTGGATAATCTTATCAGAGACATGGACGACGACAGATATATTTTCGACACAACGGACGCTGATATTCGTATACACTTCATGGAAAACTGTATCAGATTAACGAAAAGTCCGTTTTACGGGCGGCCAATGAAGCTGATGTTATGGCAGAAAGCTTTTATTACCGCCGTTTACAGCTTTAAAATGGCTGACGAAACATTTATCGACCCGTCAGGCGTCGAAAGACATACTGACAGATTCAAAAAATGTGTTTTGTTGATCGCACGAAAAAACGCCAAGTCTGAAACCTGCAGTGCACTGATGCTAACTGAAAGCATTGTCGGCAATGAAGGCGCCGACTTGGTTTGTTCATCGAACGATGACACGCAGGCCAACATCCTGTACGACGCAATTGACACAATGCGGTTAATGATCGACCCTGATCAGCGTGATACATGGAGAAATCAAAAGTGGATTAGAATAAATGACACTAATTCCAAAATATTCAAAATTTCCGATAGAACACGCAACAAGGAAGGCCGCAACATCGACTATTCTGTCGTGGATGAAGTGCATGAAATGCGTGAGAACGTGATTATTAAGTCAATCGAGCAGTCACAGTCTTTGAAAGACAATCCAAAGTTAATTATCATCACGACGGAAGGCTTTATCATAGACGGTGCGCTTGACGAAATTCTCAGACAGTGTCGCAAAGTCATTGCCGGAGAGGATGACGGAGCGGCGGCGGAACGTCTTCTGCCGTGGTTATACACACAGGATTCTGAGCAGGAGATCTGGGCGGATGAAAGAACGTGGCAGAAAAGCAACCCGTCGTTATACACAATCAAGAAGATAACGTATTTACGTGAACAGATAGACGCCGCGCGAAAAAGCACAGCGGACCGTGCTTTTGTCCTGGCTAAAGATTTTAACATCAAACAGAACACGGCGGCGGCGTGGCTGCACTTGGAGGACTACTGCTACAATGCGGCATATGATCTTGAAGAATTCAGAGGTGCATTGATTCTTGGCGGCGTCGATATGTCGGAAACGACCGATATGACAAGCGCACGTGCACTGATAATGCGAAAAGGTGACAAGACAAAGTACATCATTCAGCATTACTGGATACCGGAAAGCAAATTGACCAGCGCCGACGACAAGGAGGCCGGAGCAAAATACAAGGAATGGGCGAAAGCCGGACTGCTTACGATCTGTGAAGGCAACGACATTGACTTGTCACAGGTTGCCGACTGGTATTATATGCTGTTTAAACAGTACGGACTGCGACTGTATAAATGCGGATATGACGTGAAGTTTTCAAAGGACTTTCTGCGGCGCATGGATGAATACGGGTTTGAATGCGAACTTGTACTGCAGACAAAACAGGTACTGTCGAACGCGATGAAACTTGTCGAAGCAGATCTGAAAGCACAGCTTATTAATTACAACAACAACGACATTGACCGGTGGTGCTTAGGTAACGCCGCAGTCGAGGTTGACAGCACCGGCAACTGTCAGGCCGTGAAAATAGCCGGACAGCCTGCACGGCGCATAGACGGTGCGGTGACTTTTATCATCGCATACGAAGTTTACAGACGGTACAGGAGCGAATACGCTGCTATGCTGAAATAAAGGAGAGTGAGAGCTTGAAATGGTTTGATAATTTATTCCACAGGCCGCCGAAAAACCGAAAGCCGGCGCTGACGCTCGATGGATGGTCACCGTTTTACTCGCAGTTCGGTACTGATATATACGCCAGTGACGTAGTACAGCAGTGCTTGAAATGTATAGTGGACGAAATGAAAAAGCTGAATCCGCAGCACGTCAGAGTGTCGGGAGCAGATCCGGCACCGGTATGGAATTCGTCGGTGCAGAAAGTGCTAAATGAGCCGAACAAACTCATGACGACTTCTGATTTTATTGAGAAAACAACATGGCTGCTATTGCTGAATTACAACGCTTTTATCGTTCCGACATACTCAGTTTGGATCGACGAAAAGACAGGAGCGGAACGCCGCTATTACACGGCACTCTATCCGTTGAAACCGTCAAGCGTTGAATTCATAGAAGATGAGAGCGGCACTTTGTTCGTGCACTTCTACTTCTTGAACGGCTTCGACACAACAGTCAGGTACAGTGACGTAATTCATTTACGTTTCAATTACTCAGTCAATGAGTATATGGGCGGCGATCAGATGGGACAGCCGAACCACAAAGCAATTCTTGGTACGCTTGAATTAAACCATGACTTATTACAGGGTGTAGCAAAAGCGATGAAGGCGTCTTATGCCGTGAACGGCGTCATTAAGTACAACACCTTGATTGACGATGGCACAATGGACGTGAACTTGAAGGAGCTTGAACGCAAACTGCAGGCGAACGAGAGCGGATTCTTACCGATCGACTTAAAGGCGGACTTCACACCGCTCGAAAGGCGCACAAACTTAGTTGACAAGCCAACACTGGAATTCGTCGACGAAAAGATTCTGCGAAACTGGGGCGTTCCTTTGTGTATTCTTAAAGGGGACTATACAAAGGAGCAGTATGAAGCCTTTTACCAGAAGACACTTGAACCGCTGATTATTTCTTTTAGCCAGGCATTCACGAAGAAACTTTTTACGGAGCGTGAAAAGTCATTCGGTAATGAAGTCCGGTTCCTGCCGAAAGAATTAGTTTTCATGACAGTGACACAAACACTTGAAATGATCAATATTCTTTCACCAACTGGCGCGCTTTATGAGAATGAAAAACGTGTGGCGCTTGGTTTAAGACCATTGCCGGAACTTGAAAACAAACGCTATATGTCATTGAACTGGATTGACGCCGAAAACGCTGCACAGTATCAAACTGGCGCAAATATAAACGTCGATGTAGTCGACGAAACCAAAACAGATACGGAGGTATGAGAACATGATTACACTGAACGGTAACGGCTCGGATTATATCGGACTTTCCGGAGATCAGAAGCCGACAACAGACATTCCGGTAAACACACTCTTTTTAGAGCTTGACACAGGATGCCTGTTTTACTTTAACGGCACAACATGGCTTGAAGTTGGAGGTGGAGCATAATGAACCTTGCAGATCTCTTTATTGCTAAGAAGCTTGCCGGAGGTGGCGGCGGTGGTACTGGTACAGATAATTACAACGACTTATCCAACAAGCCACAGATCAACAGCACAGCACTTACCGGCGACAAATCAGCTGCAGATCTCGGCTTGCAGTCAGAGATTGACAGCGATAATAAAATATCGGCAGATTATGTCGACGACACAGACGCAACAAACAAATTCGTTTCAGCTGCAGACAAGATCGCATGGAGCGGAAAGCAAGATGCAATCGACGCCGATCACAAACTTGACGCTGATCTTGTAGACGACACAACAAGCGATAACAAATTCGTCACAGCTTCAGACAAGACGGCATGGAATGCAAAACAGAACGCAATTGACAGCAGTCACAAGCTCAGTTCTGACCTTGTAGACGATACAGGCCATACAAACAAGTTCGTGACAACTTCTGAAAAGCAGACATGGGACGGCAAGCAGAATGCCATTGACAGCGATCACAAGTTATCAAGTTCTTTGGTAAGTTTTAGTAGTGCTGAAGCTTCTGCACTTGCATCAGGCATCGACTCAAGCAAAGTGTCGCAGATTTCGACCAACCAAACAAATATTTCATCCATATCAGAAACGGTTAATATATTAAAGCTGTCAGAATTTAACAATGCTTTCGGTATGAAGATCAGCAAGAGCGACACCAACCCGAACACGAAAGTATCATATATGTTTAATGCAGAAGGCATGACACCGGCATATATGGATTTCACAGGTGGTTCGTTTAACTTTGGCGGTTTTTCATCATGGAAGCCAGTGGCAGATAACCGTCCGGTCGGACTTAATTTCAATGGTTCGGTAGCGTATGAACTTAATCATACAGATTTCAGCAAGAAACTTGACGGTACAGCTTCTGATATTACGGATGCAACAAAGACTATAAACTTCATGTCTGAAATGCCTTTGATGTATGTCAGAAGATGGGAAGATGAAAACTATAATTACATTGTGTTCTGCGAATATCAGACGAACGAAAATTATACTGCGGATGCGTTTAAAAATGCAAGCGGTGGTATAGGTTCTAAACTTTATCTGCCGATGTTCAAAGGCTCATATGTAGACGGCAAACTCAGATCACTCGCTAAACAGTATTGGCAGAATAACGCTGATATACAGGGGACAGAAGCTGAATGGAACGCTGCGGCTGCTTGCGGTACTGGTTGGCAAACTTGGGACTGGGCAAAAAGAGAATATCTTTCAGACCTTATGACCTTTATCACAAAGTCAACAGACTGGAAAAACAAGTTCGGTCGAGGCGTAACAAACAGATCAACTTCAAATAATAACAAGTTCGACGGACAGCCAACAGGTGGTTATTGCTCAACGCCCGGAGATTTAACAACATGGACGGCTGATTATCACGGTCAATTCTATGGTGTTGCAAGTACAACATCTGATAAGAAGCACGTAACAGCTTTCTATGTTGAAGATCCTTACGGAAACAGATGGGAAAGAACACCGGGACTGGAATTGTACAATAATGTTTACAGGGCAAAAATGTCACCACCGTATGCGCTTACTGATTCGGCATCAAGAGAAACATATAATAATCTTGGTATAAGTGCTCCTACGGAAGGATGGTTTAAGACAGCTTCAACGGGTGCTTATGGTTCGATTCCAGTTGCTGTAGGTGCGAGCGAAACAACAGGCTATTGTTCATATTTCTACAAGAATGCGTCGGGTGTTAAGCTTGCTTTGTTTGGCGGCTCTTGTTCTATTGGCGGTAGCTGTGGTCGTTGTGTTTTTCTTTATGCTCCTTCTAGTTCTTATTGGCATATTGGCGCGTCGCCTTGTTTCGTATCCCCTTGATGAGGGGGTTGCAAGGGGGACACTTCCCCTTTGCATAAACTAAGTTCATCACTGTACTTATAATAATGTTATATACGGTTTACCTTTGCACGACTTGCTTTGTTTGGCGGCACTTGTAATAATGACGGTAAATGTGGTCGTTAT
>JAEZEZ010000003.1 GCA_023432855.1 Pseudomonadota bacterium | reverse complement strand
GTATGGATCGCCAGCGTCGCACCGGTGAAGCGTTCGATGCGGGACAGCGTCTCGCGATCGGCGCGGGAGGCGAAGGATACAGCGATGCCCGAAGCACCGGCCCGGCCGGTGCGGCCGATGCGGTGGACATAATCCTCGGCCGAGCGCGGGAGGTCGAAATTGATGACGTGTGTGATGTCGCGCACGTCGATACCGCGGGCGGCAACGTCGGTTGCCACCAGCAGACGGACTTGGCCGGTGCGCAGCCGCTGAAGGGTACGGTTGCGCTTGGACTGATCCATGTCGCCATGCAGGGCGGCGGCGGCATGGCCGGCAGCGCTCAGTTCCTCCGCCAGTGCGTCGGCGTCGCGCTTGGTCGCGGCGAAGATGATCGCCTTGCCGACCTCGCCTTGGCCGGCGAAGTGCATCAGCAGCCGGCGCTTGTGCTCCATGTCGTCGGTATGGTGCAGGCGCTGTTCCACGTTAATCGCGGTCGCTTGGCTCTGGACAGCGACGCGCTCCGGGTTGCGCAGCAGCTTGCCGGCGAGCTGGCTCATGCGACGGTCCAACGTCGCCGTGAACAGCAGCGTCTGGCGGCCGGCCTTGCAGGCGTCGGCGATCCGCTCGACGTCATCGAGGAAGCCCATGTCCAGCATGCGGTCCGCCTCGTCGAGGATCAGCACCTCGACGGAGCTGAGGTCGATGCGCTGCCGTTCGATGTGGTCGATCAGGCGGCCGGGTGTTGCCACCACGACATGCACCGGGCGCGATAGCATGCGAAGCTGCTCGCCATACGGCATGCCGCCGACCACGTCGATGATGTTCATGCGCAGCGGCTTGGCGTATTTGCGCGCAGCCTGGGTGACCTGGCTTGCCAGTTCACGCGTCGGGGCAAGCACGAGGACTCGCGGCGCGGCGACGGCGGGAGGGGGCAGTTCGGCAACGCGGGTCAGGGCCGGCAGCATGAAAGCCGCAGTCTTGCCAGTTCCAGTTTCGGCGGTGGCGAGGATGTCGCGGCCGGCCAACGCCGGCGGGATGGCCGCCGCCTGAACGGGCGTCGGGGTGGTATAGCCATGCTCACCCAGAGCCTGGGCGATTTTGGAATGAATGCCGAGATCAGCAAACGTCTGTTCGGAAACGAAGTCTTCGGACAAGGAGCGGAACCTTCCACACGCATGACGGCGCAAAGCGGACCACGCCCCCGGTTGGGGAACGGTCAAGCGCCGGCGATCTCGCCAGGAGGAGGTCGAAAGAGGGAGTTGCGACTTGCTGAGGAGCGCGACAGGTCTGTCGCGCCAAGAAACCTACCGCGTCTCTCTCAAGAGACGGTTAAGCCTCCAGCGATCAATAACCCCATAGTAGAACATGAGGCTATAATATCAAGATTATTCGACGATCAGGATCGAAATTCGACGCTTGTCAGCCATGTGCAGGCATTTTATAGGCGGTGACGACTTGGGCTCCGATTTTTCCGGCTTTTCTCATCGTCTGTTTTTTAACTCCCGTCATCCGGTTCGGAGGCGCTCGGCGTCTCGTCCGGACGGCTTTGACGGTGCCGCTTGGACACCGCCTTCTCGACACTGCGGACCGTCAGCGTTTCCTGGCCTTGCGGGCTGCATAGCGGGCGTCGCGTGCGGCTTTCGCCTCCGCTGCCATGGCCATTTGACGCGCAGCTTGCTCGGCGATTTCCTGGGTCTTCAGCGCCTCGCGGGAGGCCAACTCGGCTTGTTCCGCTTGCAGGGCCACCTGTTCGGCAGCCCTGCTGGCGTCACGCGTTGCGTTGCGCTCGGCCTCGCGAGCCTCACGGGCGATGCGCACGGCTCGCCGGGCTTCTTCCCGCTCTGCGAAGGCCAGATCGTTCACATTCGATTGCGTTTTGAACTTCTCGAGCAGGGCCTTTTTTGCGCCCGCAGCCGTGCTCAGACGCTCGGAAAGCCCTGCGTTTTTAAAGCCGTTCATGTTTTCCCATTTCGTGAATCCGGCCGCCCCCAGGGTAGGCCGTCAGGCAAATCTAATATCGGTCACGGTCGCCTAGGGCGACGTTGCTGCACCGGCCATGGGGACCGGCAGCTTCGTTTCCGGATCTCGGTACAAAAAAAGGGCGGCCGGAGCCACCCTTCTTTCCCGGACCTGCTGCACTCAGATGGCGCGCAGGTTCTCGGCGGCAACTTTGCCACGGCGAGGGTCACGAACCGCGTCGAAGGACAGCTTCTGGCCCTCTCCGAGGTTGTTGATCCCCGCGCGCTCGACGGCGGAGATGTGGACGAACACGTCAGCCGTGCCGTCTTCCGGCTGGATAAAGCCGAAGCCCTTGGTCGAATTGAAAAACTTGACGGTTCCGATGGCCATGGGTCAGTTCCCTTCCTGGCGTTGCCCGCACAACATTGCGCAGGGCATCAATCTCACTTCGGGAAGAGACTCAAATCCTTGGACGGGATCGGAATAACAAAGCCCAGAGCAACCTCGACTAGCAGAAAGTGGGGTGTGGCCCGATATCTTGCAAGCGAAAAATGCCGGTGGGCGGCCATGCATAA
>JAEZEZ010000111.1 GCA_023432855.1 Pseudomonadota bacterium | reverse complement strand
CGTCTACACGACCGAGGAGGAGATCACCTGCGTCGCGCTTCTGCCGAGGGATGCCGCAGGCGAGGTACGGACGGCAGGCAAGCTCCTGATCCGCGTCGGTCCCGCGGAGGCGTCGGGCCATAAGCGGGCGCTTGCCCACTGCGCCGGCGGCGCCCTCAACCGACGCTGCGAAGTGAGCGTATCGGGTGAGGTCTACGATGCCTCCCGCTCCTTCGGATTGGGCGAGGCACGTTTGATCGGTTTGCGTGAGGCGGCGATCCGCTGGCCTGACTGAGGTACGGACGTAGGAGTGAGGTGAACCGACGAAGGCTTACGGCGTTGGAACTTCTAGGGAGTTCACCGATGATCGCACGTCTCGTTTCCGTAGCGGGCCTCACGGCCGTCCTCGTTGTTCCGGCCGTCGCGCAGGGACCAGCTCAAACCGGCACCGGTGGCGATCCGGCCTCGACCATCTACGCGCCCAACACCTCGCCCGTCGGCCGGACCATGCCGCCGGCCGGGGCCGGAGGAGCACGCCGGGATTCGAACAATCCCGATCGCGAGACCGCCATGGAGCGGAAGGACGACAAGATCGACACCGGCATCTGCATCGGTTGCGACAAGTAGGCAAAGCCCTGCAAGTGACTGCCCGGGGCGCTGCGATCACTCCGACCAGCGCAGGGCGGCTGCGGCGGCCAGGGTGCCGACCACCGCCGCGATCAGGCTCAAAGCGGCCAGCACCGCGAGCGGTGTCGCGAAAGGCACGGTGCCACCGAGGGCGGCCTCCGCCGCCGAGACGCCGAAGATCAGGGTCGGGATCATCAGCGGCAGCACGATGATCGCCAGGATCAGGCCACCGCGGCGGATGGTGGCCGTCAGCGCCGCGCCGACCGCGCCGATGAAGGCTAGAGCCGGCGTGCCCAGCGCAAGGGTCAGCGCCGTGGCACCCATCGCCTTCGGCGAAAGGGCGACTAGCAATCCGAACAGCGGCGAGGCGAGCGCCAGGGGCAGGCCGGTGGTGAGCCAGGAGGCGAGCACCTTGGCCAGCACCACAAGTTCCAGCGGAACGGCGGCACCGGTCATCAGGTCGAGAGAGCCGTCCTCCTCGTCCGACTGAAACAACCGGTCGAGCCCGATCAGAGTGGCGAGCACGGCGGAGAGCCACAGGATCGCCGGGCCGATCCGCGAAAGCAGGTTCAGATCGGGCCCGAGTGCGAAGGGCACCAGGACCACGATCATCAGGAAGAAGACCAGCGACAGCGCGCCCGATCCGCCGACACGGGCGGCGAGCTTCAGATCGCGGGCGAGCAGAGCAGAGAACGCGCGAATCACAGCCACTCCTCCGCGGCGAACGCGTCCTCAGCCGCGGCCGGTGCCGTGACAGGTCCGATGCGCAACTCGCGGGCATCCTCAAGGCCGAGGGCTTGGTGCGTTGCAGCAATCACGAGACCGCCCTCTGCGCGGTGGTGCCGCATCAGGCCGGCAAGCACCCCTTGCGAGGCGAGGTCGAGGGCGGCGGTCGGCTCGTCGAGAAGCCAGAGCGGGCGGCGACAGACGAGGAGCCGGGCCAGCGCCACCCGGCGCCTTTGTCCGGCGGAGAGGTAGCCGACCGGCAGCCGCGCCACGTGCGGCAGGCCCATCGCCTCGAGGGCCTGAGCCGGAGAGGCGGCCGGGTGACCAAGAAGGTCGCGGGCGAATTCGAGATTTTCCGCAGCCGTCAGCGCCGATTTCAGTCCGTCCCGGTGCCCGACGACATGAAGGCATTCCGGCAGTGTCGCCTCGCCGATGCCCTCGACGCGGATCGCGCCGGCATCGGGTTTAAGGCGACCGGAGAGCATCGTCAGAAGGCTCGATTTGCCGGCGCCGTTTCGTCCGGTCACCATCAGCCCTTCGCCGGGGCCGACGGCGAAGGTGAGCCCGGTGAAGATCCGGCGGCCCGAACGGCGGCAGGCGAGATTCTCGACGATCAACCGCACGGATCGGCCTTGGATGAGGGGAGGGTCCGCACGTCTCGTCTTCGTCCAGAGGGAAGCTGAATGGCCGCCCACGATACGAGGGGCGCATCGAGGCCGGATCGCGTCGGCGATCCGGCCGCTCGCGGCCTATAGCCGATCGTTCCGCGCCGCGCGAACCGCACGCATCTCCGGCGCATTGGTTCTGCGGTTCCCGGAGGCGAATTGGCAGGATCAGCTATCATGGGTCACGGGCAGCCGCTTCTGGCTCCGCCCCGCCGGGCCGAGGAAGTGGCCCGCGATCCCACCGCGCCGGCCGGCCGCGAGTAGCGGGAGGCCCCGCTCGCCCGCCTTGTGTCGACCGGCGCGACGTTTTCCGGGTGGCTTTGCGCCGCTGCGCCGCCTTGGCCGGGAAGGGTCGACCGAGAGGCTTTTGCAAGGCGCTCGGGGCTGGAATGTCAGTCGCGCGGCTGTGTCATCGGGCCAGTAGCGGCCAATTTCGAAACGTTCTATAGACCGGCTCAGGCTGCGCCGCGCGATCATTCAAGGGCGTCCAAACCGCCCCTCGCGCACCATCCTGAGTGCTTTCCGCGAACGCCCCGGCGCCCGGGGCTCCGTCGAGGGCACTCGCTACCCGGGCACCCCCGGGGCGGCGCGCGCTCCTTGGAGCGCATCCGGCCGAACACCTCTCGTGGCGCAGGTTATGCCTGCTCCGTGTTCGCTAACGCCAGCTCAGGATCCGACTCGCCGTGGCATCGCTCGACAGCTTCAAGGCCCGCCAGACGCTCGAGGCAGGGGGCAAGACCTACACCTACTACTCGATTCCCGAGGCACAAAGGAACGGACTGGCTGACGCGACCGCGCTGCCGTTCTCGATGAAGGTGATCTTGGAGAACCTTCTGCGCTTCGAGGACGACCGCTCGGTCCGCAAGGGCGACATCGAGGCCGCCGTCGCGTGGCTCGGCAACAAGGGCAAGGCCGAGACCGAGATCGCCTTCCGCCCCTCCCGCGTGCTGATGCAGGATTTCACGGGTGTGCCCGCGGTGGTGGACCTTGCCGCCATGCGCGACGCCATGGCCTCGCTCGGCGGCGACCCTCAGAAGATCAACCCGCTGGTGCCGGTCGATCTCGTCATCGACCATTCGGTGATCGTCGATGAGTTCGGCACCCCGAAGGCGCTCGGCGACAACGTCGCCCTCGAATACGCCCGCAACGGCGAGCGCTACACCTTCCTGAAATGGGGTCAGTCGGCCTTCCGCAACTTCTCGGTCGTGCCCCCAGGCACCGGCATCTGCCATCAGGTGAACCTCGAATACCTGTCGCAGACGGTGTGGACCGGGGCGTGTGGGGATGGAGATCCCTTCCCGTGTGCCTACCCGGACAGTCTCGTCGGCACCGATTCGCACACCACTATGGTCAACGGCCTCGCCGTGCTCGGTTGGGGCGTCGGCGGCATCGAGGCGGAGGCGGCCATGCTCGGCCAGCCGATCCCGATGCTGCTGCCCGAGGTGGTGGGCTTCCGCCTGACGGGCGCCCTGCCCGAAGGCGCCACCGCCACCGACCTGGTGCTGACCGTCACCCAGATGCTGCGCAAGCAGGGCGTAGTCGGCAAGTTCGTGGAGTTCTTCGGCCCCGGCCTGCTGAACCTCACGATCGAGGACCAGGCCACCATCGCCAACATGGCGCCCGAGTACGGCGCGACCTGCGGCTTTTTCCCGGTGTCGCGCGCCACCATCGACTATCTGACCGCCACTGGCCGCGACAAGGCGCGGGTGGCGCTGGTCGAGGCCTACGCCAAGGCCCAGGGCCTGTGGATCGACGCCGACGACCAGGAGCCGGTGTTCAGCGAGACGCTGGAGCTCGACCTGTCGACGGTGGTTCCGTCCCTGGCCGGTCCGCGCCGGCCGCAGGACCGCGTCCTGCTGACCGAGGCGGCCTCGGCCTTCGAGGCCTGCCTGGGCGATACCTTCGGCAAGACCGGCGAGGCGGCCGCGACCCGCACCGCGGTCGAGGGCGAGAAGTACGACATCGGCCACGGCGACGTGGTCATCGCCGCCATCACCAGCTGCACCAACACCTCCAACCCCTCGGTGCTGATCGCCGCCGGCCTGGTGGCGCGCAAGGCCCGCGCGCTCGGCCTGAAGGTCAAGCCGTGGGTGAAGACCTCGCTGGCGCCCGGCTCGCAGGTGGTCACCGACTACCTGGAGAAGTCCGGCCTGCAGGACGACCTCGACGCCCTGGGCTACAACCTCGTGGGCTACGGCTGCACCACCTGCATCGGCAACTCCGGCCCGCTGCCGGCGCCGATCTCGGCGGCGGTGGCCGAGGGCGACCTGGTCGCCGTCAGCGTGCTGTCGGGCAACCGCAACTTCGAGGGCCGGGTGAACCCCGACGTCCGCGCCAACTACCTGGCCTCGCCGCCGCTGGTGGTCGCCTACGCGCTGGCCGGCTCCATGCGCCTGGACGTGGCGCACCAGCCGCTGGGCGAGGGCTCGGACGGCAAGCCGGTGTTCCTGAAGGACATCTGGCCGACCTCGGCCGAGATCGCGACCATCCAGCGCAAGGTCGTCACCAACGACCTGTTCGCCAAGCGCTACAAGGACGTCTTCAAGGGCGACAAGCACTGGCAGGGCATCAAGGTCGCCGGCGGCCAGACCTACGCCTGGGATTCGGACTCCACCTACGTGCAGAACCCGCCCTACTTCGAGGGCATGACGATGGATCCGCCGAGGATCACCGACATCGTCGAGGCGCGCGTGCTGGGCGTGTTCGGCGACTCCATCACCACCGACCACATCAGCCCCGCCGGCTCGATCAAGAAGTCCTCGCCCGCGGGCGAGTACCTGACGGCCCACGGCGTCGATGCGCTGGACTTCAACTCCTACGGCTCGCGCCGGGGGAACCACGAAGTCATGATGCGCGGCACCTTCGCCAACATCCGCATCCGCAACCGCATGACGCCGGACATCGAGGGCGGGGTGACCAAGCACTTCCCGTCCGGCGAAGTGATGTCGATCTACGACGCCGCCATGCGCTACCAGGCCGAGGGCCGGTCGCTGGTGGTGTTCGCGGGCAAGGAATACGGCACCGGTTCGTCCCGCGACTGGGCGGCCAAGGGCACGCGCCTGCTGGGCGTCCGCGCCGTCATCGCCGAAAGCTACGAGCGCATCCACCGCTCCAACCTCGTCGGCATGGGCGTGGCCCCGCTGCAGTTCAAGATCGAGGGCTGGCACAAGCTGGGCCTGACCGGCGAGGAGATCGTCACCATCCGCGGCCTCGAGACGGTGAAGCCCCGCCAGGAGCTGTGGGTCGAGCTGTTCCGTCCGTCGGACGGCAAGATGGCCCGCTTCCCGGTGCGCTGCCGCATCGATACGCCGACCGAGCTCGAGTACTTCAAGGCCGGCGGCGTCATGCCCTACGTCCTGCGCAACCTCGCCCGCGCGGGGTAAGGACTGGAGACGCGAAGCCCGGATCGCTATGCGGTCCGGGCGGGCGCGCTCACGCAGGCGTGAGGGGCGCGTCATGGGGGGATCGGCTTTAAGGTGACGCCATGAAGCGGATTGCGTTTGTCACGCTGCTGGCGCTTGCGGTCGCGCCCCTGGCGGCGGCCTCGGCCCGGGCGCGTCCCCCGGCCGCGCCGGTGGTGGTCGAGCTGTTCACGGCCCAGGGCTGCTCCGACTGCCCGGAGGCGAACCAGCTGCTCATGCGCCTGGCCGACCAGCCCGACGTCATCACCCTGACCTACGCCGTCGACTACTGGGACTACCTGGGCTGGAAGGACACCTTCGCCCGGCCCGAGTTCGCCGAGCGCCAGCGCGCCTACCGCCGGGCCATGAACCTGCGCGACGTCTACACGCCGCAGATCGTGGTCGACGGCAAGCGGCAGCTGACCGCCGTCGAGCCCGACGAGGTCGAGGCGGCGGTGCGGGAAGAGGCCGAGCGCGACGTCTATCCGCCGGACATGCAGTTCGTGGGCGAGGGCCGGGTCGCCGTCGGCTCGGGCCGGGTTCCGCGCGGCGGGGCGACCGTGTGGCTGGTGCGCTACGACGACGAGGTGCAGGAGGTAGCCGTGCGCCGGGGCGAGAACCGCGGCCAGACGGTGCGGCACGACAATGTGGTGCGCGAGCTGGTGCGGCTGGGCGACTGGCGCGGCCGGCCCAAGATGTTCCGCCTGCCGGCCCCGAGCGAGGAGGGCCTGGAGACCGTCGTGCTGGTGCAGGCCGACCGCACCGGCCGCATCATGGCCGCCGGCCGCCGCTGACGGGCGCTCCCGCCGACATCCCGGGCTCCAGACGCAAAAACGCCCGTGCGACCGGAGGGGGGAGGGAGTCGCACGGGCGTCTTTCGCTAGGAGGGCGCCGACCGACCGGAGCCCCGTCTTGATCCAGGGGGGCTGGGGGGGCTGTTCAGGATCCGGGACCTCACCGTGACCCCGACCGGTCGACACTGTGAAATTCGGGGTCCAAACAGGCGGGCGCGGGACCGAATTGGGACCATTTCGTGACCCTTGCTGTCCCGGCGTTAACCTTTGATCGCCCACGTGGCGCGGGGGCCACGGCTGCGGTGATCCGTCCCGCCGATCGGCGCTGGCCGCGGAGGCCGAACCCGCGTTAGGCTCGCCCCGATGAGTCTCGACGCCTGGACCCCCGCCGGCCGACCGGGAACGGTCTTCTTCGACCGGCGCGAACTCGACCTGATCCTGCGGCTCTATGGGCGCATGGTCGGCATGGGGGAGTGGCGGGACTACTCCATCGACGTGCAATCCGAGGCGGTCTTCTTCAGCGTCTTCCGGCGCGCCTCGGAATCCCCGCTCTACCGCATCGAGAAGCGCCCGGCGCTGGCCCGCAAGCAGGGCATGTGGGCGATCGTCGGCCAGGGCGGCCATGTGCTGAAGCGGGGCCGGGAGCTGGAGCCCCTGCTCAGGTTCTTCGACCGCAAGCGGTTTTCGGTGGTGGAATGAAAACGCCCTGGCGGTCTCCCGCCGGGGCGCTTCCGTTCAGGTCTGCGGCGGCCCCTAGCGGCGGGCGCCGAGGAACTGCAGCAGGAACTGGAACAGGTTCACGAAATTGATGAACAGGCTGAGCGCGCCGTAGCTGGAGGCGACGCCCATGGCTTCCTTGTCCCCGCCCAGCGCGTAGTAGGTCATCTTCAGGCGCTGGGTGTCGTAGGCGATCAGGCCGGCGAAGATCAGCACGCCGGCGGCGCTGATGACGAGGTGCATCATCGGGCTGCGCAGGAACATGTTGACCAGCGAGGCGACGATCAGGCCGATCAGGGCCATGATCAGGAAGCTGCCCATGCCGCTCAGGTTCTTCTTGGTGGTGTAGCCCACCAGGCTGAGGCCGCCGAAGGCGATGGCGGTGACGCCGAGCGTCATGGCCGCCGAGGCGCCCGTATAGACCAGCAGGATGACGCCGAGAGACGCGCCCATGGTCGAGACCACCAGCCAGTAGAGCAGGCTGGCGCCGGACGCGGTCGGGTTCCGCATCATGAACATGGAGCCGAAGATCAGCACCAGCGGGGCGAACACGACGCCGTAGCCCAGCAGGGTGTAGCCGGCGAAGCGGCCGTCCGCCGTGATCTGGAACAGCATGTCGCGCACGGGCGGCACGCTGGAGGTCACGAAGGCCAGGACGGTGGCGATCACCAGGCCGATGGCCAGCTTGTTGTAGACGGCCAGCATGAAGCTGCGCAGGCCCGCGTCCACGGCCATTTCGGCCGGCGCGGGGATCGCCCCCGGATAGCGGCTGTTCCAGTCGCTCATGGCGATAAATTCTCCCTCATGGCCCCCTCATGGGGCCTTCGCTGTATATTTGGCCACGCAACCCTGTTTGCGCAAGGCATTCCGGACTGGACGGGCGGGCGACCGCTCGCCAGGGTCGGGGCGTGATCCGCCTGTTCGCCGCCATCGAAATCCCGCCCGAGATCGCCGGGCCCCTGTCCCGGCGCCAGCAGGGTCTGCCGGGCGCCCGCTGGCGCGACCCCGACAGCCTGCACCTGACCCTGCGCTTCTTCGGCGAGGTCGAGGAGACGACGGCCGGCGAGATCGACGAGGCCCTGGCCGCCGTCCGGCAGCCGCCGTTCGACCTCGAACTTAAGGGCGCGGGGGCCTTCGGGGAAGGCGGCGAGGTGCGGGCGGTATGGGCCGGTGTCGAGCCCAGCGCCCCGCTCGACCTGCTGCACAGCCGCTGCGAGAGCGCCGCGCGCCGGGCCGGCCTGAAGCCCGAGGGGCGGGCCTGGCGGCCGCACGTGACGCTGGCCTATGTCCGCCGGCCCGAGCCCGACCGCGTCGCCGCCTGGATCCGCAACCACAACCTGCTGCATTCGCCGCCCTTCCAGGTCGGCTGGTTCGGGCTCTACTCCAGCTGGCTGTCGAAGGACGGCGCCCGCTACGAGCTGGAACGGGAGTATCCTCTGGTCCCATGACCGACGCCCTTCCCCTCCTGCGCTCCGCGCTCTTCCTGCCGGCGTCCAATCCGCGCGCCGTGGCCAAGGCCCGCACGCTGGACTGCGACGCCGTGATCCTCGACCTCGAGGACGCCGTCGGCCCCGACGAAAAGGCCGCCGCCCGCGCCGCGGCGATGGAGGCGGCGCTCGAGGGCGGCTTCCGGGCCCCGGTGGTGGCGGTGCGGGTCAACGGGCTGGACACGCCCTGGGGCGCCGACGACCTGCGTGCCCTGGCGAGGGCGGGCCTCGCCGGGCCCGTGGTGACGCCCAAGACCGGCTCGGCCGAGGCCCTGGCGGCGGTCCGCGCCGCGCTCGGCGGCAAGGCGCCGCTGTGGGCCAGCGTCGAGACCTGCGAGGGCCTGCTCAACCTGCGCCAGATCGCCGAGGCCGGAGCGGCGCTGGGGCTGCAGGCGCTGTTCTTCGGCCAGAACGACCTGTCCTACGAGATGGGCCGGCGGCCGGGGCTCGACCGGCGGCCGCTGCACTGGGCCATGAGCCTGCTGGTGACGACGGCGCGCGCGCATGGACTGGCCGTGGTCGACGGGGTGTTCAACGACTTCAGCGACCTCGCCCGCTTCGAGGCGGAGTGCCGCGAGGGCCGCGATTTCGGGTTCGACGGCAAGGCGGTGATCCACCCGGCCCAGGTCGGCATCGCCCAGGCGGCCTTCTCGCCGGACGAGACGGACCTGATCTGGGCGCGCGCCGTCGTGCGCGCCTTCGGGCTGCCGGGGAACGAGGGGCGCGGCGCGGTGCGGATCGAGGGCGGGGCCATGGCCGAGCGGCTGCACCTGCGCCAGGCCGAGCGCCTGCTGGCGGCGGCGGAGCGGAGCTGAGCCTCATGCGAAAGAGGCCGCCCCGAAGGGCGGCCCCGGTCGTCGCGGCGGCGGCTTCGCCTACCAGCCGATGAACTTGGTGAACTCGCCCAGGATGTTGGTCCACACGCTGAAGTCGTCGGCGAAGGCTTCCCAGGAGCCGCCCGGCGAGGTGTTGGCGTCGTAGCGGGCGTAGGGATCGCCCTCGTCGTCGATATGCGCCTTCACGTAGCGCTTGGTGGTGTTCCACTCGTTGATGCGCGCCGCCGACAGCCCCTGGTTCAGGTCGAAGCTGCTGGAGAACTGCACCGAGGCGCAGCGCGAGCCGGTGTTGCAGTCGTAGGGCACGATCTCGAAGTTGATGCCGCTGGAGGCGCTGGAGATGTAGCGGTCGCCGTTGGTCGCGCGCTTTACCTCGGCCTTGAAGCCCTTGTTCTGCAGGAAGCGGACGAGGTCCTCGATGGTCACGCCGCCGTTGGGGATGGGGCCCGACTGGGCCGCCGCGCCGCCCGCCGCCGCGAACGCCAGGCCGAAGGCGGCCGCGGCCGCTGCAAGTTTCAGTCGCATGTCGATGTCACCCGTCGCCGGGCCCCCCGGTGAAAATACTGCCGGACGCTCTCACCGCCGCCTTCCACGGTCAAGGCGTCAGCGCCTGACGATCATCGACAGGCCGTCGCCGACGGCGGCCAGGGTCATCTCGACCCGCTCGTCGGCGGCGACCCTGGCGGCCAGGCCGCGCAGGGCGCGGGTGTCGTCGTCCTGCTCGTCCGGATCGGCGACCCTGCCGCCCCACAGCATGTTGTCGAGCAGCAGCAGGCCGCCGGGCCGCAGCAGCACGAGGCAACGCTCGTAGTAGGCGTCGTAGCCGGTCTTGTCGGCGTCGACGAAGGCCATGTCGAACTGGCCGGCCCGGCCGTCCTCGATCAGGGCGTCGAGGCTCTCCACCGCGGGGCCGACGCTGGTCGTGATCACGTCCTGCACCCCCGCCTCGCTCCAGTAGCCGCGGGCGCGGGCGAGGTACTCGTCGGAGATGTCGCAGGCGACGACCTCGGCCGCCGAGCCGTGCATCGCCTTCATCACCAGGGCGACAGCGAGCGAGGAGTAGCCGGTGAACACGCCCACCTCGAGGTAGCGGCGCGCGTTCACCGCCCGGGCCATCACCTGCATGAAGGCGCCCTGCTCGGGGCTGATCTGCATGCGGGCGATGTCGCCCATGGCGGCGGTCTCCTCCCGGCAGCGGGCCAGGACCGGATGCTCGCGGGCGCCGTGGCGCTGGACGTAGTCGCGGACGGGTTCGGACAGGAACGACGAGCGGGACATGGGCTCTCCTCTCTCAGCCGCGCGGCTGCTGCAGGTAGGCGGCGGACTGCATCTCGCGCAGGCGCGAGGCCGTGCGCTCGAACTCGAAGGCGCCGTCGCCCTCGGGATAGAGGGCCTCGGGCTCGGCGGCGGCCAGCATGACCAGCCGGTCGCGATCCTCATAGAGGGCGTCGATGAGGGTGACGAACCGCTTGGCCGCGTTGCGGTCCTGGGGGCCGAGCTGCGGCACGTCCTCCAGGAAGACCGTGTGGAAGCGCTCGGCGATGGCCAGGTAGTCCTGCGGGCCCAGCGACCGTTCGCACAGTTCGGCGAAGCTGGCGCGCAGCTGGCCCCCGACGGCGCGCGGGAACTCCAGCCGCCGGCCCAGCACCTCGACGCAGGCGCCCACCTCGCGGTTGACGTCGGTCATCTCCCGCCAGAGCTGGTCGAAGCCCTCGCGCGCGGCCTCGTCGAGCGGGCTGAAATAGACCTGGTGGCCGAGCAGCCGGTCGAGACGGAAGTCGCGCGGCCCGTCAACCTCGCAGACGGCGCAGCGTTCGCGGATCAGGTCGATGAAGGGCGTGAACAGCTGGCGGTTGATGCCGTCCTTGTAGAGGTCCTCCGGCGGCCGGTTGGAGGTGGCCACCAGCACCACGCCGTCGGCGAACAGCGCCTCGAACAGGCGGCCCAGGATCATCGCGTCGGCGATGTCGGTCACCTGCAGCTCGTCGAAGCAGAGCAGCCGGGCGCGCTCGGCGATCAGGGCGGCGACCGGCTCGATCGGGTCGTCGCCCTTGCGCGCGCCGAACACCCGTTTGCGCTCCGCCGCGTCGCCCTCGCGCCACTGCTTCACCAGGGCGTGGACCTCGGCCATGAAGGCGTGGAAGTGCCGCCGTTGCTTCCGGGGCTCGGGCGCGGCGTCGAAGAACAGGTCCATCAGCATGGACTTGCCGCGTCCGGGCGGCCCCCAGAGGTAGAGGCCGCGCGGCGTCCGGAGCCGGCGCATGAAGGGCAGCTTCGGCCGGCGGGCGGCGGCCAGCTCCCGCTCCAGCCGGGCGAAGGCGTCGACCGCCTGCTTCTGGGGCGCGTCGGGCCGGATCCGGCCGCTGTCGAGCAGGCGCCCGTAGGCGGCGCGGATGTGGGCGGTCATGGGCCTGCGATTAGCCCGCCCGGTCCCGGCTGCAAATAGCGTTCGGAGCCCGAAAGGCGGCGAATTCCCCGTTGCGTCCTGCCCGCGGACGCCTACATGGAGGCCCACGCGGCGCGCGCCGCCCCCCAAGCTGCCCCGGAGAGTTGTCATGAGCTATCGCGTCGCCGTCGTGGGCGCCACGGGCGCGGTGGGCCGCGAGATCATGGCCATCCTCGAGGAGGTGGAGTTCCCCATCTCCGAGATCCACGCCGTCGCCTCGCGCAAGTCGATGGGCATGGAGGTCGCCTACGCCGACCGCATCCTGAAGTGCCAGGACCTCGAGCAGTTCGACTTCACCGGCGTCGACATCGTGCTGATGAGCGCCGGCTCCGAGGTTTCGAAGAAGTGGGCCGAGCGCATCGGCGCCCAGGGCCCGATCGTCATCGACAACTCCTCGGCCTGGCGCATGGACCCGCAGGTCCCGCTCATCGTGCCGGAGGTGAACCCCGAGGCGGTGTGGGACGCGCGCAAGAAGAACATCATCGCCAACCCCAACTGCTCCATCGCCCAGCTGGTGATGGCGCTGAAGCCGCTGCACGACGCCATGCCGATCCGGCGCGTCGTGGTCTCGACCTACCAGTCGGTGTCCGGCGCCGGGAAGGCGGGCATGGACGAGCTGTGGGAGCAGACCAAGGGCGTGTTCGTGCTCGGCCCGTCCGAGCCGAAGGCCTTCACCAAGCAGATCGCCTTCAACGTCATTCCCCACATCGGCCCCTTCGGCGACGACGGCGTCACCGGCGAGGAGGAGAAGATGGCGGCCGAGTGCCGCAAGATCCTCGACCCCTCCATCCAGCTGACCGCCACCTGCGTGCGGGTGCCGGTGTTCGTCGGCCACTCCGAGGCCGTGAACGTGGAGTTCGACGGGCCGATGGACGCCGACGACGCGCGCGACCTGCTGCGCGAGGCCTCCGGCGTGCTGGTCGTCGATAAGCACGAGGACGGCGGCTACATCACGCCCAAGGAAGCCGCCGGCGAGTTCGCCGTCTACGTCAGCCGGATCCGCCGCGACCCCACGGTCGAGCACGGCCTGAACCTGTGGGTGGTTTCGGACAACCTGCGCAAGGGCGCGGCGCTGAACGCCGTGCAGATCGCCCAGCTGCTCGACCGCGAGGGCGTCCTGGCGCCGCAGCTGGCGTGAGCGAGGCCTACGCCCAGGAGCGCGCCGCGCTGATCGCGGGTGTCTCCTGCTACGGCATCTGGGGCCTTTCGCCGCTGGTCTTCCAGCAGATGGGCCATGCCGGGGCCGACGCCTGGGAGATCATGGGCCACCGCGCCGTGTGGTCGGTGCTGTGGGCCGGCGGCTTGGTGCTGCTGGCGAAACAGTCGCGCCACCTCAAGGAGGTGCTGCGCCAGCCCAGGACCCTGACCCTGCTGGCGGTCTCGACCCTGCTCATCGCCTTCAACTGGACCCTGTTCGTCTGGTCGGTGAACAACGGCCGCACGCTGGAGACCAGCCTCGGCTACTACCTCAACCCGCTGATCAACATGGCCGCAGGCGCCGTGCTGTTCCGCGAGCGTATCGACCGCTTCGGCCAGGCCGCCATCGCGCTCGCCGCGATCGGTGTCGGCGTGCAGGCCTGGGCGCTCGGGCACATGCCCTGGATCTCGCTGTCGCTGGCCTTCTCGTTCGGCGCCTACGGCATCATCCGCAAGTCGGTGAAGGCCGACGCCCAGACGGGGCTGTTCGTCGAGTGCCTGTTCCTGACCCTGCCCGGCATCGCCTACCTGGCCTGGCTTCAGGGCTCGGGCGCCGGCCACTTCCTCAACAGCCCGGCGACGGCCTTCTGGCTGCTGCTGGCGGGGCCGTTCACGGTCCTGCCGCTGATGCTGTTCTCGTGGGCGGCGCGGCGCATGCCGCTGTCGACCATGGGCTTCCTTCAGTTCCTGGCCCCGACCATCAGCTTCGTCATCGGCGTGAGCCAGGGCGAGGAATTCAATCTCCTGCGCGGCGTCTCCTTCGCCTTCATCTGGATCGGGGCCTCGGTCTTCGCTCTGGGCGCCTGGCGCAGGCTGAAGGCGGCGCGCGCCGCCGCCGAGGCCGGTCCGCACCCGGAGTGCGTGGTCTCGACCATGGACCCGATCGGGATGGACACCGTTGACGAGGCCGCCGCCGCGGCGCTGAAGCCCCCCGCCGGCTCGCGGCCCTGAGCCCGCTCAGAGCACCGCCAGCGCCCGGTTGTCGAGACTGCAGGAGGGGTCCCGGCGGATCTCGATCTTGCGCTCGATGGACTCCAGGATCGGCGTCGAGAACCGCACCCCCGCCAGCTTGCTGCAGGTGTGCAGGTTGCCCGGGCTGAAGACGTTCACCTCGAGGATCTTGTCGCCGACGATGTCGATGCCGACGAGGAACATGCCGTCCTGCAGCAGCTTGGGCCGGATCACCTCGGCCAGCCGAAGCTCGGTCTCGCCGATGTCGGCGGGCTCCATCGAACCGCCTGCGTGGACGTTGCTGCGGATGTCGCCCTTGGCGGCGACGCGGCGCAGGGCGCAGTACTTGTTGCCGATCCTGAGCGGCTGGCCGTTGAGCAGGAACAGCCGGATGTCCCCCTTCGCCGCGGCCGGCAGATAGGCCTGGGCGATGACGTAGCCGTCGCGGCTGATGGCCTCGATCATCTGGTTGATGTTGGGCGCGTCCTTGCCGCCGACCGAAAAGACGCCCTGGCCGCCGCTGCCCTGCAGCGGTTTCAGGATGACCTTGCCGCCGTGCTCCTCGGAGAAGGCCTTGATGTCCGCCGCGTGCTTGGAGATCAGGGTCTCGGCCCGCACCTCCTCGGGGAAGGACTGGAAGTAGAGCTTGTTCACCGCCCGCGACAGGCCGTCCGGGTCGTTCAGCACGAGGACGCCGCGTTTCGCCGCCTCGCGCCCGAACAGGATTCCCGCGCCCTCCGCCCACGGCCGCTCGTTCGCGTCGTTCGACGGGTCGTTGCGCAGCATCAGGACGTCGACCTCGGCCATGTCGATGACGCGCTTTTCGCTCTCGTCCTGGAGGGCGGCGAAGAACTCCTTGAACGTCCGGTACTTGCGCTTGGGCGGGAAGCGGCCGTGGACGTGCAGGCTGTTGTCGCCGCGGATCAGGAAGTCGCCCGGCGTGATGTAGAGCACCGTATGCCCCCGCCGCGCACACTCGTTGGCCAGGATCGTGGTGGTGTAGTGCGGATGTTCGTCCGCCATGCCGTTCACGAAGAAAGCGATGTTCATGCGTTGGGTGTCCTTAGAGGAGCTCGGCGAGGGAGACGCCCGAACGGGCGCGGGCGAGGTTCGGTTGCGCGGATTCGCGCGACAGGAATTCGGGGGTGACCGGCGGCGGGGTCAGGAAGCCGCGCTCGTTCAGTTCGTCGACGGCGGGGACGTGGGCCAGGTCGATCTTGCCCGCCCAGAACGGATCCAGCGGCCGGCCTGCGGCCACATGGTCCAGAACGTCGAGCAGGCCGCGCAGGTAGATGAAGTCCTTGGCCAGGCCGCCCGAGCGATGCACCCGGGCGCAGACCTGGAAGGCCATGCGGGCCGACAGGCCGCGCTCGTCGTGCAGCAGCCGGAAGGTGTCCATGAACTCCGCGCCGTCCAGCATGGCGCGAACGGCGACGACGCGCGCCGCCAGCAGCCGCATGCGGTCGGCGTTGAGGCCGCCGACGGCGAACTCGGCGAAGACGCCGAGCCCCTCCTGCAGCCCCTCGTAGCCGGCCAGTCCGGAGCGGAAGATCTGCAGCCCCTGCGCCTTGCCGGTGAAGTAGGTCAGCAGGTGCACGCCGACTTCGTGCTGGAGCAGGGCGTCGAGGCGGGCGGGCGAGACCCGGGCCTGGCGCGAGATCATCAGCCGGGGGCCCGAGACCATCAGTCCGGCGACGTCGTCGCGGATGGAGATGTCGGCCTTGAAGCCCGGATGGAGCTTGCGGTAGCGCGCGACCATGGCGTTGGCCGCGTCGCGCACGCCCAGGCAGTCGACGGCCGGCGCGTCCTCGCTATCGTCGGCTCCGCGCGGCCGCCTGGACAGGGCCTCCAGCACCCCTTCCGCCTGGGCCGCCAGCCTGTCGCCGACGCGGCCGTAGAGCAGCACCGAGGCGTCGCGGAAGCGGGCTGATCCGCGCGCCTGCAGCATGGTCAGCTGCACATCGAGTTCCTGCTGCTTCTCACGGAACAGGGACTCCAGCAGCGGGTCCTCGACGGTGTCGACGTCGATGGCGTAGAGCGCCCGCTTCTGCCGCGAGGCGTCGATCGGCAGGGGGCGATAGTGGAAGGTCGGCGCGGTCCTGTGGCGGTTCTCGCGGAAGGCGGTCCAGGCCTGGGCGGTGTTGATGGGCGAGACGCTGAGCAGGAAGTCGAAGGAGGCGGCGACCTTCGCCAGCTTGCGGTCGACCTGGCGCGCGGCGGCGATGAAGCCGCGCCGGCCCAGCGCGCGGTAGTGGTTCGGAGTCGGCAGCGACGACCGGTCGACGACCACGCACATGGCCTGCAGCAGGGCGTCCAGCACCCCGGTCTGCAGGGCGTGCAGCACGCCCGGAAAGACGCCCTCGCCGTCCGGCGTGCGATAGGTCCGGGGCGCCCCCAGGGACAGGCGGGGCGTCTCGGGCGGCAGGTTGGCCAGGTCGTGGTCGTCGGGGCGCTCCTCGATCTCGGGGGTCTGGCGCTCGAGCTCCAGCGCCAGCAGCGCCTTCCGCAGGGCCGCGGCCGCGGCCTGGGCCGTGCTGTCGTCCGACGCCCCTATCTGGAAGCGATAGGGCGTGGGGTCGGCGGAGTCCGCCTTTTCGGTCTCCGGCACCGGGATGTCGTAGATCTCGACGACCACGAAACGGCCGAGGCGTTCGCGCAGGGTGGCGGCGGTCGCCTCGACCAGGTCGTAGCCCAGGGCGTCGGCCTCGGGGTCCAGCGGCCACACGGCGTAGACCGGGCTGGAGGTCGCCACGCCCCGCGCCGCGCTGGGCTGGGCTGGCGCGGCGTCGCGGTGGATGACCATGAACGGCATAGGGCGGTCGACATGCACCCGGCCGCCCGCGGGCAGCTTTCGCCGCACGGCGTAGCCCTTGGCGACGTCCGCCTGCAGGGCGGCCAGGAAGTCGGCTTCGGACGCCGCGCTCTGGTCGCGCGCCCGGGCGGGGCGGTCCGCGCCCCGGGTCATGCCAGCCGCGCCAGCAGACCCGCGGCATGGTTGATCAGCCGGCGCATGGCGTCGACCTCGCGCGGATCGGGCTCGCCGGTCCATTCGTCCATGAAGAACTTCTTGAACTCAAACGCGATGGCGCAGCCCTGGGCCGCATGGTTGGCGTGAACGAAGCGGGTCAGTTCGCCCTTGCCCTGGAAGGCCACGTTCTCGCGCACGTCCAGCCGCCGGCCGAGGAAGTCGAACTCGCGCAGGCCGTCCATGAACGGCTCCAGCACATGGGCCCACCGCTCGCGCGGCATCGAGAAGGTGCCGATGTTGATGTCCGGCGCATCAGCCTGCGGCGTGGGGGCGGCGTCGGGCCCGCCGCGGCGGTGGTTGTAGCTGTGCACGTCGAGCACGAAGAAGCGCGGATGGTCGGCGGCCATCTGGTCCAGCACCCGCCCGATCTCCCGGTAGGCCCGGCGGTGATAGTCGCGCGACGCCTCGATCTCGGCCTCGGTCAGTGGCGACTTCCACACCTTCAGGTTCCAGCACTCTTCGGGGGTGCGGTAGACGGCCGTCTCCAGGCTGCGGTTGAGGTCGGCCTCGAAGCGCGACCGGTGGGCGATGAATCGGTTGGGAACGTCCCGGATGGCGGCGCCGGTGAAGGGGTCCTCCTCGCGCAGCCGCTCCGCGGGGGACAGGGCGAAACGGTCGGCCAGCGCGGGCCGCACGCCATGGCCGTCGTGGATGGCCGTCGCCAGCACGGGGCCGTCGCCGCGCGCCAGCGTCCACCAGCCTCCCTGGCTCGAAGGTTCGCGAAGATCGAGGGACATGCCGCCACAAACGCGGGCCGGCCGCGCCCGGTTCAATGCGGCGCGCGGCGGGAGGCCCCTAGAGCGCGGCGTAGAGGGTGTCGATGAGGCCCACGGGGCGCGGGTCGCCGATGAGGTGAGGCGACTGGCGGTTCATGACATAGGCGCCGGACACGCGCGCCTCGGGGTCGGCGAAGGCGCAGCTGCCGCCCCAGCCCGAGTGGCCGACGGTCAGCTCGCCGGGGCCGTAGATGTTCAGCCCCTTGTTGCGCAGGAACCCGGCCGCCCACGACAGGGTGAAGGGCAGGACCTTGTCCGGGCCGTACACCCGCTCGCGCGTCGCCTTGGCCAGGGTCAGGCCCGACAGCGCCTGCTCGTCGCCGAGCCGGCCGCCGTTCGCCAGCACGCCCATGAGCCTGGCCAGGGCCGGCGCCGTGGCGTGCAGGTGGGTGGACGGCATGGCCAGCCGGCGCCAGGCGTCCAGCCCCGCCTGGGTCGGGGACGAGCCCGCGTCCAGGAAGGCCTTGCGCTTGATGTCGTCGATGTCGCCCAGGAAGGGCGCCGCGGTCGGCTTGCGGATGCCGGCGACCCGGCCGTACTCGCTTTCCGGCAGGCCCAGCCACATGTCGAGGCCGTGGGGCCGGCAGAGGTCCTCGTGCAGGGCCATGCCCATGCTGCGTCCGTCGAGCCTGCGGAACAGCTCGGCGGCGAGGGCGCCGATGGTCACCGGGTGGTAGCCCGAGCCGGTCCCCGGCGGCCACAGCGGCGCCTGGGCCTCGAGCGTGCGCAGCAGACGCTCGGTGTCGTACCAGATGGAGGGGTCCTGCGGTTCGGCGAAGCCCGAAAGGCCGCCCTGGTGCGACAGCAGCTGGCCGACGGTGATGAATTCCTTGCCGGCCTGGCCGAAGGCGGGCCAGTAGCTGGCGACGGTGGCCTCGTAGTCGAGCAGCCCGCGGTCGACCAGCCGCGCCATCATCAGCGCCATGACCGCCTTGCCGGTGGAGAACACCGGGGCCAGGGTCCGCTCGTCCCAGGCTTGCGTTTTCGCCCGGTCGGCGTGGCCGCCCATGAGGTCGACGACGGTCTCGCCCTCGACCAGCACGGTGAAGCGCGCGCCCAGCTCCAGGTCCTGCGCGAAGTTGGCCGCGAAGGCGTCCTTGACCCGGGCGAAGCGGCCGGAAGCGGTTCCGTGGATTTCGGTCATCGGCCCGTCACATGCCTGAACTGACCGATACCTAGCCTGCGTCGGCGCGATGAGAAACGCCATTCCCCTGCGGCACGTGGCGCGGTTATGCTCGCCGCGGGTTGAACGGGAGGCGCGCCATGAGCGGGCGGTTGATCCTTGTCGCGGCCTTGCTGCTCGCAGGAGCCGCCCCGGCGGTCGGGGCGTCCCCGCCGAAGGCGCTGCCCGGCGAAGCCACGCTGATCGCCGTGAAGGTCGCCCGGACGCCCGCCGTCATCACGGGCGAGGCCGTCGACGTCTGCCTCCTGCGCCAGCCGGCGGTGCGCGGCGCCGAGGTGCGGGCGGTTTCCTGCAAGACCGGTCAGGCCTGGTGCACCGCCCTGGTGCGCGTGCCGGAGCAGAAGGCCCTGCAGGTTCTCGCGCACTACGATTTCGAACGCCCGCCGTCGGCGGTGCGGGCGGGCGCCGGCTGCTGATCAGGCCAGCGGCTCGACGGCGATCTCCGCCGCAGGATTGGCCAGGCGGTCGCCCAGGTCCACCAGCGGCAGCTCGGGCGAGGCCCAGTCCACCGCCGCGCGCACCGTCTCGGCCGCGGCCCGGGCGGCGTGCTCCGCCGCCTCCCTCGGCGCCTTGCCCCGCACGAGCCCGGCGGCGAACACCGCGGTGACCAGGTCGCCGGTGCCGTGGGGGACCTCGGCGAGGCGCGGATGGCTGAACAGCACGGCCTCGTCTCCCTGGGCCAGCACCAGCCCGATGCGGCCCTCGCCGCAGGGGACCGAGGTGGCCAGCACAGGCCTGCCCAGGCTGCGCGCCGCCGCCGCGGCGTCGGCGGGGTAGGCGACCTTTCGGCCGCTGAGGCGCGCCAGCTCCCAGGCGTTGGGCGTCAGCCAGTCGGCGCGGGGGACCAGCTCGCGCGCGATCGCCTCGGCCACCGCCGGCTTCACGTAGAGGCCGCCGTCGTCGTCGCCCATGATCGGGTCGACGACCGTCAGGCAGCGGTCGGTATGGGCGCGGCCCCGCACGGTCCCGCGCGCCCGGTCGATGGCCCGCGCGGCCGCCTCGACCTGGCCCGGCGTGGCGAAGTAGCCGGTGATCAGGACATCGGCCAGGCCCAGCAGTCCGTTCGCCGCGACCCCCTCGATGACGCCCTCGAAGACGTCGTCGGCGACCGCCGCCCCGCCGGGCGGACCCCAGCCGGGGTGGCGGCCGAACAGCACCGTCGGCGCCGTCACCGGATCGATCCCCAGCCGCCCCAGCACCAGCGCCTGCGCCAGCCCCCCGACCCGGCTGCCGGCGACGTGGCTGGAAAGGATCAGGGCAAGCGGCATGGGGCTCCGGTCAGTACCGGTAGTGCTCGGGCTTGAAGGGGCCTTCGGGGTTGACGCCGATGTAGGCGGCCTGCTCGGCGCTCATCTTCGTCAGCTTGGCGCCCAGCTTTTCGAGGTGGAGCATGGCCACCTTCTCGTCGAGCTTCTTGGGCAGGGTGTAGACTCGGTTCTCGTAGGCCTTGTTGTTGGTCCACAGCTCGATCTGGGCCAGGGTCTGGTTGGTGAACGAGGCCGACATGACGAAGGACGGGTGGCCCGTGGCGTTGCCCAGGTTCACCAGCCGGCCCTCCGACAGCACGATGATCTTGCTGCCGTTCGGGAACTCCACGTGGTGGACCTGCGGCTTGATCTCGTCCCACTTGAAGTTGCGCAGGCCGGCGATCTGGATTTCGGAATCGAAGTGGCCGATGTTGCAGACGATGGCGTTGTTCTTCATCCGCCGCATGTGCTCGACGGTCAGCACGTCCTTGTTGCCGGTGGCGGTGACGAAGATGTCGGCGCTGTCGACCACGTCCTCGACCGTCTTGACGTCATAGCCTTCCATGGCCGCCTGCAGGGCGCAGATGGGGTCGACCTCGGTGACCACGACGCGGGCGCCGCCGTTGCGCAGCGAGGCGGCCGAGCCCTTGCCGACGTCGCCGTAGCCCATGACCACGGCCACCTTGCCGGCCAGCATCACGTCGGTGCCGCGGCGGATGGCGTCGACCAGGCTCTCGCGGCAGCCGTAGAGGTTGTCGAACTTCGACTTGGTGACGCTGTCGTTGACGTTGATGGCGGGGAACGGCAGTTCGCCGCGCTCGGCCATCTGGTAGAGCCGGTGCACGCCGGTGGTGGTCTCTTCCGACACGCCCTGGATGGCGTCGCGGATGGCCGAGTAGAAGCCGGGCTTCTGCTCGATGTAGCGCTTCATGACGGCGAAGAGGGCTTCCTCCTCGTCGTTGGCCGGGCTGTTCAGGATCGACGGGTCCTTCTCGGCCTTGGGGCCAAGGACGGTAAGCAGGGTGGCGTCGCCGCCATCGTCCAGGATCAGGTTCGGATAGCCGCCGTCGGCCCACTCGAAGATGCGGTGGGCGTATTCCCAGTACTCGTAGAGAGTCTCGCCCTTCACGGCGAAGACCGGGGTGCCGGCGTCGGCGATGGCGGCCGCGGCGTGGTCCTGGGTCGAGAAGATGTTGCAGGAGGCCCAGCGCACCTCGGCGCCCAGGGCCTCGAGGGTCTGGATCAGCACCGCGGTCTGGATGGTCATGTGCAGGGAGCCGGCGATCCGCGCGCCCTTCAGAGGCTTGGCCGCGCCGTATTCCTCGCGCACGGCCATCAGGCCCGGCATCTCGGTCTCGGCGATGGCGATTTCCTTGCGGCCCCAGTCGGCGAGCGAGATGTCCTTGACGACGTAATCGGTCATGGCGGGAAGTCCTTGGGCGATGGCTGTGAGTTGGCGCGTCTATAAACGCGCGAGAGGCGGATATAAAGATATCTTTATATGGGGCCTCAGAGCCCCGCCATCGAGCGCACGCAGGCGGCGCGCGCCTCCGCCGTCATGCCGGGCGCCAGGACGACCGTCTGCAGGGTGATGGCGGCCTTGCCCTCGGGCCGCCAGCGAATGATCCGTTCGGTTCCGCCGTCGTCCACCGCCAGCACCTGCTCCACCCGGCTGTCGCCCGTGATCCCGCCCTCGCGGCGCAGGATGCGCATGCCGTCGCGCAGCCCTGCGGCGAAGGCCTTGCCCTCGGGATCGACGCCGCCGATGACGCCGCCCCGGGCCGAGGCGTAGCCGCGGTCGAAGGCCGGGATCTGCACGGTTTCGACCCGGGCGCAGGCGCCGAAGAGGTCCGCCGGCAGCAGGACGGCGCGGCCCGCCTCGACGTGCGCGGCGTAGTCCGCGTCGAGCGAACCGCCGCCGGCCGCCGCATAGGCGCGCTTCAGCCGTTCGGCCGCCGCCGGCCGGTCGGCCTGGCCGAGGTCGGCGCGGAAGGCGGCGCGCATGGCCAGCACGACGTCGTCGAGGTCGCGGACGCCGCTGGTGGCCCGGCGCAGGCGGTGGTCCCAGACCGCCGCCAGCAGCATGCCGCGCTGGTAGGGCAGTTCCGCCATGGCGCGGTCGTTCCAGAAATCCTTGCGGATCGCCTCGTTGGAGGCCTCCCGCACGGGGGAGCCCGCGTACTTGAGAAGGGCCGCGTTCAGGTCCGCGACGTAGTCCTCCAGCGTCCAGAGGCCCGAGCGCAGCAGCATCCGCTGGGTGTAGAAATCGGTGAAGCCCTCGGCCAGCCAGTAGCCGACGGGATCGTCGCTCAGGCCCTCGTCGGTGGTCCCCACCCGGTTGGGCAGCCAGGAATGCTGGTGTTCGTGGGCCAGCAGGCGGGCCAGCTCTTCCTCGTCGGCGGCGGGCGACAGCCACAGCGAGAAGGCGTCGCCCAGGTTCAGGCCGGCGTGCACCTTCTGGCCGGGCGGGGCCTGCATGCGGGTGACGGTGACCAGGAACTCGTCGCGGTCGTCGCCCCAGAAGTCCGCTGAAGTTTCGGCGATGCGCTGGAGCATGTCGGCGATCCGGTCCTCGTCGAACTCCCAGTCCGCGTGGAAGGCCAGGCGGACGCGCCCCTCGGCCACCGGCCGTTCGATCAGCTCCAGTCCGGCCCCGCCGACCAGCACCGCGTCGAGCAGGTCGGCGGTGCGGCGCGGCTGGCCCGCCGCCGGCGCATGGTCGAGGTCCGAGGCCAGGGTCCAGCCGGCCGGCCGGGGGCCCCAGGCGAAGCTGGCGGGCTCTTCGCGGCGGCCGCCCACCTCGGCGAAGATCGTGCCGCCGATGACCGTGAACCACGCCGGCTGGACCATGGCCCCGAAGGGATTGACCCCGCCGAACACCAGTTCGCCTTCGTGGGTCTGGCGCACGCGGTACCGTACGACGATGGCCTGCCCGGGGGCGTGGCTGAGCGTGCGCGACGCGCCGTCGCCGCTGAGGGTCGCGCCCTCGGCGGCGATCTCGCTGAACTGGGCCAGCAGGCCGTCGGCGCCGGCGAACTCGCTGGGCAGGCGCAGCTCGGTGGAGCCGTCCTCATCGCCCCGGAACCGCATCTCCACGGCCAGGGAGACGAGACCGGCGTCTCCCATCTCGGGGGTCAGGCGGTAGGCGACGGCGTCGTCGCCGGCGAGGGCGGGGCGGGCCAGGGCGGCCGTGAACAGCAGGGCGGTCAGGAAGCGCTTCATCTTCAGTCCCATAGCGCAGCTGCAACCCACGTCAGCTTAAGCTTTCGCAATCCGCGCCAGCCGCTAGCATGGCGGCGGCTTAGGGAGGATGGCATGCGACAGGCGATCGTGAAGGGCGCGCTGGCGGCGGCGGCGGTGGCGGCGCTGGCCATGGGCGGCGCGGCGGCCCAGGCCCCGGCCGACGAGGTGCTGGTCATCCATGCCGGGCGGCTGCTCGACCGGCCCGGGCAGGCGGCGCGGGGGCCCTCCACCGTGTTGGTGCGCAACGGCCGCATCGAGCGCGTGGCCGACGGCCATCTCGATCCGGCGTCGGTCCCCGGCGCGCGGCTGGTCGACCTGTCGCAGAGCTTCGTGCTGCCGGGGCTGATCGACAGCCACGTGCACCTGACGTCCGACCGCGCCGGCGTCGAGGCGCAGCTGGCCGAGGTGCAGGACACCACCGCCGACCGCGCCTACGAGGCGGCGGTGAACGCGCGCAAGACGGTGCGCGCCGGCTTCACCACGGTGCGCAACCTGGGCGACCGGGACGGGGTGATCCTGTCGCTGCGCGACGCCATCGCGCGGGGCGACATGGAGGGGCCGCGGATCGTCGAGGCCGGCCGCTCGATCTCGACCACCTCCGGCCACATGGACGGCACGCTCGGCTTCGCCGACGACCTGCACGGCCACATCGACCAGGACAATCTCTGCGACGGCGCCGACAGCTGCCGCCGGGCGGTGCGGCTGCAGGTCCGCCGCGGGGTCGACGTGATCAAGATCGCCACCACCGGCGGGGTGAACAGCCGCATCGGCGCGGGACTCGGCCAGCAGATGTTCGAGGACGAGGCGCGCGCCATCGTCGAGACCGCCCACCTCTACGGCAAGAAGGTCGCCGTCCACGCCCACGGCGCCGACGGCATCAACGTCGCCCTGCGCGCCGGCGCCGACTCCATCGAGCACGGCACCCTGCTGGACGAGGAAGGCATCCGCCTGTTCCTGAAGACGAAGGCCTACTACGTGCCGACCCTGTCGACGGTGAACGGCTATCTGGAGCGCATCGCGGCCAACCCGAACGCCTATCCGCCCGACGTGCGGGCCAAGATCGACTGGCGCATCGGCATCACGGGCAAGTCGCTGCAGGCGGCCTTCCCACGCGGGGTGCGCATCGCCTTCGGCACGGACGCCGGCGTCTCCAAGCACGGCCGCAACGCCGACGAGTTCGAGCTGATGGTGAAGTACGGGATGAGCCCCATGGACGCCATCGTCGCCGCCACGGTCAACGCCGCGGACCTGCTGGGCCTTTCCGACCAGGTGGGCACGCTGGAGCCCGGCAAGCGGGCCGACCTCATCGCGGTGACCGGCGATCCCACCCGGGACGTGCGCGTGCTCAGGCAGGTCAGCTTCGTGATGAAGGATGGCCGGGTGGTGCGGGAATAGCTTCCCCTCTCCCAGCGGGAGAGGGCCGGCTCCACGTACCGGAGCTGCGGAGCAGCGCAGGTCCACGTGGAGGGTGAGGGGGTGCGGGGCCAACCGGACAACGCGTAACCCCTCATCCCTCACGCAAGGACCTCCGGCGCTGCGCGCCTCCGGTGCGTGAGCCTCCCTTCTCCCGCCGGGAGAAGGCTAGCTCCCGCTCATCCGTTTCGCGCACGTGGCCTGCCGGGCCGGCGACATCCCTTCTGTCAGGACGATGCGCTGGAACACCTGTTCGCCGGGGGCGACGGGCATGAAGCGGATGATCCGCTCCTGGCCGTTCTCGGTGATGCGCAGGCCGTACTCGACGGTGGAATTGCCCACCTCGCCGAACTCGCGCCTGACGATCTGCATGCCGTTGCGCAGGCCGGCGGCGTAGGCGGGGCTGTCGTCCCGCAGGCCGGTGACGACGTTGTCGGCGGCGGTGGTGGCCTCGGCGTCCCAGCCGCGGTGGAAAGCGGGCCGGCGCACGGTTTCGATGCGGGCGCAGTCGCCGAAGAGGCTCTCTGGCAGCATCACCGCGCCGCCGCGCTCGACGAAGCGTTCGAGATCGTTGGCCAGCTCGCCGCCGCCCAGCTCGCGATAGACCACCGGGAACAGCGTGTGCGCCATGGGCGCCTCGCCACGGGCGCGGATCTCCTGCTCGCGCTTCATCTGGGAGGTGAAGACGTCGTCGAGGTCGCGCCGGCCGTTCGTCGCCTGCTTCAGCCGCCAGTCCCACAGCAGGGCCAGCGCCATGCCGCGGCGATAGGGGATCTTCTGGGCCTGGGCGTCGGACCAGAACTTCTCGGCGACGACGCTGTTCGGTTCATCCCGGAAGGGCGACGTCCAGTAGGCCAAGAGCTCCTCGTTCACCCGGGCCGTGAACTCCTCCAGGGACCACACCCCCGAACGCAGCAGCGTCCGGTGGGTGAGGAAGTCGGTCATGCCTTCGCTGAACCAGTAGACGGCGGGCTGTTCCGCGCCCTGGGGCATGTCGCCCAGCCGAGCGGGGGTCCAGGTGTGCAGGTGCTCGTGCGCCAGCAGGTAGCGCAGCGGCTCCAGCGGCGTGTCCGTCCCGCCGTAGATCGAGAAGCCGTCGTCGAGCCCGGTGCCGCCGACCGATATCCAGTTGTTCTGCGGGACCAGCGGCGTGACCGCGATGAAATAGGGTTCGCCGGGCGAGCGCCAGTAGGCGCGCTGCGCCTCGATCACCTGCGCCGCCAGCCCGCCGAAGCCGTCGGCGTCGAAGGTCCAGTCGCCGAGCACCGCGAAGCGCAGCGGCGCGCCGGCCACCTGCCGTTCGTAGGTGGCGAGCTCGGCGCCGCCGATCAGCACGCTCTGCTGCACGTCATAGACCGTGCCGACGCCGCGCGTGACGAGGTGGTCGAGATCGGAAGCGGCCTTCCAGCCGGCCGGCAGCGTCCCCCACTCGAAGGTGGCCGCGCGGCGGCTGTCGCCTCCGGGGCTTGCGAAGACCCCCTGGCCGATGGCGGAGAACCACTGCGGCCGCACGATCGGGCGATAGGGGTTTCCCTCGGTGTCGCCGACCTTCGGATCGCCGTCGTAGCCGTTGCGGACGCGGTAGCGGACGGTGATCGCCGCGCCCGGGGCATGGGTCAGGATGCGCGCGGCCGCGCCGTCCTCCCGCGCCTGCGCGCCTTCCACCGACAGGCTGTCGAGGTGGCGGTAGAGCTCGCGCTTGCCGCCCCACTCGTCGGGCAGGACGAGCCGGGTCTCGCCGTCGCCGTCCCCGGCGAAACGCATCTCGACGGCCAGGGCGGTTAGGTCGCCGCCCTCGAGCACGGGGGTGACGGCGTAGTGGACTGGCTCGTCCGCGCGGGCGGCGCCGGCCACAACCAGGGCGGCCAGGGCCGCCGAAAGAACGGTGATCTTCATGGCGCTCCCCTAGCGAAGCTTCGCCGCGGGACCGAATGAATTCGCCGAAAGGTGGCTCAGCCGCCGCTCATCGTGCGCGCGCAGTCGGCCCGTTGCGCCGCATCCAGGCCGTGGTTCAGGACGATCTCCTGCAGCTGGATCTTGCGGCTGCCCTCGGGGCGGTAGCGGATCACCTTCTCGGCCGAGCCGTCGAGCACACGGTAAGCCAGCAGCGACCGGGAATCCCGGGCCGGCGGCGTCAGGGCGCCCACGATCTTCATGCCGTCGCGCAGGCCGGCGCGGTAGGCGGGGCCTTCGGGATCGACATTGGCGACCACGCCGCCCAGCTCGTTGGTGCGGGCGGTGTCGAAGCCGCGGTCGAAGACCGGGGTCTCGGTGGTGCGCACAGCGGCGCACTGGCCGAACAGGTCGGCCGGCAGGGTCACGGGCGCGCCGCCGTCGACCATGCGGCGGATATCGGCGTCGAGGTCGCCGCCCATGGCGGCGTAGGCGTGGCGCAGGTTGTCCACCGCCTTGCCGCGCCCGTCCTGGGACTCGGCCCGCGCCTTCATGGCCAGCACCACGTCGTCGAGGTCGCGCTCGCCGCCCGTCTCCCGCCGCAGGCGATGGTCCCACAGGGTCGCCAGCATCAGGCCGCGCAGATAGGGCAGGTCGGCCACCGCCGGGTCCTCCCAGAAGCCCGCCGGAATGATGGCGTTGGGCGCGCCGATGACCGGCGAGGAGGCGTAGTCGCGCAGGATCCGGTTGTAGTCCTCGACGAACTCCTCGAGCGACCAGACGCCCGAGCGCAGCAGCAGGCGCAGGGTGTAGAAGTCGGTGAAGCCCTCGCTGAACCAGTAGTCGAGCGGTTCGTCCGAACCGGTGCGCACGCCGCCGACCCGGGTCGGGAACCAGACGTGCTGGTGCTCGTGGGCGACGATATGCTGCAGCGAGGCCTCGCTGGCGTCGGTCGTGGCCCAAAGCGAGAAGGCGTCCCCGAGGCCGACGCCGTACTGGGCCGAGCCGCGGCCGGGAGGGGAGGCAAGCGGCGTCACGGCGACGAAGAAGTCCTCGTCGCGGTCGCCCCAGAAGCCCGACGAGGTCTCCGCGATGCGCACCAGCAGGTCGGACAGGGCGTCGGGCCGGAATTTCCAGTCGCCGTGGACGGCCACGCGCATGCGGCCGCCGGCGGCCTCGCGCTCGATGATCTGGAGCCCGCTTCCGCCGACAAGGACGCTGTCGAGCAGGTCGCCGGTGTTGTTGACCTTCGTCGTGTGGTCGAGGTCCGAGGCCAGGGTCCAGCCCTCGGGCGCGGCGCCCCAGCGGAACTGCGCCGGACGGCCGGCCGGGCCCGCCACCTCGGCGAACAGGGCCCAGCCGAGGGTGGTGAAGCGGTCATCGCGCACGACGGCGCGGAACGGCGGGCCTTCGCCGGCGACCGGATCGCCTCGCCCTTCCTGGCGCACCGCGTAGCGGAAGGCGATCTGGGCATTGGGGGCGTGGGTCAGCTTGTACTCGGCCGGCGACAGCCGCTGCAGGCGCGCGCCCTCGGCCTCGATGTCGTCGACGGCCTTGTGCAGGTTCTCGACGCCGGACCAGCGGTCGGGCAGGCGCACGTGGGTCTCGCCGTCGGCGTCGCCGCTCATGCGCAGCTCCACGGCCAGCGCCTGCAGGCGGTCGCCCTTCATCTGCGGGGTGACGGTGTAGGAAACAGGGCTGGGGGCCCCCCCCCCCCCGGCCCCCCCGCCGAGGTGCGATGTGAGGGTTCTGGGTGGACGCTGGACGCGAGGGGGCGCGATGGCGTCGCCACGCCCGCGCGTGAGGGACGATGTGCACATGACCGACCTGCTGTACGTCGACGGCGGCAACCCGCTGCGCGGAGAGATCACCGTCCGGGGGGCCAAGAACTTCGTCTCGAAGGCGATGGTGGCCGCGCTGCTCGGCGAGACGCCGAGCGAGCTGCGCAACGTCCCCCAGATCCGGGACGTCGCCGTCGTGTCCGGCCTGCTGCGGCTGCACGGCGTCACGGTCGAGATCGACGACGACTCCGGCGTCATCGCCCTCGACCCGACGGACGTGGAGTCGGCGCACGTCGCCGACATCGACGCCCACGCCGGGTCGAGCCGCATCCCGATCCTTTTCTGCGGGCCGCTGCTGCACCGGCTGGGCGAGGCGTTCATCCCCGACCTCGGCGGCTGCCGCATCGGGGACCGCCCGATCAACTACCACCTCGACATCCTGCGCCAGTTCGGTGCCGTGGTGGACAAGACCCACAACGGCATCCACATCCGCGCGCCGCACCGCCTGCAGGGCACCAAGATCGCGCTGCCGTACCCGAGCGTCGGCGCCACCGAGCAGCTCCTCCTCACGGCGGTGCGCGCCGAGGGCATCACCGAGCTGTCCAACGCGGCCATCGAGCCCGAGATCATGGACCTCATCACCGTCCTGCAGAAGATGGGCGCGATCATCTCGGGCGCGACCGACCGGGTGATCCGCATCGAGGGCGTCGACCGGCTGGTCGGGTTCCGGCACACCGCCCTGTCCGACCGCATCGAGGCCGCGTCGTGGGCCTCGGCCGCCCTGGCGACCGGTGGCGACGTCTACGTCCGCGGGGCCACGCAGCCGGAGAT
>JAEZEZ010000123.1 GCA_023432855.1 Pseudomonadota bacterium | reverse complement strand
CCGCGAAGGTGTTGCGCCCCACGGGCGTCGCGCCCGCCCGTCCGACCCCGGCCCGCGAGGCGGTGCTGGCCAGGGCCGCCGAAGCCGAGGCCGGCAGCGCCGCCGAACTGGCACGGCTGGCCGGGGTTTCGGCGGGCGTGGTCAAGGCGCTGGTCGAGGAGGGTGCGCTGGAGGCCGTGGAGCTGGAGCGGCCTCGCCGCTTCGCCGCGCCCGATCCCGATCACGCCCCGGCGGACCTGAACCCCAGCCAGGCCGCCGCCGCCGAAGTGCTGACCGGACTGGTCGCCCGAGGCGGCTATCAGGCCGCGCTGCTCGACGGGGTGACGGGCTCTGGCAAGACCGAGGTCTACCTGGAAGCCGCCGCCCGCCTGTTGAAGGCGGAGCCGGACGCCCAGGTGCTGGTGCTGCTGCCGGAGATCGCCCTGACCCAGGCGATCATCGCCCGCTTCGAGCAGCGGTTCGGCGCGGCGCCGGCCGAATGGCATTCGGCCGTGCCGCCGCCGCGGAGGCGACTGGTGTGGGAGGCGGTGCGGTCGGGGGAGGCGCGCATCGTGGTCGGCGCCCGTTCGGCCCTCTTCCTGCCCTTTCCGAGGCTTCGGCTGGTCGTTGTCGACGAGGAGCACGACGGCTCGTTCAAGCAGGACGAGGGGTTCGTCTATCACGCCCGCGACCTGGCGGTGGCGCGCGCATCCATCGAGGGCGCGGCCGTCGTCCTGGCCTCGGCCACCCCGTCGCTGGAAACCCTCCGCAACGCCGAGACCGGCCGCTATGCCTGGTTGAAGCTGGCCGCCCGTCACGGCGTGGCGCAGATGCCCGACATCGAGCTGATCGACCTGCGCGAGACGCCGCCGGAGCCCGGCCGCTGGCTGGCCAGGCCGCTCGCCGACGCGATGGCCGAGACCTTCGCGCGCGGCGAGCAGACGCTGCTGTTCCTGAACCGGCGGGGCTATGCGCCGCTGGTGATCTGCCGGGCCTGCGGCCACCGCATGACTGCGCCGGACACCGACAGCTGGCTGGTGGAGCATCGCTATACCGGCCGGCTGGTCTGCCACCTGACGGGCTTCTCCATGTCCAAGCCGGACAAGTGCCCCCAGTGCGGGGCGAAGGACTCGCTCACCGCTGTCGGCCCAGGCGTGGAGCGGGTGGAGGAGGAGGTCCGGTCGCTGCTGCCGCAGGCGCGGGTGGCGGTGTTCTCGTCCGACACGGCCCCGGACGGCAGGACGGCGCGCGCCCTGGTCGAGGCCATGGCCAGGGGCGAGATCGACGTCATGGTCGCCACCCAGGCGGCGGCCAAGGGCCACAACTTCCCGAAGCTGACCCTGGTTGGGGTGGTCGACGCCGACCTCGGCCTGCGCGGCGGCGACCTGCGCGCCGGCGAGCGAACCTTCCAGCTGCTGGCCCAGGCTACCGGGCGGGCTGGACGGGCGGACCGGCCCGGGCGGGCGCTGATCCAGACCTGGGTTCCGGACCACGCGGTCATGCAGGCGCTGAAGGCCGGCGACCGGGACGCCTTCGTGGCCGCGGAGATGGCGGGGCGAGAGGACGCCGGCCTGCCGCCGTTCGGCAGGCTGTGCGCCATCATCCTGTCGAGCGAGAACCCGGCGGCGCTGGAGACCTTCGCCAGGGCCCTGGCGGCTGCCATCCCCAATGCGCCGGGCGTGGAGGTCTATGGTCCCGCCGATGCGCCGCTCGCCCTGGTCCGCGGACGACGGCGCAAGCGCCTGCTGGTGCGCGCCGACCGCAACGTCGACATCCAGGCCTATGTCGCCGCCTGGCTGGCGCGGGCCAGGGCGCCGGCCAGCGTCCGGGTGACCGTGGACGTGGATCCCTACAGTTTCCTGTAGTTCCAACCTTGGCCGTGTGCGGTCTGCGTCCTATCTGGCGGCCATGAACTTCGATCACGCCGTCATCATGGTCTCCGACCTCGACGCCAGCCTGCCATGGTACGCCGCAGTCCTGGGCGCCCTGGGGTTTTCCAGGACTCGCGACCACGTCTGGCTGAACGGGGCGGAGCAGGCGATAGACCTGAAGCAGGCCGAAGACGTCGACCAGGCCTATCGCCGACGCGGCGTGGGGCTGAACCACATGGCGTTCAGGGCGGACGGCGCCGACGAGATCAGCCGGGTGCGGGACGAGGTGGCCCGGGCCGGCTTTGAGGTCCCGGAAATCCAGCGCTTCGGCGCCGACCAGGCCATCTTCCTCAAGGACCCGGACGGCATGCGCATCGAGGTGATCGCCTACGGCTAGGCGCGCGGCCCGAGGCTGTAGGGCCCGCCGCGTTCGAGCGCGCGGCGGAAGGCCGGCCGCGCCTCCAGCCGCTCCAGGTAGGCGGCCGCGGCTGGATAGTCGCCCAGCTTGCCGAAGGCGCGGGCCGCCTCGAGCGGGAAGCTGACCTGGATGTCGGCGGCGGTCAGGTCCTCGCCGACGAGGAAGCTTCTCCCCGCCACGGAGGCGTCGATATAGCCGATGTGGTTCGCGATCTCGCTCTCGATGCGCGGCGTCAGGGGCGCGGCGGCCTCGGCCAGGCGGGCGCTGTAGAGCAGCAGCATCAGCGGCAGCATGGCGGAGGCTTCGCCGTAATGCAGCCAGTGGACGTAGTCGTCGAAGTCCTCGCTGTCCGGCGCAGGCGCCAGCCGGCCTCCGCCGTGGCGGCGGACGAGGTAGTCGAGGATGGCGCCGGACTCCGCCACCGTCCGGCTCCCGTCCACCAGCACGGGCGACTTGCCCAGAGGGTGCACCGCCTTCAGTTCGGGCGGCGCGAGGCGGGTGACGGGGTCGCGGGAGTAGCGGACGATCTCGTAGTCGAGCTCCAGCTCCTCCAGCGCCCAGAGCACCCGCTGGGACCGGCTGTAGTTCAGGTGATGAAGGACAAGGCCGGTCCGGGCGGGCATCAGCCGGCCCCTTCCGCGTGCGAGGCCTTGGCCGCCGCGGCTTTCTCCTTGCTGCGGCGGGACATCATGTTGAGGCCCTCGACCAGGCCGGAGAAGGCCATGGCGGCGTAGATGTAGCCCTTGGGCACGTGGACGCCAAAGCCTTCGGCGATCAGCACCATGCCGATCATCAGCAGGAAGCCCAGGGCCAGCATGACCACCGTGGGGTTCTTGTTGATGAAGTTGGCCAGCGGGTCGGCCGCGATCAGCATGACGGCGACGGTGATCAGCACCGCGGTGACCATGATCGGCAGGTGATCGGTCATGCCGACGGCGGTCAGGATCGAGTCGATCGAGAACACCAGGTCGAGCAGCACGATCTGGAAGATGGCAGAGCCGACGTTGGCGACCACCACGTCCTTCTTGTCGAGCAGGTCGTGGCTGGGCGAGGGATCGACCGAGTGGTGGATTTCCTTGGTCGCCTTCCAGACCAGGAACAGGCCGCCGGCCAGCAGGATCAGGTCGCGCCAGGAGAAGGCGGTCTCGAACTGCGGCTCGCCGTGGGCGCCCGGGGGTCCGACGAGGCCGAGATCGAACACCGGGGCGGTCAGGCCGACGATGAAGGCGATGGTCGACAGCAGCACCAGGCGCATGACCAGCGCCAGGCCGATGCCCAGGCGCCGCACCTTCTGCCGGTGCTCCTCGGGAAGCTTGTTCGACAGGATGGAGATGAAGACCAGGTTGTCGATGCCGAGCACCACCTCCATCACCACCAGGGTGACGAGGGCCGCCCAGGCGGCGGGATCAGTCAGAAGCGGCAGAATGCTGTCCATCTGTCGGTCGTGTCCTGAAGAAGTGAAGCTTGCTTATTAGCGGAATCGCGCGCGTCGCCTAGCGCCGTTATTGCGGACCGCCGCGCCGGTCGCGCTTGGCCTGGACGCGCAGGCGCAGGGCGTTGAGGCGGATGAAGCCTGCGGCGTCGCGCTGGTCGTAGGCCACCTTGCCTTCCTCGAAGGTCACCAGTTCCTGGTCGTAGAGCGAGTACGGGCTGGAGCGGCCGATGACGGTGACGTTGCCCTTGTAGAGCTTCACGCGCACCCGCCCGGTCACCGGCTCCTGGGATTTGTCGATGAGGGCCTGCAGCATCTCGCGCTCGGGCGCGAACCAGAAGCCGTTGTAGATGAGCTCGGCGTAGCGCGGCACGAGCTCGTCCTTCAGGTGCGAGGCGCCGCGGTCGATGGTGATCGACTCGATCCCGCGGTGGGCGGCGAGCAGGATGGTGCCGCCCGGGGTCTCGTAGACGCCGCGCGACTTCATGCCGACGAAGCGGTTCTCGACGATGTCGAGGCGGCCGACGCCGTTGTCGCGGCCCAGTTGATTCAACGCCGTCAACAGTTGAGCGGGGCTCATGGCCTGGCCGTCGATGGCCACGGGGTCGCCGCGCTCGAAGTCGATCTCGATCACGGTCGGGCGGTCTGGCGCGTCCTCGGGCGCGATGGTGCGCTGGTAGACGAACTCGGGCGCCTCGACGTCGGGGTCCTCGAGCACCTTCCCCTCGGAGGAGGAGTGCAGAAGGTTGGCGTCGACGCTGAACGGGCTCTCGCCGCGCTTGTCCTTGGAGATCGGGATCTGGTGCTGCTCGGCGAAGGCCAGCAGGGCCTCGCGGCTCTTGAAGTCCCACTCGCGCCAGGGAGCGATCACGGTGATGTCGGGCTCCAGCGCATAGTAGCCGAGCTCGAAGCGGACCTGGTCGTTGCCCTTGCCGGTGGCGCCGTGACAGACGGCGTCGGCGCCGACCTGGCGGGCGATCTCGATCTGGCGTTTGGCGATCAGCGGCCGGGCGATCGAGGTGCCCAGCAGGTAGAGCCCCTCGTAGAGCGCGTTGGCCCTGAACATCGGGAAGACGTAGTCGCGGACGAACTCCTCGCGCAGGTCGTCGACGAAGATGTTCTCGGGCCGGATCCCCAGCAGCTCGGCCTTGCGCCGGGCGGGTTCGAGCTCCTCGCCCTGGCCGAGGTCGGCGGTGAAGGTGACCACTTCAGCGCCGTACTCGGTCTGCAGCCACTTGAGGATGATGGAGGTGTCCAGCCCGCCGGAATAGGCGAGCACGACTTTCTTCACGGCGGGGCGATCGGCCAAGGCGGGACTTCCTGATCGGGACGGGGCGGACGGTCGTTAGAACTCCCCGGCCCCCGGTTCAAGCGTGGAGCGCCGCCGGTCGTTCCGGCGAGCGCTGCGATTTGCCCTTGGGCAGGCCCGAAAACGCGCCTACCAAGGGTCAGGGAACCGAGTTTGATGAGCGACGCCAAGGCCCCGGAGCCGACCCTGCTGTTCCGTCCCGACGCCTTCTTCCTGAAGCCGTGGCGCGGCTGGGGCGTGGTGAGGGATCCGAAGGGCAGGACGGTCGACCGCTACGAGGCGCGCGGCGAGGGCCGCACCGGCTCGCGCTCGGCCTCTGTCGAGCTGGCCTTCACCTTCGAAAGCGGGCGCGTGCACGCGGTCGAATGGGACATCCTGTCCGACGACGAGGGCCACTTCTACGCCCGCGACCTCAAGACGGGGGTGGAGGCGCGCGGCAGTCAGCAGGGCGGGGATTTCCGCTGGACCTTCGCCTCGCCGCTGCCTGATCGGCTCGGCCGGATGTTCCCGGTCACCACGACCGCGACCTACACCCTGGCCACGCCGACCACCGCCTTCAGCTTCGCCGAGGTGCGCCGGTTCGGCCGGCTGCTCAGCACCTTCACCACCTTCTACGAGCAGATCTGATCAGGCGCGCGCGCTCGGGGTCGCTGAAGCCCGCGCGAGCCCCTATGTTCGCCGCTCGCAGCCTCGCCGCAGGGACAACCCCATGAGCCTCAGAGTCGCGGTCCAGATGGACCCGATCCAGTCCGTCAACATCGAGGCGGACACCACCTTCATGCTGGCCCTGGAGGCCCAGGCGCGCGGGCACCGGCTGTGGGTCTACCAGCCCGAGCAGCTGTCGCTGGAGGACGGGCGGCTGTCGGCGCGGGCGCGGCCCATGACGCTGCGGCCCGTGAGGGGCGACCACGTCAGCCTGGGGGAGGCGGAGATCCTCGACCTGGGCGCGGACGTCGACGTGGTGCTGCTCAGGCAGGACCCCCCGTTCGACATGGCGTACATCACCACCACCTTCATGCTGGAGCTCATCCACCCGAAGACCCTGGTGGTGAACGACCCGGCCGAGGTGCGCGGGGCGCCGGAGAAGCTCTACGCCCAGCACTTCGCCGACCTGCAGCCGCCGACCATGATCTCGGCCGACGTCGAGGCCATGACCGACTTCCACCGCCGCCACGGCGAGGTGGTGGTTAAGCCGCTGCACGGGGCGGCGGGCTCCGGCGTGCTGAAGCTGGGCCGGGACGACCCGAACCTCGGCGCCCTGCTTGACCTGCACTTCTCGATCCAGCGCGATCCGGTGGTGATCCAGGCCTTCGTGCCCAAGGTGGTCGAGGGCGACAAGCGCATCATCGTCGTCGACGGCGAGCCGGTCGGGGCGATCAACCGCGTGCCCGGCAAGGGCTCGATCCGCTCCAACCTGGCCGTCGGCGGCACGGCCGAGCCGGTGGAGCTGAACGACCGCGACCGCGAGATCTGCGCGCGCGTGGGGCCGGAGCTGAAGCGCCGCGGCCTGCTGTTCGTCGGCCTCGACGTGATCGGCGGCTATCTGACAGAGATCAACGTCACCTCGCCCACCGGCGCCCAGCAGCTGAAGCGGTTCGGCGGCGGCGACGCGGCGGCGGCCCTGTGGGACGCCATCGAGGCGCGGAGAGCCTAGGGGACCCGGCCGAGGAACTCGACGATTGCGGCCCTGGCTTCCGGCTCGTCGAGCATGGGGGCGTGGCCGATCCCCGGGACCTCGACATAGGTCATCTGGCGGGCGCGTCGCTGCATCTTCTCGACGGTCTTCTGATCGAGCAGATCCGAAGTCCCGCCGCGCACCGCCAGCAGCGGCCGCTTGGCCACTCGCCCGAAGAAGGGCCACAGGTTGGGCGTCAGCGCCTTCGGTCCCGCCGCCCGGATCGGCACATTGATGTCCGGGTCGTAGTCGAGCACGGGCCGGCCCTCGGCGTCCTCGCGGAAGGTTCGGCGCGCAAACGCGTCCCAGAAGGCCTGGGGTCGGTCGGGGAAGGCGATTTCGTTGAAGGTTCGGGCGTAGGCGGCCGCGTCGGCCCAGGTCTCCACCGGCTTCATCTGCTTGCCGACATAGCCGGCGATGCGGGCGAGGCCGACGGGCGACACCTCCGGGCCCACGTCGTTGAACACCGCCGCCGCGATCGCCCTGGCCCGGAACATCGACAGGGTCATGGTGATCAGGGCGCCCATGGAGGTGCCCACGAACACCGCCCGCGAGATCCCCGCCGCCTCCAGCAGGTCGATGACGTCGCGCGCGTAGGTGAGCGGGGTGTAGCGCATCGGCTTCGGGTCGCGGTCCGACAGGCCGCGCCCGCGCACGTCCAGCGCCAGCACCCGCCGGCCCTCGGCCGCGATCCAGGGCGCGACCTCCTCGAAGTCGCGGCTGTTGCGCGTCAGGCCATGGATGCAGATGACCGGCAGCCTCGCCGGCCCCTCGGCGGCGGCGTACTCGCGCGCGTGCAGCCTCAGACCGTCCCGCGACGTCCACCAGCGACTGACGTGATCCACCATGCGCAAAGCCCCCGACCTGCCAGGCAGGATATTCACCATGCGCTGAAAATGCCAAGGCCGGTTCGCAGCGCGCAGTGTCGCCTGCGCTTCAGACCCGCGAGATCACCCGCCGCATCCCCGGTCGCGGGGCCAGCATGGGGGCCGAACGCAGCGCCCGGTCCGGCGCCTCGGCCCACAGGTCGTAGGCGTCGGTGCGGGTGACCTTCACCTCGGCGAAGTCGCCCGGCTTCAGGCCGGTCATGCCCTTGACGAAGACATGGCCGTCGATCTCGGGCGCGTCGGCCCGCGAGCGCGCCACCGCCACCCCGTCGGCGCGAATCTCGTCGACCAGCACCTGGATCTTCTGGCCCACCTTGCGGCGCAGCTTCTCGCGGCTGATGCGCTGGGCGGCGGCCATGAAGCGCTCGCGCCGCTCCTGTTTCAGCTCCTCGGGAACATGGTCTGGCAGCAGCCGGGCGGCCGCCCCTTCGACGTTCTCGTAGGCGAAGGCGCCGACGCGATCGAGCTGGGCCTCCTCCAGCCAGTCGAGCAGCATCCGGAAGTCGTCCTCGGTTTCGCCGGGGAAGCCGACCACGAAGGTCGAGCGGATGACGATGTCCGGACAGATGGCGCGCCAGGCCGCGATGCGCTCGAGCGTCTTCACCTGGTTGCCGGGACGCTTCATCGCCTTCAGCACCCGGGGCGAGGCGTGCTGGAAGGGGATGTCCAGGTAGGGCAGGATCTTGCCCTCGGCCATCAGGGGGATGGTCCGGTCCACGTGCGGATAGGGATAGACGTAGTGCAACCGGGTCCAGGCCCCGAGCTCGCCGAGGCCCCGGGCGAGGTCTTCCAGGTTGGCGCGCCATTCGCGGCCCCGCCATTCGCCGGGCTGGTAGCGCACGTCGAGGCCATAGGCGGAAGTGTCCTGGGCGACGACCAGCAGCTCCTTCACTCCGTTCTCGACCAGGGTCTCGGCCTCGCGCAGCACCTCCCCGACCGGCCGTGAGACGTGGTCGCCCCGCATCTGGGGGATGATGCAGAAGCTGCAGCGGTGGTCGCAGCCCTCGGAGATCTTCAGATAGGCGTAGTGCTTCGGGGTCAGCCGGATCCCCTGCGGCGGAACCAGGTCGCGGAACGGGTCGGCCGGCGGGGGCGGCGCGGCCTCGTGCACGGCGCCGACCACCTGGTCGTATTCGTGCGCCCCGGTGATCGCCGAGACGGTCGGGAACTTAGCCCGGATCAGGTCGGCCTCGGCGCCCATGCAGCCGGTGACGATGACCTTGCCGTTGGCGGCCATGGCCTCGCCGATGGCGTCCAGGCTCTCCTCGCGGGCCGAGTCCAGGAAGCCGCAGGTGTTCACGACCACGGCGTCGGCGCCCTCGTAGGTGGGCGAGATCTCGTAGCCCTCGCCGCGCAGCCTGGTCAGGATGCGCTCGGAATCCACCAGCGCCTTGGGGCATCCCAGGCTGACGAAACCCACTTTCGGGGCGGTTTTGGCGGCGGCGTCCGACATGGCGGCGTCCCCTACACGGTTTGGGGCCTTGCGTCACCGCGCTGTCCTGCGGCCTAGTGCTGCGCGAACAGGAATTGCCCGATGACCCGACTGCGCACCCTTCTGATCGCCGGCGGCATGGCCCTGGCCCTTCCCGGCGTGGCCGCGGCCCAGGCCAGAGACTGGGAGTTCTGCGAGAAGCTGACCCTGGGGCTGTCGGCCTCGCACGACGCCGAACCGTTCAACTCGCTGCTGCAGGACCAGACCCAGCCCAAGGGCTACACCACCCTGGTCATGCCGGGTTTCGACCGATGTTTCGTCGGGCGCATGGGGGCCGAACCCCCGGGCGTGCCGACCTTCGCCTGCCGCAAGTCCGACGCCCCGCCCGAGCTGACCGCCCGCGCCCTTCTGGGCAAGGTGGCCGTATGCATGGAGCGCACGCCCGACTTCGACGAGAACGGCGCGGCCTTCTTCAGCGCTCCGCCCACCCATATCCGGACCGAAGAAATGACCTTTGGCGACAAGCGCACCGTCGTCTTCAAGGTCGAGGTGGTCGAAGGACCGGCGACGCAGCGGCGGCCGGTCGAGGAGGACGAGGAACTGCCGGCCGGCGACCCGCCCGCAGAGGCCGCGCCCGAGACCGGCGCCGAGTCCGAGCAGGACTGGTACGTGGCGCCGGACGAAGGCGTCGCGTCCGACGCGCCGGACACGGCCGGAGAGGCGGCCCCGGAAGCGACCCCCGCTGCGGAGGAGCCGGACGAGGGCCTTTACTTCACACCAGCACCGGATGGCGGGTAGGGCGTATAGCCCTCAACGGGTCCGGCTGGACAAAGATTTCCTGCGAGCGGCGTCGGAATAAGCTCTATGCAATCCGGGTGTGCGGACCAGAACTATGACGATAAGCCAGACGTATTCTCGCCGCTCGATAGTGTTGTTCGGAGCCGTTTGGCTTACATCCTGCGCTGATGGAGCCGCAGCGCCCGGCAACGGAAACTACATAATTCCAAGAACCAGGCTTGAGAGACTCCTGGTGGATTCTTCAAGAGATCGATCCAAGGTCGCCGAGTTTGTTCGGGAATTCCTCCGGTCGCCGGTGCATCTGCGGGTTGACGAGGCCACTGCGATTGCCTCGGCCGAAGGGCGCATGTCGACTGTACGTTTTCCGAAGATTCGGACCCGCTATGGGGAGGATGCCATGGCGCTGTATACGAGCAGAGGGCGGCTACTTGAGGCAGTGGGTCCCCAGCCCTCCATCGAACTGGCAGGTAGGCAAGCGTTGGTTCTAGGCCGCGGCTTGCCGGTAGCGCTCAATTACGACCTTGTTCCTTCCGCAGTCTGGTCTGCGGAGGATGCGCAGGCACTACTTGAGCTAGATATTTGAGAGCACTGCTGGGCCCCGGACAAGCGCCGGCGCCGAGCCAGGCTGTCCGGATGACAAGCGGCCACTGAGGCTTGAGAGCGGACGCCGCCGATCCGGCCTTAGCTCCGCGAACCCCCGAAGGTCTCGACGCCCTTCTCGACTACGATGCGGGCCAGCATGGCGCCCGGGAAGAAGATGTTGGCGGTCTCCACGCCGACATCGAGCAGGAACTTCGGGTCCATGACCTTGCCGAGGTACTGCTCGAAGGTGGCGCCGCCCGGCCGCGCCTCGCCGGTCAGGGCGTCGAACTCGATCACCGCCTCCTTGCCCTGCCAGCGGTAGCGGAAGGCGTAGACCGGCCGGTAGTGAAGGTCGATCGCCTCCACCCGCACCTGCTCCTCGAGCACCTTGTCGGCGTCGATGCGCTTGATCACGCCCGCGATCACGTCGCGCAGCAGGATGGAGGCCTTGGCCTGGGGCGGCACCACGATCACGCCCTCGGGCGCGAAGTCCGCCACCTTGTCCTGGGGCACGACCTCGGCGTCGTACTTGAGATAGCCGTGCAGCATGGAGTCCAGCTGCTTGGTGACGCCGTCGTAGAGCGCCTCGCTGCGCACTTCCTCGCGGCAGGTCTCGAGCCCCGAGAGTGTGATGCGCCCATCGGTCGCCGCATAGTCCTGGCCGCCGATGTTGACCGACCGCACCTCGGGCGCGACCGGGACGTCGTAGGCGCGCTGGCGCTCGTAGGCGTAGAGGCCCGACGCCACGATCCGCCAGTAGGGCTGATAGCGCCGCTCGCGATAGACCAGCTCGAAGTCCTCGTCCCGCGGCTTGTTGAGGAAGCCGGACAGCTTGGCCAAGGTGCCGAACGCCTCCATGCGCTGGCTCCAGGCGCGGCCTTCGGCATGGTCCATGTTGAACCGGTCCGGATGGAACAGGACGCGTTCCTCGGCGAGCTCGACGTTCATGGGGTCACTCCTCCGCGGCAGGTATGGCGCGGGGAGCGGGGTGACGGCAAGCGGCAGCGCTTTCCTCTCCCCTGGGAGAGGACGCGAGCGGCGCGCGCAGCGCGACGGAGCGGGTGAGGCCGTGGTGAAGACCGCCCACGCCTCACCCGAGTTACGCCCGCGATGCGGGCGCTCCTCGTCCTCTCCTGAAGGAGAGGCAATGAATCAGAGAATGAAGCGGCTGAGGTCGGCGTTTTTCGCGAGGTCGCCGATGCGTTCGCGGACATAGGCGCCGTCGACGGTGACGGTCTGGCCGCCGAGGTCGGAGGCGCGGAAGCTGAGATCCTCGGTGACCCGCTCCAGCACCGTCTGCAGCCGGCGGGCGCCGATGTTCTCGACGGCCGTGTTCACCTCCACGGCCGCGTCCGCCATGGCGTCGATGGCCTCCTCGGTGAAGACCAGGGTCACGCCTTCGGTCTGCATCAGCGCCTGGTGCTGCCGGATCAGGTTGGCTTCCGGCTCGACCAGAATGCGGCGCATGTCCGCCCGGCTGAGCGCCTTCAGTTCGACCCGGATCGGCAGGCGGCCCTGCAGTTCCGGCAGCAGGTCCGAGGGCTTGGCCACGTGGAAGGCGCCCGAGGCGATGAACAGGATGTGGTCGGTCTTCACCGGCCCGTACTTGGTCGACACCGTCGTGCCCTCGATCAGGGGCAGCAGGTCGCGCTGCACACCCTCGCGGCTGACATCGGCGCCGGAACGGTCCTGGCGCGCCGCCACCTTGTCGATCTCGTCCAGGAAGACGATGCCCTCGTTCTCGGCGAGCAGCAGCGCCTCCTTGGTCAGGGCCTCGCTGTCCAGCAGCTTGTCGCCTTCCTCGGCGACCAGAGGCGCGACCGCGTCGCGCACCGGCAGCTTCACCGTCTTGGTCCGCCCGCCCATGGCCTTGGACAGCATTTCCGACAGATTCAGCACGCCGACCCCGGGCTGGCCGGGAATCTCCATGCCGCCTAGCGGCGAGCTGGTGTCGGCCAGGGCGATCTCGATCTCCTTGTCGTCGAGCTCGCCCGCGCGCAGGCGCTTGCGGAAACTTTCGCGCGTGGGCGGCCCCGCGCCGGGCCCGACCAGGGCGTCGAGCAGCCGCTCCTCGGCGGCGGCCTCGGCGCGGGCGCGGACCCCGGCGCGGCGGTTGTCGCGAACCTGGCCGATGGCCGCCTCCACGAGGTCGCGCACGATCTGATCGACGTCGCGGCCGACGTAGCCGACCTCGGTGAACTTGGTGGCTTCGACCTTGAGGAAGGGCGCCTGGGCGAGCCTGGCCAGGCGGCGGGCGATCTCCGTCTTGCCGACCCCCGTCGGCCCGATCATCAGGATGTTCTTGGGCGTGATCTCGTCGCGGATGTCCTCGGGCGTGCGCTTGCGCCGCCAGCGGTTGCGCAGGGCCACGGCGACCGCGCGCTTGGCCTCGTCCTGGCCGACGATGAAGCGGTCAAGTTCGGAGACGATTTCACGGGGGGAGAATTCGGTCATGGCCCGCCAGATAGGAGCTTTTCCCCCGCAACGGTAGGCGGTGGGGGGTTTCAGCCGGCGCGGCGGGAGGCTGACGCCGCGCAACATAGGCCCGGTCTATGCAAGATAGAAAATCAATCGATTTTACGTCTTGAGAACGCGGTTCTACCTTTCGGCAGGCCCTGCAGAGAGGAAACGACCATGGACCAGATTACCGATGGCTCGCCGCTTTCCAATTCACGCAAGGAGCCGGCTGCGCTCCGATCGCTGCTGGGGCGCACCAACCGCGACTGGTGGCCCAACCAGCTCTCCGTCGACATCCTGCACCAGCAGGGCAAGACCGGCGACCCGATGGGCGACGACTTCGACTATGCGGAAGCCTTCAAGTCGCTCGACTACCAGGCGGTGAAGCGCGACCTCCACGCCCTGATGACCGACAGCCAGCCCTGGTGGCCGGCGGACTACGGCCATTATGGCCCCTTCTTCATCCGCATGGCGTGGCACAGCGCCGGCACCTACCGCACCGGCGACGGCCGCGGCGGCGCGGGCTCCGGCCAGCAGCGTTTCGCGCCCCTGAACTCCTGGCCCGACAACGCCAACCTGGACAAGGCGCGGCGGCTGCTGTGGCCGATAAAGCAGAAGTACGGCGCCAGGCTGAGCTGGGCGGATCTGATGATCATGGCCGGCAACGTGGCCTTCGAATCCATGGGCGCTCCGGTTTTCGGCTTCGGCGGCGGCCGCGCCGACGTCTGGGAGCCCGAGAAGGACGTGTACTGGGGCACCGAGGAATTCTGGGTCGGGCAGGAAGGCAACGAGACGCGCATCCAGCCCGACAAGGAGATGGCGCTCGAGAACCCGCTGGCCGCCATCCAGATGGGTCTCATCTACGTCAACCCCGAGGGCCCCGGCGGCATCCCCGACGCCCTACAGTCGGCCCGCGACATCCGCGAGACCTTCGCCCGCATGGGCATGAACGACGAAGAGACCGCCGCCCTGACGGCCGGGGGCCACACCTTCGGCAAGGCGCACGGCGCCGGCGACGCCAAGAAGGTCGGCATCAGCCCCGAGGGCGCCGACATCGCGCAACAGGGCCTGGGCTGGATCTCGGGCCACGCCAGCGGCATGGGCGACGACACCATCACCTCGGGCATCGAGGGCGCCTGGACCCCCACACCGATCACCTGGGACATGTCCTATTTCGACATGCTGCTGGATCACGACTACGAGCTGACCCGCAGCCCGGCGGGCGCCAAACAGTGGCATCCCGTCGGCGACCCGCCCGAGACCCTGGCCCCCGCCGCCCATACGCCGAGCAAGCGCGTGCCGACGATGATGACCACGGCCGACATGGCCTTCAAGGTCGACCCCATCTATCGCCCGATCATGGAGCGGTTCCGGGCCGACCCGGCCTATTTCGCCGACCAGTTCGCGCGGGCCTGGTTCAAGCTCTGTCACCGGGACATGGGACCGAAGATCCGCTACCTCGGCCCCGAGGTGCCGGCCGAGGACCTGATCTGGCAGGACCCGATCCCGCCCCACACCGGCTCGGCGCTGACCGACGCCGACATCCGCGCGCTGAAGGACCGCATCGCGGCCTCCGGCCTGTCGGTCGCCGACCTGGTCCGCACCGCCTGGGCCTCGGCGGCGACCTGGCGTGGGTCAGACCACCGCGGGGGCGCCAACGGCGCGCGCATTCGCCTGGCCCCGCAGAAGGACTGGGAGGTCAACGAACCGGCCAAGCTGGAGCAGGTGCTTTCGGTCTATGCGGACATCAAGGCGGCGTCCGGCCTGAACGTCTCGATCGCGGACCTGATCGTGCTGGGCGGCTCCGTCGGCATCGAGCAGGCGGCGAAGGCGGCGGGCAAGACCATCGAGGTCCCCTTCACCCCTGGGCGCACCGACGCCACCGAGGAGCAGACTGACGCGGACAGCTTCAAGGTCCTGGAGCCCCGCGCCGACGGCTTCCGCAACTACCTCCAGGTCCAGTTCAACGTCCCGACCGAGGAGCTGCTGGTCGACCGGGCCCAGCTGCTGGGCCTGACCGCGCCTCAGATGACCGTGCTGGTCGGCGGCTTGCGGGTGCTCGGCGCCAACTGGAACGGGTCCAAGGACGGCGTCTTCACCGACCGGCCGGGGCAGCTGACCAACGACTTCTTCGTCAACCTGCTGGACATGCGCACGGCCTGGAAACAGGTCGACGACACCTCGGACGAGACCTTCGTCGGGTCCGACCGGATGACGGGGGAGAAGCGCTGGACGGCGACGCGCACCGACCTGGTGTTCGGCTCCAACTCGCAGCTGCGGGCGCTGGCGGAGGTCTACGCCTCGGCGGACGCGGGCGATAAGTTCGTGCGCGACTTCGTCTCGGCCTGGGTCCAGGTGATGGAGAACGACCGCTACGACCTGCCGAAGACCCGCAAGCGCAACAAGGCGGCCGGCTTCAGCTGAGGCCAAGGCTGATCGATACGCATGGCGCTGGGCATAGGGACCGCTTATGTCCAGCGTCATGCTGCCCACCCTTCGCCAGCTCCAGTACCTGAAGCTCCTGGCTGAGCACGCCTCGTTCAGCCGGGCGGCGGAGGCCGCGCACGTCAGCCAGCCGGCCCTGTCGGCCGGGGTGCAGGAACTGGAGAAGATCCTCGGGGCGCCGGTGGTCGAGCGCACGCGCGGCAATGTCCAGCTGACGGCCGTAGGGGCCGAGGCGGTCAAGCGGGCGGAGGACGTCCTGGCCCGCACCGAGGATCTGGTCGAGGCGGCCCGCAACGCCGGCCGCCCCCTCTCCGGCCGATTCCGGCTGGGAGTGATCCCGACCGTGGCGCCCTTTCTGCTGCCGGCCCGGCTGCCGGCGCTGAAGGACTCCTATCCGGCGCT
>JAEZEZ010000116.1 GCA_023432855.1 Pseudomonadota bacterium | reverse complement strand
GAGCGGCCAAAGCAGCTGGCGGCGGCGGGCGGCACCGCGCGCGAGGCCGAGGCGGCCGAGCAGCGACGCAAGGCCGAGCCGCTGCGCAATCACGGCCTGTTTTCGAAGGCAGAGGTCGCCCTGCAACTTGCCGGCTGGAGCGACAAGGCGCGCGCCGACATCGAGGTGCTGCCGCTCGTCGAGACGGAGGGCCTGACGCCCCTGCTCATGGTCCTCAATCAGCGGGCGGACGGCGCGCCAGCGGGGGATCAGCATAAGGTGGAGGGGCAGGCGCGATCGCCGCTCAGCTCTTCAATGTGATTGCTGGGCGGAAGTCGTTAAGCGACCCGCTGAGGCGCGGGCACGCTCGCCGGTTGCGCGGCGCCGAGGTCCCTGATGCGGAGAGCGAAGACAGCCCGAAGCGGCTGGTCGATCTCACTCATCGTGCTGGTGACGATCTCCCCGAGCGGATCGGGAAATATGAACTTGTCGTAGCCGTTGCCGCCTTCGACGAAGTCGAAGAGGCGACCCTTGTTGATGCTCCGATAATAGATGGCGAACTTGCCCACGTAGTCCTTGTAGTGGACATGCTCGATCGCCGCGAACTCGTGCTCGTCGCTCGCGAGGAATGCCAGGCGCCTGCAGACGTAGCGGTAAACCGCCAGCTCCCGATCCGTCGTTACGATGCGTTGCGTTGTGATATCCGGAGCGGGAAGCGTCCCGCTCGGCGTGCTTTGCTTCGTCCGAAGAAGTTCCATAACGGGGATGACGAACGCTTCTTCAAAAGCATTTCGGACCATCGAGCTGTAGACGCTCTCGATGCGCGATTTATGTACATTCTCGTGTCCCGCGGCCCGCAATATCACGCGACAGAATTCCAGCGAGGGCTCTCGAACTTCCCGCATGACGGTCGAGCGCAGACGCTTCGATACGAGCCGCATCTCCGCGATCTTGGCGATAGTGGCCGGCTGAAATGCGGATTTCGTCATCGACGATAGTGCCTCGATGACATCGGCGGGTATGGCTGATCGTGCTGCCGCTTCCATATCCAGCGTCACGAACGGCTCATCGTCCATGATATTTGCGTTCTCGACGTCGACGAAGAATTCGAAGCTGACGCCGTTCGTGAGAATGCCGAGGCTCACCGATTGAAGCGCCGTGAAGTACGCGCGCAGCTGTCCGCGATTGGACGTGAGATCGGCGCCGACTTTCTTGCACTCGATGGCTATGACCGGCTCGCCATCGCGCAAAATGGCGTAGTCGACGCGGTCGGAAATGCCGTCCCTGAAATCGGCAGCAAATTCGGGCTGCACAACCGTCGGATCAGTAACGTCGTATCCAAGGGCATTGAGAACGGGCAGAACCAGAAAGAGCTTCGTGCTCTCCTCGTTCGTGCATACGGGTCGAATTGTCGGCAAACGCTTGGCGATCTCTACAAGCTTCGAATGTAAATCCCCCTGCCCGCTCATATTGATGCCCCGCAATTGAATTGACCCCGAATCATATGCAACTTGAACACGCGTTTCGGGGGCAATCCAGCGACGCGCGGTGCCCATTCAAAATTATTGGGGATGGAAATGGAGCGTAGGGCGAGCGGCCCTACTCCCCTTTCAGCGGCACGATGCGCTGTATGTTCACCCGACGGCGGGCCTTGCTCAGGTCGAAGTCGCGCTGGAGGTTCATCCAGTATTCAGCGGAATTGCCGAAGAAGCGGCCGAGGCGCACGGCCATATCGGCGCTCATGGCGGCCTCGCCCTTCACGAGATGCACCAGCGAAGCGCCGGACACCTCGATACGGGCCGCGAGCGCAGCCGCGCTCATGTCGAGGGGATCGAGGTAGAGATCCTTGAGTAAGCGTCCCGGGTGTGATGGCCCTGCAAGAACGGTCATGTCCTGTACTTTCAGAGGCCATGGCGACCTCGGCATTCACGGGTGTCATCGACAACTTCGGTACCCGTTGACAGACATTGTGCCGCAGCCCCCTAACGATTTACTGAACCTTATCCAGACAATTGTCGGAGTTAGACAGGGAAAGGAGCATTAGCGGAAGTTAAGGCAAGGGCGGCAGGCAGATCTGCTCCGGCACGCGAGTAATGATTTGACTAGCGACAGAATATGCCAAGGCCAGCACGGCGAGATATGTTACGGCGACGCCGCCATCGATGAGGGTGTCGCCATACCTCCGTCCAGCTAAGCGGAACGGAAATGGCTTCATATTTGATTTCTGCGACAGCCCCCATTGGACGGATGCCCAGTAGCGCATTGGCTGAATTGCTAGGACGCCAGTGCCGAATGCCAACAGCGCGAGCACGACAAACGACCACGAAATAGATCGCTCGCACAGTTCGTTCAGCGGTAGGGATAGTTGCGCGGCAACCGCAAACCCGAAGATCGATGCACTAAACGCAACCATCCCTAGGCAATCGAAAATCCGCTTAGTCTCGGTGACCGACGACTTGAATTTATGGTGCTGAAACTCGACGAACCGGTCCCATTTTCGGGGGTGTTCAGTGGTCCTATAGAGGGCCTGCCGTCGGGCTAACTCCCGCTCTTCCGCCAACCGTTTCGTCTTGTCATCGTCGACGTTTTCCATGTCGACATACTACAGCATCTAAGATCGCGGCCGTCCGCCTCGAGGGAAGCGCGCTGTGGACAATGCCGCTGAGAATTGGCACCCAATCCGTCGCCCTTAGGCGCTATCTCTCATCTAAGTACTTGATTTTATGGTGGGCCCGGCAGGACTCGAACCTGCAACCAGACGGTTATGAGCCGCCGGCTCTAACCATTGAGCTACGGGCCCCGCGCTGCTCGGCTGCCTTGAGGGCCCCCGCGGAAAGCGCGCCTCTATAACAGGTTCGCGACGCTCTTTGCACCCCGCGTGGCCGACCACGCCGTACCGTTCGACGGAAATAACCCCTCGCCGCGTTTCCCAGCACGCTTTTGCCGTATTGGACGGCCACAGAGCATCCCAGCCGGGAAACCAACGGACGGACACATGAAATCCCTCACCTCACTGGCGATCGCGGGCTTCCTCGCGCTCGTCCCCATCCTCGGAGCCGCAAGCATGAGCAGCGCCCAAGCCCAGGATCGACGCTCCGAGCGCTTCGTGGCGGTCGCGGGGCATGGCAGCGTCGAAGCGACGCCCGACAGCGCCGAGATCACGACCGGCGTCGTGACGGATGGGCAGACCGCGCGCGAGGCGCTCACAGCGAACAACGCCGCCATGCGCAAGGTCGTCGACGGTCTCAAGGGCGCCGGTATCGACGCCAAGGACATCCAGACGCAGCAGTTCCAGATCCATCCGCGCTATCGCACCGTGAAGGACCGCCAGCAGGTCGAGGGCTACACCGTGCGCAACCAGGTGACGGTGAAAGTGCGCGAGATCGCGCGGCTCGGCGAGATCCTCGATCAGGTCGTGACGCTCGGCGCGAACCAGGCGAGCGGCATCAATTTCATCGTCTCGGATGCCGAGAAGCGCAAGGACGAGGCGCGCAAGAAAGCCATGGAGAACGCCAGGCAGCGCGCGCGTGTGCTGGCGGAAGCCGCGGGCGCGCGGCTCGGGCCGGTGATCAGCATCACCGAGGAAGTCCAGGGTCCGCGGCCACCGCGGCCGATGGCGACGCGTAGTTCGTCGTACGCGGAAAGCGTGCCCGTCGAGCTGGGTACCGAGACGCTGACCGTTCGCGTGGAAGTCTCGTACGTGCTCGAAGTCGGGATGTAACCGAGGAGAGGTCGCTTCGCGAGCGAGGGCTCGCCCTCGCGCTCCCACCGGGAGGGACACCCTCCCGGACCCACCCGCCTTTATGACGAGCACCGTTGCCGCGAGTTCCCGTGCTCAAAAAGACGGGGGACCGGGGGTGCCCCCGGGCGGGGGATGTCCAGACCGGAGAGATGGTTTGCACATGTACGAGGACATGGCTGACGGTTTTCGATCCTAGTCCTCGGGCTCGCTCAGGTCGATGATGGCGACGCGCTGGCTGAGAAAGCGGACCTCGAAGAGGC
>JAEZEZ010000115.1 GCA_023432855.1 Pseudomonadota bacterium | reverse complement strand
TGCGCGCCCTGCTATACCTGTTCAGCTCTTCCGGGTTGGGGGGGCCGCCCGGCCCCCCGCGTCGTGACCCTCGATACTTTCGGATCGCCTGACCATGGCCAGCCCTCACGGGAACCCGCCCAACCCCGCCCTTGAGCCCGCAGCCACCGCTGCGGTCGAAGCCGCGCACGGTGAAGGCGGCGGCGGACTGCCCCAGTTCGAATTCGAGTACTGGGGCGGCCAGATCGTCTGGCTGCTGCTGATCTTCGCCGTCCTGTACTTCCTGCTCAGCCGGGTGTTCGTGCCCCGCCTGCGCAAGGTCATCGACCTGCGCGCCTCGACCATCGCCGCGGCGGTGGAGCAGGCTCGCAAGGTGCAGGAGGAAACCGAGGTCCAGGCCGCCGCGGCCGAGGCCGAGGTCGCCGAAGCCCGCGCCCAGGCGCACCGGACGGCGGCGGAAGCCAAGGCCCGGATCACCGAGGAAGCCAACAAGCGCCAGGCGACCGAGGAAGCCCGTCTCAACGAGCGGCTGGCCGAGGCCGAGGCCCGCATTCGCGAGATGCGCGACCGCGCCATGGGCAATGTCGGTTCGATCGCGGGCGACACCGCCCGCGCCATGACCGAGAAGCTCACCGGCGAAGCGGTCCCGGCCGCCGAGATCGACGCCGCGCTGGCCCGCGTCCAGACGCAGGGAGCCGCCTGATGCCCGCTTTCTTCCACGCCGAGTTCTGGGACCCGGCCAACGCCGAGCTTTGGGTCGGCGCGGGCCTGGTGGCCTTCCTGCTCATCCTGTTCCTGGCCGGCGCTCACAAGAAGATCGCCGCGGCCCTCGATTCGAAGGCCCAGGGCATCCAGTCCAACCTGGACGAGGCCGAGCGCATCCGCGCGGAGGCCGAGGCCATGCTGGCGGAGCTGAAGGCCCGGCGGGCCGAGGCCGAGGCCCAGGCCGCGGACATCCTGGCCAACGCCAAGGCCGAGGCCGCGCGGCTGGAGACCGAAGCCCGCACGAAGCTCGAGGAATCGGTGGCCCGCCGGGAGCAGATGGCCGAGCGCCGCATCGCCCTGGCCGAGAGCCAGGCCGCGGCCGAGGTGAAGGCCGCCGCCGCGGAACTAGCCGCCCAGGCCGCCGAAACGGTGCTGGCCGACCGCCTGCGCCGGGCGAAGAGCGACCCGCTCGTCGACCGCGCGATCGCGGACCTTCCGGGCAAGCTCGGCTAGGCGGCCAGCAGACCAGATCGACGAAGGGCGGCTTCCTCGCGGAGCCGCCCTTTTTCGTAGTCAGGCCTGTGGGGCCTTTCCGCCCGCTATGTAGCGCCATTCGCCCGCCACGTGCTCGTGGTGCTCGTGCCAATGGCCCTTCAGCCAAGCGAAGGTCCCGCCCAGCGTCACGCCGTAGATCACGTGCAGCGCCAGGGTCACCGCCGGCGCCCAGAAGCTGTACTTCACGCCGAAGAAGTTGGCGCCGGCCAGCGGCAGCACCACCAGCTGCATCAGCAGCCAGGCCCCGAACGCGAAGACAATGCCCCGGATGACGCAGGTGGAGCCCGGCAGCCTCGGCGCCAGGATGGCGAAGAGCGAGCCCCAGACCAGCGAGCCGATCACATAGTGGGCGAGCCAGCCGACCCACTGGGGCGAGCCCAGCATGCCGCTGACGAGACCCACAAGGTCCAGCCCGTACAGGACACGGGCCACCTCCTTCAGGATCATGAAGAACGAAATGACGGTCGTCGCGATGAAGCCTGCGACGATCCCGCGAGTGAAGTTGTCCCTGGACGGCATGTTCAGCCTCCGGTGTCGTTTCACACCCCCGACAGGCTGAAGCTTACGCCTCTGACGCGATTTTCGGAAATCAGGATTTCGGGAGCGGCTAGCGGGCCTTGCGCCGGAAGTAGCGGCGCCGCGCCATGACCAGGAACCGCGAACGCCTGGAGACGACCAGGCGCTCCGTACGCAGGATCTGCTGCCAGAACACGGGCAGGACCTCGGGTTCGCGGCGCATGAGGCGGCGGAAGGGATAGACGAAGTTGGGCCAGCGGCGCTTGGCGTCGATGAAGCGGCGCTTGGCCCACATGGAGTTGCGCAGGACGATCATAAGGCCGACCACGGCGACCGGCAGGCCGAACGGCCCGGGCAGCGGGGCGATGAGGAAGCCCGCCAGCATGATCAGCAGGCCGAGGAGGATCAGGCCGAACCGGAAAAACCGGCCGACGAAGCCGGACAGCAGTCCGCGGCCCGCCGGGCGAGAGCGGGTCTTTTCCTGGGGCAATGCGACCGTCATGGCCTGCAACATCGGTGTCCTCGTTAGGCCCCCTCGTCGCCCCTCGAGGATCGAGTCGCGCCGCGTCGGCGTCTCCGCATATGTGGAGACGCCCCCGGCCCGTAAAGAAGCACGCGGGCCCTTTACAAAGATTTCATGCGCAGATGGTTGCAGCGCCCCTGCGACTTGCCTCGGAAGCGGATTTGCAGGACGCTCAAGCGGTACGGGGAGGATGGGATGCGAAGCCGTTTCCTGGTCCTGGCGGCCGCTCTCAGCCTGGCGGCGGCTGCGCAGCCGGCGTCCGGGGCCGACACGGTATTCAAGGCGACCTACAAGGACCTCATGCTCGAGGACTTCGACGGTCGCGCGATCTGGGAGCTGCAGGCCATGTGCGCGGGCTTCCACCGCGCCACCGCCGCCTACTGGACCGGCAAGGGCCGTCGCGACCGCGCCCGGGAGGCGCAGGTGGCCTCCGCCAGGGCGACCAACCGGGTCGTCCACCAGCTCAAACGTGACCGCGCCCTCGGCGACCGCAACGAGGCCATCGAACTGGCGGCGCCTTCGGAGCAGGTGGGCTGGCGGATCACCAACGAAGCCCTGGCCAAGGACGGCGTCAGCCAGGACGGGCAATGGAACTTCTGGCGCAGCGCCTGCATCGAGGTCGACCGCGCCTTCTTCGCCGTGAACCAGGGAGGATAGGATGAAGCCGCTTCTCGCCGCTGTCGTCGCCATCGCGATCGCCGGGTCGGCTTCGGCCCAGACGCCTGACTCAGACCCGCCGTCGCCGCCGAGCTCCCGTTCCGCGGTCGCCGACGACGACCTGGGCGAGGCTCCTGCCGTCCGCCGCTACGACCCGATGCGCATCGTCTGCCGCCGCACCCGTCCGCCGACGGGCACGCGGGTGATCACCCGCGGCCGCGACAGCCGCATCTGCCTCAGCATGGAGGAGTGGGACCGGCGCGCCGAAGAGGCCCAGTCGGTGTTCGACGAGGCCAATCGCGGCGCCTGCACCACCAACAGCTGCGGTGTGGGCGGTCCGGGCTAGGCTTACTCGGCAGCCAGGTTCGAACCTTCCGGCGCCGTCCAGCGCAGCCGCGGCTGGCGCGCGGCGCGGGTCTCGTCGAGACGGCGCATGGGGGCGAGGTAGGGCGCGCCCTTGAACCGCTCCACGTCGCCGGCCTTGGCGGCCCCGGCCAGCGCCCGCAGCGCCTCGATGAACCGGTCCAGCTCGATCTTCGATTCCGTCTCGGTCGGCTCGATCAGCATCGCCCCGTGCACGACCAGCGGGAAGTACATGGTCATCGGGTGGAAGCCCTCGTCGATCATCGCCTTGGCGAAGTCGAGCGTGGTCACGCCGGTGCCGTTCAGCCAGCGGTCGTCGAACAGGGCCTCGTGCATGCAGGGGCCGTCGGGGAAGGCCGCGCTCATCACGTCCGACAGCCGCGCCTTGATGTAGTTGGCGTTCAGCACCGCATCCTCGGCGACCTGGCGAAGGCCGTCGGCGCCGTGGCTCATCATGTAGGTGAGCGCGCGCACGTACATGCCCATCTGGCCGTGGAAGGCGCACATGCGCCCGAAGGAGCGGGCCGCCTCCCCTTCCTCGAACTCCACCAGGCGGAAGCCGTCGTCGCCGTGCACGACCCAGGGGGTCGGCGCGAAGGGCGCCAGCGCCTCGGACAGCACCACCGGACCGGCGCCCGGACCACCGCCGCCGTGGGGCGTGGAGAAGGTCTTGTGCAGGTTGATGTGCATGGCGTCGACGCCGAGGTCGCCCGGGCGCACCCGGCCGACGATGGCGTTGAAGTTGGCGCCGTCGCAGTAGAAGTAGGCGCCCGCCTCGTGCGTCAGGCGCGCGATCTCGACGATGTCGCGCTCGAACAGGCCGCAGGTATTGGGGTTGGTCACCATGATGGCGGCCACATCCGGGCCCAGCTTGGCCTTCAGGTCCTCGAGGTCGACACGGCCGTCGGCGGTCTGGGCGATCTCGCGCACGGAATAGCCGACGAAGGCGGCGGTCGCCGGATTGGTGCCGTGGGCCGAGGTCGGCACCAGCACCACGCGGCGGGCCTTGTCGCCCTTGGCGTCATGGGCGGCATGGATGGCCAGCAGGCCGCACAGCTCGCCGTGGGCGCCGGCCTTGGGCGACAGGGCCACTGCGGGCATGCCCGTCAGGGTCTTCAGCCAGTGGGCCAGGCGGTCCATCAGCTCGATGGCGCCCTGCACCGTCGACTGCGGCTGCAGCGGGTGAATGTCCGAGAAGCCCGGCAGGCGCGCCATCTTCTCGTTCAGGCGCGGGTTGTGCTTCATGGTGCACGAGCCCAGCGGATAGAGCGCCAGGTCGATGGCGTGGTTCTTCTGCGACAGGCGCACGTAGTGGCGCATGGTCTCGGGCTCGCTGAGCCCCGGCAGGCCGATCGGATCGCGGCGCAGCAGGTCGCCCAGGTCGGACGCATCGACATCGGCGTCGGGTATGTCGACGCCGGTCTTGTCCCAGCCGTCCAGTTCGAAGATCAGCGGCTCGTCCTGGAGCAAGGCCCGGCCCCCGGTCAGGCTCTGGAAGCCCTCGGCGGAAACGTCCCCCTCGGGACGGGTCGGGCGACCGACGGTGTTCATGGAGGAGCTCATCGGGCGATGGCCTTCTTCAGGGCTTCGGTCAGGGCGATGATGTCGTTGTCGGTGACGACCTCTGTGGCGGCCACCAGCAGCACGTCGTCCATGCCGGCCTCGGGGTCGAGGCGCGAGAAGGGCACGCCGCCGATGACTCCGTCGGCGGCCATGGTCTCGACGGCCTTCGCCGCGTCGACCGGCAGGCGCACGGCGAACTCGTTGAAGAACCGCGGGGTCAGGATCTCGACGCCGTCGATCCCGGCCAGGGCGTCGCGGGTCTTGCGCGCCCGGACGTGGTTCAGGGCGGCCAGCTTCCGCAGCCCCTTTTCGCCCAGCAGGCTCATGTGGATGTTGAAGGCCAGCGCACAGAGGCCTGAATTGGTGCAGATGTTCGACGTCGCCTTGTCCCGGCGGATGTGCTGCTCGCGCGTCGACAGGGTGAGCACGAAGCCGCGGCGGCCCTCGGCGTCCACGGTCTCGCCGCACAGGCGGCCGGGCATCTGGCGGGTCAGCTTGTCGCGCGTGGCGAAGAGGCCGACGTAGGGGCCGCCGAAATTCAGCGCGTTGCCGATGGACTGGCCCTCGGCGGCGACGATGTCCGCCCCCATGTCGCCCGGGGCCTTGAGCAGGCCCAGCGACACCACTTCGGTGGTGACCACGATCAGCAGGGCGCCGGCGGCGTGCGCCGCCTCGGCGATCTTCGTGACGTCGGTGGCCGTGCCGAAGACGTTGGGCGTCTGCACGACCACGCACGCGGTGTCGGCGTCGATCGCCGCGATCACCGCCGCCTCGTTGTCGACCTCCGGCGCCAGCCGCTCGGTGGCGATGTTGGTGGCGTGGGCCAGGGTCTCGACCGAATGGACGTAGTGGGGATGCAGCCCCGGCGACAGGACCGCGCGGTTGCGGCGGGTGACCCGGGCCGCCATCAGCACCGCCTCGGCCGCGGCGGTGGAGCCGTCGTACATGGAGGCGTTGGCCACATCCATGCCGGTCAGGCGCGCCACCTGGGTCTGGAACTCGAACAGGACCTGCAGCGTGCCCTGGGCGATCTCGGGCTGGTAGGGCGTGTAGCTGGTCAGGAACTCCGACCGCTGGATGATGTGGTCGACGCTGGCTGGCACGTGGTGGCGATAGGCGCCCGCGCCACAGAAGAACGGCCCCGCGCCAGCCGCACGGTTCAGGGCCGCCAGGGTGGACAGCTCGCGTTCCACCTCCAGCTCGCCCGCATGCAGCGGGAGGTCGAACAGGTCCTGCTTCCGGGCGGCGGCCGGCACGTCGGCGAACAGGGCGTCGACATCGGGAGCGCCGATGACCGCGAGCATCTCGGCCCGGTCGGCGGGGGTCAGCGGGAGGTATCTCATCAACCTAGTCCGTTCGTCAGGCCTTCTCCCCTTGCGGGAGAAGGTGTCGGCGAAGCCGACGGATGAGGGGTTGCGCGGCGATGTCGGTGAGCCCCCTCATCCGACCTGCTGCGCGGCCTACCTTCTCCCGCAAGAGGAAAAGGAGACCCAAGCGTTAGAGCGAGGCTACGAAGGCCTCGTAGGCGGCCTTGTCCATCAGGGCGTCCACCTCGGCCGGATCGGCCAGGCGGATCCTGGCGAACCAGCCGCCGGCCTCGGGCTCGGCGTTGACGGTCTCGGGCGAGCCGGACAGGGCCTCGTTGGCCTCGACCACCTCGCCGCTGACCGGCGCGTAGACGTCGGACGCGGCCTTGACGCTTTCGACCACGGCGAAGGCGTCGCCCGCCTTCACGGCCTTGCCCACCTCGGGCGTCTCGACGAACACCACATCGCCCAGCTGTTCGGCGGCATGGGCGGTGATGCCGATGGTGGCCACGTCGCCGTCCAGCGACACCCACTCGTGATCCTTGGTGAAGCGCATGGGGTTTCTCTCTCCTAGGCCTTGCGGGCGTAACGGTGGGGAACGAAGGGGGGCTTCACGACCTCGGCCGCCTGGGGCTTTCCGCGGACGATGACCTTGAGCGCCGTGCCGGGCGCGGACAGGGCGGGCGGCACGAAGGCCAGGGCGATGCCCTGCTTCAGGCTCGGCGAATAGCCGCCTGAGGTGACCACGCCCACCACCTGACCGGCCTCGTCGGCCACCTCGGCGCCTTCCCGGGCTGGGGCGCCTTCCTTGACCTTCAGGCCGCCGCGGCCCCGGGCGGGGGCCTCGGCCAGGTCGCGGGCG
>JAEZEZ010000071.1 GCA_023432855.1 Pseudomonadota bacterium | reverse complement strand
GCGGTGAACCTGGACGCCAAGACCGTCGAGGTGAACGGCCACCGCGTCCACCTGACCGGCAAGGAGTACCAGATGCTGGAGCTCCTCTCCCTGCGCAAGGGCACGACCCTGACCAAGGAGATGTTCCTGAACCACCTGTACGGCGGCATGGACGAGCCGGAGCTGAAGATCATCGACGTCTTCATCTGCAAGCTGCGCAAGAAGCTGGCCACGGCCGCCGGCGGCAAGCACTATATCGAGACCGTCTGGGGCCGCGGCTACGTCCTGCGCGACCCGCAGGAAGCCACCGTCGCCGCGTAAGCGACGCGGACGCCAGGACACCGAAGCGCCCGCCGGGAAACCGGTGGGCGTTTTCGCATCCCGGGTCTTTCAGAACCCGACCGCCTCCCATGCGTTGCAGTAAGGCAGCCTTTGCCATTGGCGCGCGCGGGGAGCAGCGATGATGAGAACAGACGCCCTTTCGGTCTTCGGCAGGGACGGGGTGGAGCCCATCCACCCGCTCCACGCCATCCTGCTGTCGTTCGCCTTTCCGTTGTTCCTCGGCGCCCTCGTCAGTGACTGGGCCTACTGGCGCACCTACCAGATCCAGTGGAGCAACTTCGCCGCCTGGCTGATCGCCGGCGGCCTGCTGGTCAGCGCCTTCGCCGCGCTCTGGGCCATCGTGGCCGCGATCCGGGATCGCGGCGGCCGCCTGCTCCGCACCCTCGTCTACCTCGCCCTGCTCGTCGTCATGTGGGTGCTGGGGTTCATCAACGCCCTGGTTCACTCCAAGGACGCCTGGGCCGTGATGCCGGAAGGCCTCGTTCTCTCCATCCTCACCGCCCTGCTTGCGCTGGCCGCGAGCTGGGTCGGCTTTTCGGGCCTTCGCGCCCGGGAGGTGAACTGATGCGCCGCGCATTCCTCATTACCACCGCGGCCGCCGCGCTGGCCCTGACGGCCTGCGGGGGCGAGGCGCCGGCTCCGGAGTACGGGGCCAATCCTTCGCTGCCCGCGCCGGAGCGCGGCCTGCTGCCCGACATGGTCATTTCCAAGCCGGCGGGCTGGGGCGACGACATGCCCCTCGTGCCGCAGGGCTACACGATCCGGGCCATCGCCACCGACCTGAAGATTCCGCGTCAGACCCTGCTGCTGCCGAACGGGGACATCCTGGTGGCCGAAGGCTCCGGCGGCGGCGCTCCGGCGCTGCGCCCCAAGGACATCATCGCCAGCTTCATCAAGAAACAGGGCAAGAGCCCGGTGAAGGGCGGCGATCGCCTGACCCTGCTGCGCGACGCGGACGGCGACGGCGTCTACGAGGGCCGCAGCATCTTCGCCGAAGACCTGAACGCTCCCTACGGCCTCGCCCTGATCGGCGGCGCAATCTACGTGGCCAACCAGGACGCCCTGGTCCGGTTCGACTACAGCCCCGGCCAGACGCGGGCGAGCGGGCCGCCGACGAAGCTGACGGACCTGCCGTCCGCGCTCAACCACCACTGGACCAAGGCGATGACCGCCAGTCCGGACGGCCGCTTCCTCTACGTGGGCATCGGTTCGAACAGCAACATCACCGAGCGGGGCATGGAGGCCGAGGTCGACCGGGCCATGGTCTGGGAGGTGGACGTCACCACCGGCGCGCACCGCCCCTACGCCACCGGCCTGCGCAACCCCACGGCCCTGACCTTCCAGCCGGGAACCGGCCAGCTCTGGGCGGTGGTCAACGAGCGGGACGAGATCGGGCCCAATCTCGTGCCGGACTACCTCACCTCGGTCCGCGACGGCGGCTTCTATGGCTGGCCCTACAGCTACTGGGGCAAGAACGTGGACACGCGCGTCCAGCCGCGGGATCCGAAGAAGGTCGCCTCCGCCATCCAGCCCGACTACAGCCTGGGCTCGCACGTGGCGGCGCTCGGCGTCGCCTTCTCTGCTCCGGCGATGGGCGCCCGCTTCGCCGACGGCGTCTTCGTGGGCGAGCACGGCAGCTGGAACCGCAGCACGCCCGTTGGCTACAAGGTCGTCTTCGTTCCCTTCCGTGGCGGCAGGCCCGCCGGGGAGCCGGTCGATTTCGTCTCGGGCTTCCTCAAGGACGGCAAGGCGAGGGGGCGGCCCGTCGGCGTGACGGTGGATCCCCGCGGCGCCCTGATCGTCGCCGACGACCTGTCCAACGCGATCTGGCGCATTACCCCGACGCAGGCCGCCCCGGCGACCGCAGCGCAGCCCTGACCGGGTATGCGGCGGCGCAGCGGCCCCGCTTGTGGCGACCCCGCCCGACGCCTATCTTCAGGGCCGGCGGGACTTGCTGCGGTTCACGTCGGAGGCTTCATTCCCGGGGACCTTAATCACTCTCTACGGGAGCTGTCCCTGTCAGGGCCCGAGGGCTCAGACACATGGCGCCCACCTGGTTATCCAGGTCCGAGGGGATTGAAAACGCCTCCACGGTTCTCGCGGCGCCGCCACCCTTACTCATGACCCAGACCAAGGCAGAGCTCCGGGACCGCATGCGCAGCGAGCGCAAGCGGCTCAAGGCCGCCTTGCCGCGCGCCGCCAAGGATGCGGCCTCGCACCTGCACAGCGTGCTGGGCGCGCTCACCTTCGAGGTCCGTTGCGCGGCGGTCTATCTTCCGATCGGCTCGGAACTCGACACCGGCCCGCTGGCAGCCGAGCTGCGCCGCCGGGGCGTCCGGCTGGCGCTGCCGCGGGTGGACGCGGCGGATACGCCGCTCAGCTTCCGGGCCTGGCGGCCGGGCGATGCGCTGGAGGCGGACGTGCAGGGCTGCGCCGCGCCCCCGGCGTCGGCCGAGACCGAGCAGCCCGATCTGATCTTCCTGCCGCTGGTGGCCTTCGACCGGCGGGGCCATCGGCTGGGGCAGGGGGGCGGCTACTACGACCGCACCCTGGAAGCGCTCAGCGGCCATTCGCGTCCGGCCTTCATCGGCCTGGCCTATGCGGGACAGGAGGCGCCCGGCGTGCCCCACGACCCGCACGACCAGAAACTCGACGGCGTTCTGACCGAAAGGGGCTATATGCCCGCCCGCAGGGACGTCTGAAGGGATCCGGATGCGCATAGCTTTCTTTGGCGACGTGGTCGGCCGCTCGGGCCGCGAGGGCCTGGCCGATCATCTGCCCGGCCTCCGCCGCCGGCTCGGGCTGGAGTTCGTCATCGTCAACGCGGAGAACGCCTGCCACGGGTTCGGCATCAGCGAGTCCACCGCCGGCGAGCTCTATGACGCCGGCGCCGACGTGCTGACGCTGGGCAACCACGCCTGGGACCAGAAGGAAGCCCTGACCTACATCGTGCGCGAGCCCCGCCTGCTGCGCCCCGTGAACTATCCGCGCCTGTCCGACCCGCCGGGCCGCGGCGCCGACCTCTACGAGACCTCGACGGGCAAGCGCATCCTGGTCATCAACGTGCTGGGCCGGGTGTTCATGGACGCCATGGACGACCCCTTCGCCGCCGTCGACCGCGAGCTGGAATCCTGCCCGATCGGCATGGCCTGCGATGCGGCGGTGGTCGACATCCACGCCGAGGCGACCAGCGAGAAGATGGCCATGGGTCACTTCTGCGACGGCCGCGCCAGCCTCGTCGTCGGCACCCACAGCCACGTGCCGACCGCCGACGCCCAGATCCTGCCCGGCGGCACCGCCTACCAGACCGACGCCGGCGCCTGCGCCGACTACGACAGCGTCATCGGCAACGACAAGGAAGAGCCCCTTCGCCGCTTCACCACCAAGATCGGCAAGGAGCGCTACCGCCCGGCCTCGGGCGAGGCGACGGTCTGCGGCGTCTATGTCGAGACCGACGACCGCACCGGCCGCGCCCTGCGCATCGAGCCGATCCGCATCGGCGGACGATTAAAGGAGACGGTGCCGGTGGTGGAGGGGGTAGGCGTCAGCGCCTGAACGCGCCGGCGGGGTCCAGCACCCGCCGGGATCAATCCCGCAGGCGGCCCGTCAGGGCCAGCAGGCCCACGGCGCTGAGCAGCCCGAGCGCGAAGGCGCCGGCGAGGGCGGCGGACGCCTGGGCCGGGGTGACGATCACCGGCCGGCGATCGAACCAGTGGACGATCTCCTGGGGCTGGTCCTCATCCAGTTCGATGTAGGTCTCGTCGTTCATGGCCGCGGGCTCCCTCTGCGAGAGCAAACCCCGGCGGCGGGCGCCGGTTCCGGGCGGATGACAGACGCCCGCCCTTAAGCTAAAGCGGCGCCTCCAGATTCAACCCGAAACCTGACGGGCCCCCGGGCGGGCGGCCTTCCGGAGCGTGACCATGGCCGGCCACTCAAAGTTCAAGAACATCATGCACAAGAAGGGCCGCGCCGATGCGGCCCGGTCCAAGCTGTTCTCGCGCCTGTCGCGCGAGATCACCGTGGCGGCCAAGTCCGGCCTGCCCGACCCGGCCATGAATCCGCGCCTGCGCCTGGCGGTGAACAACGCCAAGGCCGAGTCCATGCCCAAGGACAACATTGAGCGCGCCATCAAGAAGGCCTCGGGCGGCGACGCGGCGGCCTACGAGGAGATCCGCTTCGAGGGCTTCGGTCCCGGCGGCGTCGGCGTCATCGTCGAGGTGCTGACCGACAACCGCAACCGCGCCGCCTCGGCCGTGCGCGCAGCCTTCGGCAAGAACGGCGGCAACATGGGCGAGACCGGCGCCGTCAGCTTCATGTTCGACCGGGTGGGCCAGATCATCTACCCGGCCGAGGCCGGCTCCGAGGACAAGGTGATGGAGGCCGCCATCGAGGCGGGCGCCGAGGACGTGGAGTCCGACCTGGTGAAGCCCGACATCTACGAGGACGCGCCGGGCCACACGATCTACACGGCCTTCGAGGACCTGAACGCGGTGGTCGAGGGGCTCACCCCCGTGCTCGGCGAGCCCAAGTCCACGGCCATCGTCTGGCGGCCCAAGACCCTGACGCCGGTGGCCGGCGACGCGGTCGGGACCCTGATGAAGCTGCTCGACGCGCTGGACGAGGAAGACGACGTGCAGAACGTCTATTCCAACGAGGACGTGGCCGACGAGGACCTGGCGAAGCTGGCGAGCTGAGCGGACGTCTTCGGGCTGGATATATCCTCCGGTTCGGGCGTTGATGGGCCCGATGGAAGCCTTCTACGAAACTTGGTGGCAGATCGTCGGCGCGGTCGTGGTCGGCGCGGCGATCGGCCTTGAGCGCGAATACCGCGGCCGGCCCGCCGGCCTGCGCACCCACACCCTGGTCGCCTTGGCCTCGGCCCTCCTGATGATCGCGTCGATGCGCCAGGCGGAGTGGAGTTTCCTGCTCATGCCGGGCCAGACCATCGTGGCCGACCCCACCCGCATGGCGCACGGCATCCTGACCGGCATCGGCTTCCTCTGCGCCGGGGTGATCTTCCGCGAGGGCTTCAGCGTCCACGGCCTGACCACCGCCGCCTCGCTCTGGCTGGCCGCGGCGCTCGGCGTGCTCTGGGGCGCCGGGCTGATCGCCCTGGCGGTCAGCGGCACCGTCGCGACGCTGCTGGTGCTGGCCGGGTTCCGGGTCGCCGACCGCTGGCTGCCCAAGATCGCGGCCGCCGACCTGCGGCTGACGGTCCCCGCCACGGTCGTGCTCGAGGAGGCGGGTTTCCGTGAACTCCTGTCCGAACTCGGCTTGAGGGCGAGGATCGTGCGGGTGCGCCGCCGCGAGGGCGGGCGCATCCAGGTCTCCGCGACGGCCAAGGGGGCGGGGCCCTTTCCCACCGACCGGCTGGCGCGGGCGCTGAGCGAGCGCTTCCCCGACGGCGAGTTCGATATCAGCCCGCGCGAGGACTGATCCGGCCGAATTTGGTCATTGCCCGGTAACGATTCCGGGGGCACACAGGAACGAATGACGAACGCTGTCCGCATCCTCGGCCTCGACCCCGGCCTGCGCCGCACCGGCTGGGGCGTGGTGGCGCAGGACGGGGCGCGCCTGTCGTGGGTGGCCCACGGGGTCATCGCCCCGGACGAGAAGGCCCCCTTCGCCGAACGGCTGCTGCATCTGTTCGAGGCGGTGGGCGAGGTGATCGCCGCCCACGGTCCGCACGAGGCGGCGATCGAGGAGGTGTTCGTCAACGTGAACCCCGCCTCCACCCTGAAGCTGGGCCACGCCCGGGCCGCGGCCATGGTCGCGCCGGCGCGCGCCGGCCTGGCGGTCGCCGAGTACGCCGCGCGCGAGATCAAGAAGGCGGTGGTCGGGACCGGCGGCGCCGACAAGGCCCAGGTCGGCTTCATGGTGCGGCGCCTGCTGCCGGCCTGCGGCGAACTGCCGTCCGACGCGGCCGACGCCCTGGCCGTGGCCATCACCCACGCCCACGCGCGGCGCTTCCGCCGGCTCGGAGACGCCGCATGATCGGGCGGCTGCGGGGCGTGCTGGCCGAGACTGGCGACGACGAGCTGCTCGTGGACGCGGGCGGCGTCGGCTACGTCGTGCGCGCCGGGGCCCGGACGCTGTCGCGCCTGCCGCCGCTCGGCGACGAGGTGCTGGTCCATGTCGAGACGCGCTGGACCCAGGAGGACGGCCCCCGGCTCTACGGCTTCCTCGGCCGCGACGAGCGGCGCGCCTTCGTGGCGCTCACGGCCATTCAGGGCGTGGGCCCGCGCGCTGCGCTCTCGGTGCTCGACGTGCTCACCCCGGGCGAGCTGGCCGCCGCCGCCGCCCGCGAGGACAAGGCCGCGGTCGCCCGCGCCAACGGCGTCGGGCCCAAGCTCGCCCAGCGCATCGTGGTCGAGCTGAAGGACAAGCCGATCGGCGGCGATCCGGTCTTCCATCCTTCGGGCGCCGCGCCCGCGGCCCCGATCCAGCCCAGCCTCTCGGGCGAGGCGGTCTCGGCGCTCATGGGGCTCGGCATCGCCGAGGCCCTGGCGCGGCGCGCGGTTGACCAGGCGCTGATCCGCCTGGGCGAGGACGCGCAGCTGTCGGCGGTGATCAAGGCCGCGCTGCAGGAGGTGGGCCGGTGAGCCGCCTCGTCTCCGGAGAACCCGGGGCGTTCGAGCCCCAGGACCGGGCGCTGAGGCCCCAGACGCTCGATGAGTTCGTCGGACAGGAACAGGCCAAGGGCAACCTCAAGGTCTTCCTGCAGGCGGCGAAGGCCCGGGGCGAGGCGCTGGACCACGTCCTGCTGTTCGGGCCGCCGGGCCTGGGCAAGACCACGCTCGCCCAGATCGTCGCCCGGGAACTGGGCGTGAATTTCCGCGCCACCGCCGGGCCGGTGCTGGCCAAGGCAGGGGACCTGGCGGCGATCCTGACCAATCTCGAGCCGCGCGACGTCCTGTTCATCGACGAGATCCACCGGCTCGGCCCGGCGGTGGAGGAAATCCTCTATCCGGCCATGGAAGACCACGTGCTGGACCTGGTGATCGGGGAGGGGCCCTCGGCGCGGTCGGTGCGCATCGATCTGGCGCCCTTCACCCTGGTCGGGGCCACCACCCGGGCCGGGCTGCTGGCGACGCCGCTGCGCGACCGCTTCGGCATCCCGCTCAGGCTCGAGTTCTATACGCCCGAGGAGCTCAAGCGCGTGCTGCTGGGCGCGGCGCGGAAGATGGGCGCCAACCTCTCCGACGACGGGGCCGCCGAGATCGCCGCCCGCGCCCGCGGCACCCCCCGCGTGGCCGGACGCCTGCTGCGCCGGGTGCGCGACTTCGCCGAGGCCGAGGCCGCCGCCAGCATCGACCGTCAGGTCGCCGCCCGCGCGCTCGCCCGGCTCGAGGTCGACGAGCACGGCCTGGACGCGCTCGACCGCAAGTTCCTCAAGGCCCTGATCGAGAACTACGGGGGCGGGCCGGTCGGCATGGACACCATGGCCGCCGCCATCGCCGAGGCGCGCGACGCCGTCGAGGACGTGATCGAGCCCTACCTGCTGCAGCAGGGCTTCATCCAGCGCACGCCGCGCGGCCGCGTGGCCTGCGCAAAGGCCTACGCCCACCTCGGCCTGGAGGCGCCGCCGGCGAACGCCAGACCGGTGCAGGCGGGGCTGTTCGAAGGCGGCAAGTAGGATGGACGTGGTCGGGGTCCTGCGCGGCGTGCTCGCCACCGAGACCGCCGTCCTCCGGTCTCCGCTGCCGAAGGACGAGGTGGAGAAACGCCTGAAGGCGGCCATCGACAGCCGCTGGCGTCCCTTCGGCTCGCGGCCGGTGATCGGCGTGGTGCGCCACGACCGGGTCTGGTTCCGCCAGCGGCCCGGCCGGGTGCGCAACAGCTTTCAGACCGTGATGTTCGCGCGCATCGAGACCCAGGGTTCCGGCACGCTCATCATCGGCCGCTCGGGCATGGCGCCGGCGGCGATGATGTTCCTGATCGCGTTTACGAGCGTGGCCGCCCTGATGGCGGTGATCTTCACCGCCGTCGCCCTGACCCGCCAGCTCGACGGCATGGGGCCGCCCTGGTGGAACTGGCTGCAGCCGCTGGCAGGCCTCGGCTTCGTGGCCTTCGGCGTCGCGCTCGGAGTATTCGGGCGCTGGCTGGCCCGGCGCGAGCACGACTTCCTCGTGGATTTCCTCGCCGCGACCACCGAAGCGGAGGTACTGCGGCGATGAGCACGCCCCCGACCGGCGCCTTCGAGGGCCGCGAGCACCGGCTTCCGGTGCGGGTCTATTACGAGGACACCGACTTCACCGGCGTGGTCTATCACGCCGGTTACCTGCGCTTCTTCGAGCGCGGCCGCACCGAGTTCCTGCGCGCGCTCTCGCCGGGCGGGCATGCGGAGCTGCTGGACCGCGAGGATCCGCTGGCCTTCGTGGCCACCCGCATGACCATCGAATGGCTGCGCCCCGCGCGCATCGACGAGGCGCTGGTGGTCTGCACCCGCTACGAGGCGGTAAAGGGGGCCCGGCTGTTCATCCGCCAGCACATCGAGCGCGACGGCGACGTGCTGTGCCGCGCCGAAGTGGAAATCGCCCTCATCGGCCTCGACGGGCGGCCGCGCCGGCCGCCCCAGGCCCTGCGCGAGGCGCTGGAGCCCTGGCTGACGAAAGCGTGATCGCGCAGCCTGTGGCAAGTTCATTGCAGCGCGGCAGGAGAAGCCGCTAGCGCCACAGAAATGGCTTGGTTATTCGCTGACCTGTCGTCCGCGTCGGGGCGGCGCAGGAAATTTTCCGGGAGCGATCCGAAATGGTCGAAGGCGTCAACGCCGACACCCTGAACGTCGTGCACCTCTTCATGGAGGCCGACTGGGTCGTGAAGGGGGTGATGATCGGCCTGGCCATCGCCTCGCTGTGGTCGTGGGCGGTCATCCTCGACAAGCTGTTCCGCTTTGCCGCCCTCAACGCCAACGCCGATTCCTTCGAGCGTCAGGTCAATTCCGGCCGCTCGCTTGAAGAGATCGCCGCCCAGGCGGGCGAGCATCCTTCACAGCCCCTGCCGCTGATGCTGGTGACGGCGCTGAAGGACTGGCGCGAGGCGCGCGCCCGCGGCGCCCTCAATGAGACCCAGAGCGCGCTTGTCATCAACCGCATCGACCGCTCGCTGGACTCCATCATCGCGCGGGAAAGCCGCCGCATCGAGGACGGCCTGGGCGTGCTGGCGGTCGTCGCCACCGCCTCGCCCTTCATCGGCCTGTTCGGCACCGTCTGGGGCATCATGAACGCTTTCCAGGCGATCGCGGCCGAGCAGAACACCAACCTGACGACCGTGGCCCCGGCCATCTCCGAGGCCCTGTTCGCCACCGCCATCGGCCTCGGCGCCGCCATCCCGGCCTACATCGCCTACAACAAGTTCTCGCTCGACGCGTCGAAGTTCACGGGCCGGCTGGAGAGCTTCGCCGACGACCTCGGCGCCGCCGTCGCCCGCCGGCTCGGCGATCGGGCCGCGTCCACCGACCGGGTGGCCTGAGCCATGGCGCTTTCAGCCGGCATCGGCGGGGGCGGCGGACGCAGGCGGCGGGGCCGCGCGCGGCGCCAGACCCTGTCCGAGATCAACGTCACGCCGCTGGTCGATGTCATGCTGGTGCTGCTGATCATCTTCATGATCTCGGCGCCCCTGCTGACCGCCGGCGTGGAAGTGGAGCTGCCCAAGACCGAAGCCGCCGCCATGCAGGACACGTCCGAGCCGCTGACGGTCACGGTTCGCCGCGACGGCGCGATCTTCGTGCAGGAGGACCCGGCGACCTACGAGCAGGTGGGGCCGCGGCTGGACGCCATGACCGGCGGCGACCGCGAGCGGCCGATCTTCGTGCGCGCCGACGCCCAGGCCCCCTATGAGGCGGTGGCCCGGGTGATGGCCAAGCTTTCGGTCTCCGGCTTCTCGCGCATCAACCTGATCACCGACACCGGCGGCGGCGCGCCTTCGGCCGCTGCAGCCGAGCCCGCGGCCCCGGGTCCGCCGTCGCCTTGAGGCGCCAGCGTCGATCCAGCCTGTTTCCCGCCTTTCTCGGCGCGCTCGCGCTGCACGCGGGCGTGTTCGCCTTCGCCCTGTGGCAGTGGCCGCAGGAAACGCGAAAGCTCGCCCTGTCGGCCGTGCCGGTGACCATCGTCTCCGACATTCCCGCCAGCGCCCCGGTCATCGCGCCCGAACCGCCCGGCGAGGTCGCCGCCGAAGAGGCGCCGCTCGAACCGGAAGTTGTCGAGACGCCGCCGCCGCCGCAGCAGCCCGAGCCGACGCCGCCCGAACCCGCGCCGCCGCCGAAGAAGCTGACGCCAGCTCCGACGCCTTCGCCGGCGCCGAAGAAGACCGCGCCGCCCAAGAAGTCCCCGCCGCCCAAGAAGCAGGCGAGCCTCGACCTGGACGCGATCGCCGAGCGCTATGCCGACGCCACGCCCCGCCGCCCGACCCGGCCGAGCCCATCGCCCCCGGCCAAGAAGGCGGGCGGCGCGCTGACGCCCGGCGACCTGTCGGCGACCGGCAAGGTCGCGCTCAACGCCCTGACCAACAAGCTGCAGCGCCTGTGGAGCCCCAACTGCGGGGTGACCGGCGCTGACGAGGTTCGCCCCCGGGTTCGCTTCACCCTCGACGGCGACGGCAATCTGGTCGGCGAGCCCCAGCTGCTCGACCGGCGGCAGGATCCGGTATGGCGCGTCGGCGCCGACCGCGCCGTGGCGGCGGTCCGCCGGGGCGAGCCCTACGACGACCTTCCCGACGAGCTGCTGAACCAGGAAATCACCATCACCTTCCGAGGGGACCTGGCGTGCGGATAAGGCGCGGCTTGCCTTGTCGCGCCTTTTGGTCGCCCAATTCCGCGGCTCATGTTCAAACTGTGCTGTTTCGAGGCTGGAGACACATTCGATGCGCCTGATCGCGATCATCCTTGCGACCTTCGCCATGGTTCTCGGGGGGATCGCCGCCCCGTCGCCGGCCAGGGCCCAAATCGAGGGCGAGGTCACCGAGGGCGTCCTGCGCCCCTATCCGATCGCCATCGCGCCCTTCGCCGGCCCGCACGGGGCTGACATCGCGCGCGTGGTCGCGTCCGACCTCGAACGGTCCGGCTATTTCGATCCGATCGACCCGAACGCCTTCATCCAGCGCGACCTGGACGTGGCGGTGACGCCCCGCTTCGACGACTGGCGGCGGATCAACGCCCAGGCCCTGGTGGTCGGCGCCGATGCGGTCGACGCCGACGGGCGCCTGCGCTCCAACTTCCGCCTCTGGGACATCTACGGCCAGCAGCAGCTGCTGGGCCTTCAGTTCACCGCCACGCCCGAGAACTGGCGCCGCATCGCCCACAAGATCGCCGACGCCATCTACGAGCGGCTGACCGGCGAGAAGGGCTACTTCGACACCCGCATCGTCTTCGTCGCCGAGAGCGGCCCCAAAACCAAGCGCGTCAAGCGTCTGGGCATCATGGACCAGGACGGCGCCAACCCGCAGTACCTGACCGACGGCTCCTGCCAGGTGATGACCCCGCGCTTCTCCTCGACGAGCCAGGAAGTCACCTACATGTGCCTGGGCGACAACTACGCCCGCATCTACCTGCTCAACATCGACACCGGCCGCCAGGAAAGCCTCGGCCAGTTCAACGGCGTGGTCTTCGCGCCCCGCTTCTCGCCGGACGGCTCGCGCGTCGTCTTCTCGGTCGAGCGCGGCGGCAACGTCGACCTGATGATGATGAACCTGCGCACCCGCGCGACCAGCCGCCTGACCAGCGATCCCTCGATCGACACCTCGGGCTCCTTCTCGCCCGACGGCCGCCAGATCGTGTTCAACTCCGACCGGGGCGGCTCGCCCCAGCTCTACGCCATGAACCTCGACGGCTCGGGCGTGCGGCGCATCTCGCGCGGGGGCGGGCGGTATCACACCCCGGTGTGGAGCCCGCGCGGCGACTGGATCGCCTTCACCAAGCAGTCCGGCGGCCGCTTCTCCATCGGGGTCATGAAGCCCGACGGTTCGGGCGAGCGCCTGCTCACCTCCAGCTACTTCGAGGAAGGGCCGAGCTGGGCGCCGAACGGCCGCTACATCATGTTCCACCGGGAGGCTCCGGGCGTCGCCTCGCGTCTCTGGTACGTCGACATCACCGGCCGGGTGGAACGACCCGCGCCCTACTCGGGTTCGGCTTCAGACCCCGCGTGGTCCCCGATGCTCGACTAGCCCGGTTGGAGAATTTGGAACCAAGGCCTAGTCTTACGGCTTAGCTTGTAACGCGATCCCCCGTCGGGCTGGCCCGACACGCCTTCAGGAGGAAAAGACGATGTCCGCGACCAGAAAGTTCCTGACCGCCACCGCAGCCGTGCTCATGCTGTCGGCCGCGGCCTGCGCGTCCAAGCCCAAGCCCGGCCCCGTGGATGACGGCTATGGTCCGCCTCCGGGCAGCGACATGCCGCCCGCCGCCGGTCCGATCGACTCCGACTCCATGGCCCCGATCCCGGGCTCGGAGCAGGACTTCGTCGTCAACGTCGGCGACCGAGTCTACTTCGACTTCGACGAGTACAACGTGCGCTCCGACGCGCGCGCCATCCTCGACGCCCAGGCCCAGTGGCTGAACCGCTACCGCTCGGTGCGCATCCGCATCGAAGGCAACGCCGACGAGCGCGGCACCCGCGAATACAACTTCGCCCTCGGCGGCCGACGCGCCGCGGCCGTGCGCGACTACCTGGTCAGCCGCGGCGTCGATCCCTCCCGCATCGAGACCATTTCCTACGGCAAGGAGCGCCCGATCGACCCCGGCTCGAACGAGGAAGCCTGGGCGCGCAACCGTAACGCCCACACCGCCATCACCGGCGGCGCGCGCTAGGATCGCCTGACGGCTGTGGACGGCGCGGCCCTGGGGTCGCGCCGTTCTGCCGCCCAAATAGAGCCCCGATGGGGTGGAAGCCTGACGCCATGACCCGCAAGCAATGGATCGCCTCGGCCGTCACGGCCGCCATCCTCGCCGCCGCCGGCGGCACGACCGCCGTGCTGGCCCAGTCCGAGGGCCCGCCCGTCATCGAATGGGACAAGCGGCGGCTCGAACGGCTGGAGCGCAACGTGCGGCGGCTGGAGAACCAGCTCGCCCGCGCCAATCGCGACCCCAACGCTCCGCCGACCATCATCGAACCGGACCCCGAGGTCATCGCCCTGCAGACCCGGGTCGACGAGATGTCCATGCGCCTGCAGGACCTCGAGATGACGCTGCAGCGGCTGACCGGCCAGCTGGAGAGCGCGACCTTCGACCTGCAGCAGGCCCGCCGCGACCAGACCGACGCGCGCAACGAACTTGGACCGATGCGCACCCGCATCGCCGAGCTGGAGACGCGCCTGGCGGCGATCGAGGAAGCCGGGGCTCCGGCGGCCGGGGGCGATCCGCAGGCGGAGTACGACGCTGCTCTCAAGCTGATGAACGACGGCGCCTACACCGAGGCGACGGGCGCCTGGGAGGCCTTCGTCGCCAGGTATCCCGACGCGGCCCAGACGCCGGAAGCCTACTATCGGCTCGGCGAAAGCCTCTACGTCCGGGACGAGCCGGCCATGGCGGCATCCGCCTACGCCCGCTCGCTGCGCGGCTGGCCCAAGACGACCTGGGCGGCGGAAGCGACGCTGAAGCTCGCCACCTCGCTGGCTAACCTCGGCCGCAACGCCGAGGCCTGTGCGGCCGCCGCCGAGTTCGACAAGCGCTACGCCGAAACCTCGTCCACCCGCGCCCGCGGCCGCTCGGCCTCGGTGAAGACGCGGGCCAAGTGCGACGCCTGACCGCCGCGCCAGAGCCTGACCAGGCCCCCGACGAGCTGACTGCGAGGGCCTTCGAGGCGCTGGACCGCAGACTGCTGGGCAATGACCCGGCGCCCGTGGCGATCGGCGTCTCGGGCGGCGGCGATTCCATGGCCCTGCTGCAGATCGCGTCGGACTGGGCGGCGCGCCGGGGCCGGCGCCTGGTCGCGTTTTCCGTGGATCACCGGCTTCAACCCGAAGCCGCGGCCTGGAGCCGCTTCGCCATCGAGGCCGCCCGCGCGTGCGGCGCCGGCGGCGAGATCCTGGCCTGGGAAGGCGAGAAGCCTGTTGCGGGCCTGCCTGCCGCCGCCCGCGAGGCCCGCCACCGCCTGCTGGCCCGGGCCGCGCGCAGGGCAGGGGCCCGTGTGCTGCTGCTGGCCCACACCGCCGACGACGCCGCCGAAAGCGAACTGATGCGCGCCCGGGGCTCCAGCCTCGGCCGGCTGCGCGAATGGGGGCCGTCCCCGGCCTGGCCGGAGGGGAGGGACCTGTTCCTGCTCCGGCCCCTGCTGCACGCCCGCCGCGACGCCCTGCGCACCCTGCTTCGCCGGCGGGGGCTGGACTGGATCGAGGATCCGGCCAACGACGACCCCGCCTACGCCCGCAGCCGAGCGCGAACGGAACTGGCGGACCAGCTGGCGGAGGGAGCCGGGCGCGTCCTGGCGCCGGACCCGGCCGCGCAGGCCGCCATGCAGGCGCTGGCGGCGGCGACCACGGCGACCGGAGGCGGCTTCGTCATCGACCGCAACGCCCTGCGCACCGCGCCCCGGGACATTGCGGCCGCCTACGTGGCGGCCGCCCTGCTCAGCGCCGCGGGGACCCGGCGGCCCCCGCGAGGCGCACGTCTGGCCGGCCTTCTCGACCGGCTCCGTTCGGAAACGCCGGTGAGCGCCACCCTGGCCGGGGCGAGGATCGAGGCGGGCCCGGCCTTCGTCGAGGTGGCGAGGGACGCCGGCGAGGTCTCGCGCGGCGGGCTTGCGCCGCTGGTGCTTCAGCCCGAAACCGTTTCCGTTTGGGACGGTCGCTTCGAGATTACGGTCGACGAGCCGGGCTGGCGCGTGGTCCCCGCAGCGGGCCGGATGTCCGGGCTGGAACCGCAGGACCGCAAGGCCGTACTTGCTCTGGGTCAAATCCACCGGGGCTCGCAGCCCGTACTGGAGAGGACTGGTGGTGAAGGCGCGGGGACTCGCCCCGTTCTTGCATCGCGCCGGGCGCGGGTTCGCGCCCTGGCCGCTTCGAGACTCGCGGCGGCCTGCGGCTTGATCGCGCACGAAGCCGGGATCATTCAGGCGTTAATGGCGCCGGAGGGTTCCGGACCCTATGTTGGTGACCTGGGCGGCCCTGCAGAGGCCGTCGGAATACAGAGGCCGGTATGAACCTGCGCAACTTCGCCCTGGTCGGGGTCTTCATCCTCGTGATGCTGGGCATGTACAGCATGATGGGCGGCGGCGGCGCGCCGGGCGCCAATGGCGCCGCGGCCAAGCAGATCACCTATTCTCAGCTCCTCGCCGACGCCGACAAGGGCGCCTATGGCAAGGTCGAGATCCACGGCGACAAGGTCACGGCGACCTCCAAGGACGGCAAGGCGCGGTTCACGACCACGACGCCGCTGACCCAGGAGAACCTACTGCAGCGTCTGGAAGCCTCCGGCGCCGACATCACCGTGAAGTCGTCCAAGCCCTCGATGCTGCTGAACGGCATCTTCGCCCTGCTGCCGATCCTGCTGATCGTCGGCATCTGGATCTTCTTCATGCGCCAGATGCAGGGCGGCGCGCGCGGCGCCATGGGCTTCGGCAAGTCCAAGGCGCGCCTGCTGACCGAGCACAAGCACCGTGTCACCTTCGAGGACGTGGCCGGCGTCGACGAAGCCAAGGAAGAGCTGACCGAGATCGTCGACTTCCTGAAGGACCCGGGCAAGTTCCAGCGCCTGGGCGGCAAAATTCCCAAGGGCGCCCTGCTGGTCGGCCCTCCGGGCACCGGCAAGACGCTGCTGGCGCGCGCGGTCGCCGGCGAGGCGGGCGTGCCCTTCTTCTCCATCTCCGGCTCCGACTTCGTCGAGATGTTCGTGGGCGTCGGCGCCAGCCGCGTGCGCGACATGTTCGAACAGGCCAAGAAGAACGCGCCCTGCATCATCTTCATCGACGAGATCGACGCCGTCGGCCGTCACCGCGGCGCGGGCCTCGGCGGCGGCAACGACGAGCGTGAGCAGACGCTGAACCAGCTGCTGGTCGAGATGGACGGCTTCGAGGCCAACGAGGGGATCATCCACATCGCCGCCACCAACCGTCCGGACGTGCTGGACCCGGCGCTGCTGCGCCCCGGCCGCTTCGACCGCCAGGTGGTGGTGCCCAACCCCGACCTGAACGGCCGCGAGAAGATCCTGCGCGTGCACATGAAGAACGTGCCGCTCGCCGCGGACGTCAACGTCAAGGTCCTGGCCCGCGGCACGCCCGGTTTCTCGGGCGCCGACCTGGCCAACCTGGTCAACGAGTCCGCCCTGATGGCGGCGCGCAAGAACCGTCGCATGGTCACCATGCGCGATTTCGAGGACGCCAAGGACAAGGTCATGATGGGCGCCGAGCGCAAGTCCATGGCCATGAGCGAGGAAGAGAAGAAGCTGACGGCCTACCACGAGGGCGGCCACGCCCTGGTGGCCCTGACGGTGCCGAGCGCCGACCCCGTGCACAAGGCGACCATCATCCCGCGCGGCCGCGCGCTGGGCATGGTGATGCAGCTGCCCGAGGCCGACCGCTACTCGATGAAGTACCAGCAGATGATCTCGCGCCTGGCCATCATGATGGGCGGCCGCGTGGCGGAAGAGCTGATCTTCGGCGAGGACAACGTCACCTCCGGCGCCAGCTCCGACATCGACCAGGCCACCAAGCTGGCCCGCGCCATGGTCACCCGCTGGGGCTTCTCCAAGAAGCTGGGCGTCGTCGCCTACGGCGAGAACCAGGACGAGGTGTTCCTGGGCCACTCGGTCGCCCGCACCCAGAACGTATCCGAGGCCACGGCCCAGATCATCGACCAGGAGGTCAAGCGACTGGTCCAGGAGGGCTGGGACGAGGCCAAACGCATCCTGACCGAGCGGCTGGAGGACCTGCACAAGCTCGCCGGCGCCCTGCTCGAGTTCGAGACCCTGTCCGGCGACGAGATCAAGGACCTTCTCGACAAGGGCATCAAGCCCAACCGCGACGAGCCGGTCGACACGCCGCCCGCCGGCCCCGCCGTGGCCGTCCCCGTCACCCCGGTCAGCGCCCCGGAGCCCAAGATGCCGCCCGGCGCCATGCCGGCCCCGGCCTGACGAAACAGAAGGGCGGTCCGAAGGGGCCGCCCTTTCTTCTTGGGCTTAGGCGGCCGATCGCTCGCGAAGGAAGCGCAAAAGGGGCGTCGCGTGGTGGGGTCCCCAATGCTCCTCGAATCCCCATCGAAACTCCCAGGCGGCCGCTTCCCGCAGACCGGCCTCCCATGCGCTGATGACCCGCTCCAGGTCAGTCGCGATGTCGCCGAGATCGTCGCTGCCCCACCTCCCGCCAGGACTCAGGTCGGCATCGGAGATGGCGGGGAACCTGCGTCGGGCGTGTCCCGACCACCGCGTGTAGATGGCGAGCGCGTCTGCTTCCGGCGACTCCTGGTCGGTGTCGGTCAGTGTCATTGGGACGGCAGCGCGCAGCAGCCTGTCCAGCGCCTCGGCAAGTTCGCGCTCGTCTCCCTCGCCTTCTGCGGCGAGACAGGCCAGAAACGCGCGAGACGCAACTATCCACTCGGGTTCACCCATGTCGCGATCAAGGCCCCGCATCATGGGCATCGTCAACGTCACCCCGGACAGCTTCTCCGACGGGGGGCGGTTCTTCGATCCGACCGCCGCCGTCGCCCACGCGCTGGCGCTGGTGGAGCAGGGCGCCGACATCCTCGACGTGGGCGGCGAGAGCACCCGCCCCGGAGCCGAGCCGGTCTCCGAGGCTGACGAGATCGCCCGGGTCGTCCCGGTGATCGAGGCCATTCGCGCCCGCTGGGACGGGCCGATCTCGGTGGACACGCTGAAGCCCGCCGTCGCCCGGGCGGCGGTGACAGCGGGCGCGAGCATCTGGAACGACGTCACGGCCCTGACCGCCGCCCCCGACAGCCTCTCCACGGCGGCGGACCTCGGCTGCGAGCTCGTGCTCATGCACATGCAGGGCGAGCCGCGCACCATGCAGCAGAACCCGACCTACGACGACGTGGTGGAGGAGGTGAGGGCCTACCTCGCCGCCCGGGCCGAGGCCGCCCTGGCCGCCGGCGTGGCGCGGGAGAAGATCATGCTCGACCCCGGCATAGGCTTCGGCAAGACGGCGCAGCACAACCTGGCCCTCATCCGCCATCTCGACCGGATCGTGGATCTCGGCTTCCCCGTGCTGCTGGGCGTCAGCCGCAAGCGCACCATCCAGACCGTCGACCCCACGGCGACGGAGGCGGGCGACCGCCTCGGCGGCTCCCTGGCGCTCGCACTCTACGGCGCCGCGAAGGGCGCGGCGGTGCTGCGCGTGCACGACGTGCGCGAGACCGCCCAGGCCGTGAGGTTGTGGGCTGCGGTGGAAGACGCCTAGCCGAACGCGCGATTGTAGTGGGCGGTGACCGCGTCGTTGTTGGCCGGCGGGTACTCGAACCGGCCGCCGACCAGCGCCTTCTCCAGCCCGTCGAGGTGCACGTGCCAGCCGTGGCCGTAGTTCTTCGCCTCGTGGGCGTCGGGCGTGCGGTGGGTGAGGATGATGCGCGTGCCGTCGCCGTCGGGCTCCAGCCGCCAGGTCACCACCGAGTCGCGCTCGTTCTCGCCGCCGCGCCACAGCCATTCGAAGAGGTGCGGCGGCTCGAAGCGCAGCACCTCGCCCGTGGCCTTCAGCCCGCCCGCATGGTGGAAGGTCTGGTCGATGGTCGCTCCGGGCCGGGCCTCGAAGTTCATCTCGCAGAACCAGTCGCCGATGCGCTCGGGGATGGAGATGGCCGCCCAGACCTTCTCCAGCGGATGGGCGAGGCGGCGCTCGAAGCGCAGCTCCACCTCGCCCGAGGGCAGGCGCGAGAGGGTTCCGGCGTTGGCCAGCGTGTCGGTCATGTCATTGCTCCCGGTCCAGGTGGCGCTCCAGGGCGTCGAGCCGGTCGGCCCAGAAGCGGCGATAGGGGGCGAGCCAGGCGTCGATCTCGGCCAGGGGCTCGGGCTTCAGGCTGTAGAGACGCCGCTGGCCATCGCCGCGCACGCTGACGAGGCCGGCCTCGCGCAACAGGCGCAGGTGGCGCGACACTCCCGGCTGGCTGATGGCCAGCGCCTCGCCCAGCGCGCCGGCCGACCGCTCCCCCTCGCGCAGCTGGTCGAGGATCAGGCGGCGGTTCGGATCGGCCAGGAGTTCGAACGCGGGCGTCATGCGCTATGCATAACGCAGGTGTTATATAACCGCAACGAAATATATCGCCGCGGCCCGCGCCTTACTTCTTCGGGCGCTGCACCACGCGCTGGGCCTGCACCGCCTTGGCGTCCTTGACCACCCAGGTGGTGAACCAGTGCGGGTCGGTGACCTGTTCGCCGGTTGAGCTCAGGCGGTAGAGCCCCGACTGGGGCTTGGTGAAGCTGGACAAGTCGGCCGGCAGCACCATCAGCTTGCCGTTGAAGGTCTTGCCCGCCACCTGGATGCGCACGCCGTTCTTGCGGTCCGCCGAGGTGATCACGCCCCAGGCGTGGTCGTGGCGCATGAAGATTCCCTGCGCGTCCTGGTGCTGGATCTCCACCACCACGGTGGTTCCGACCAGCTGTTCGGCGGCGTTTTCCCAGTTCAGCGTCAGCATGCATGTCCTCCCGGCGGCGAGACCCTAGCCGACCTTCGCCGCGGCCGCTATGCGTCGGCGCATGGCTGAAAACAAGGGCCGGGTGCTCATCATCGCGGGGTCGGATTCCGGCGGCGGCGCGGGCGTCCAGGCGGACATAAAGACGGTGACGGCGCTCGGCGGCTATGCGGCCACGGCGATCACCGCCGTGACGGTGCAGGACACCCTGGGCGTCCATGGGGTGCACGCCATCCCGCTCGACGTGATCGAGGCCCAGGCCCGGGTGGTGCTGGCCGACATCGGCGCCGACGCCATCAAGACCGGCATGCTGGCGACGGTGGAGATCGTGGAGCTCGCGGCGGCGCTGCTCGACGGCCCGGCCAGGGGCGTCCCCGCGGTGGTCGATCCGGTGATGATCGCCAAGGGCGGCCACGCCCTGCTCGAGGACCGGGCGGTGGCGGCGGTGCGCGATCTGCTGGTCCCCCGCACCGCCCTGCTGACCCCCAACGCGCCGGAGGCCGAGGCCCTGACGGGGCTGACGGTCGCCGACCTCGACGGCCAGCGCCGCGCCGGTGAACGGCTGCTCGAACTGGGGGCGGCGGCGGTGCTGATGAAGGGCGGCCACGTGCCGGGCGAGACCGTGCGCGACCTGCTGATGACGCCCGGCGGCGAGACCCTGCTGGAAGGGCCGAGGCTCGACACCTCCGCCACCCACGGCACCGGCTGCACACTGGCCAGCGCCTGCGCCACCGGCCTGGCCCAGGGCATGGGGCTGGAGGCGGCGGTGGCGCGCGCCTGGGCTTACGTCGGGGAAGCCATGCGCCGCGCGCCCGGGCTCGGCCGCGGGCACGGCCCGCTGGACCACGCCTGGCCCCTGCGCGACCGCGCCTAGCGCCGGTAGACGTCCGGGTCCTTGATCTCCATCCACCGGTCCGGCGTCGTCAGGGGGCCGAAGCCGTAGGCCGCATAGAGGCCGTGCGCGTCCGCCGTCGCCAGGTGCAGGCGGCGCAGGCCCTGCAGGTCCGGGTGCGCCTTTACATAGGCCATCAGCGCCTTGCCCAGCCCCCGGCCGCGCCAGGCCTCGTCCACGAATACGTCGCACAGCCAGCCGAAGGTCGCGCGGTCTGTCACCACCCGCCCCATGCCGGCCATCGTCCCGCCGACGGCGTAGGCGCCGAAACAGAGACTGTTGCGCACCGCCTTTTCGAAGGTGGCCAGGGGAATGCCTTCGGCCCAGTAGGACTGCTCCGAAATCCAGCGGTGCGCCTGGAGAAGGTCGAACCGTCCCGGATCGTCGCTGATGACGAAACCGTCGCCTGCCGTCTCGAAACTCACCGCCTCACCCCCTACCTTCGCCATTCCCCTCTAGGAGCCTTCCCCGCCATGCGCCAGTGGACCGTCGACGCCTTCGCCACCGCCCCCTTCCGCGGCAACCCCGCCTGCGTGGTGGAGCCGTTGGACGCCTGGCCCGAGGACGACTGGATGCAGGCGCTGGCCCGGGAGAACAACCAGGCCGAGACCGCCTTCCTGCTGAAGACCGGCGACCCGGCCCGCTATGGCCTGCGCTGGTTCACGCCGGGCATGGAGGTGCCGCTCTGCGGCCACGCCACGCTCGCCTCGGCGCATGTGCTGATCGCGGAACTCGGCGCCACCGCGGGCCCGGTGACTTTCGACACCCGGTCGGGCCCGCTGATCGTCACCCGTACGGCCGGCGCCTACGAGATGGACTTCCCGGCCGACCCGCCCCGGCGGACCGAGGTTCCCCACGGCCTGACCGAGGCGCTCGGGATCGAGCCGGAGGAGGTCTGGGCCGGCGCCTACCTCGTCGCCCTGCTGCCGGACGAGGCCTCGGTGCGCGGCCTTTCGCCGGATATCGCCGCCATTCACGGGATCGCCGGCGAGGCGACGGGCGGACGGGGCAACCTGGTGGTCGCCGCGGCCGCCGACCAGGGCGCGGACTACGACGTGGTCGACCGCTTCTTCGCGCCGGGTTCGGGCATCGCGGAAGATCCGGCCACCGGATCGGCCCACTGCATCGTGGGGCCGCTGTTCGCCGAGCGGCTCGGCCGGCCGACCGTGCGCTTCCTGCAGGCTTTCCCCGGCCGGGGCGGTGAAATCGAGACGGAGATGAAGGGCGACCGCATCCTGCTGCGCGGCGGGGCGGTCACCACGGTCGACAGCCGCCTGCGCATCTGACACGAAAAAGCGCGGCCCCTTGCGGAGCCGCGCCATCGTCGGAGTTCGGTTCGCCTTACCAGCGACGGTAACCGCGATACTGCTGGTCGCGGCGTTCCCAGCGGATCTGCGCGCTCAGCCGGTCGAAGCGGCGGTCGAGGTCCGCGCGCTCCCAGCCGTTCAGGCCGCTGCCGGTGCGGCGATAGCGGGCCTCCAGGCGCGCCAGCTGGCGGAACTCGGCGCGCAGGCGCACGGCCTCGGCGCGGGTCAGGGTCCCGTTGCGCACGCCCATGTCGATGCGGCGATCGAGGTTGCGCTGACGCTGGTTGATGTTCTGCCACTGGCTGTAGCCGCGGTAGCCGTAGCGGTCGTCATAGGCGTAGCGGCCGTCGTAGGTGGCGACGTAGGGGTCGTAGTAGGGATCGGAGTCGTAAATGACCCCGAAAGAGACCTGGGAGAAGGCCGGCGCGGCGGCTGCGAGGGCCGAAACCGCGAGCACGGAAGCGATCGTATTCTTCATCGTCTTGCTCCTATGTTTCGAGCCGCCAGTGTCGGCGACTGTCACGTCGATCCGGTGAGGACGTAACCTTGAACGAAGTCGGAGTTCATCAAGGTTGTGTGCTTGCCGGATCGCTGGACGTTCAATGCGGGCGCACCGCGTTCAGATGCATGAACCGCATATGAACAAGGGATTAGCGGGCCATCGGCCCTGCGCGGTCCCCTTGAAAATCAAGGGATCGAGTGCAAGTAAAGGCCAAGGGTACGATTGAATTCAAGAAATCGTGAGCAAGAAAAACGGCGCGGCTCTCGCGAGCCGCGCCGTCCTTGCCTTCAGGGCTGGCGCTTACCAGTAGCGGCGCTGCCAGTCCGAACGCTCCCACCGGATCCGGGCCGCCAGGCGGTCGAACCGGTTGTCCAGGTCCTGGCGCTCGGCCCGGGTCAGGGTGTTGCCGGAGCGCCGGTAGGTGGCTTCGAGCGCGGCGATCTGCCGGAACTCGGCGCGCAGGCTGGCGGCCTCGGCGGCGCTCAGTTGCCGGGCCCGGACGCCGGCGTCGATGCGGCGGTCCAGTTCGGCCTGGCGAGCGTTGATGCCCTGCCAGCGGTCGCCGCGATCCTGGCCGTCGTTGCGGTCGCGCCGGATCTTGCGCTCCAGTGCGTCGAAGCGACGGTCGAGATCGGCGCGCTCGGCCTGGGTCAGGCCGTTGCCGGAGCGCCGATAGGCCGCCTCAAGCTGGGCGATCTCGCGGAACTCGGCCCGCAGGCGCACCGCTTCGGCCCGGGTGAGCGAACCGTTGCTGACGCCGGCGTCGATACGGCGGTCCAGCTCGGCCTGGCGCCGGTTGATGTTCTGCCAGCCGCGGTCCTGGCCGTCGTTGCGGTCGCGCCGGATCTTGCGCTCCAGGGCGTCGAAGCGACGGTCGAGGTCGGCGCGCTCGGCCTGGGTCAGGCCGTTGCCGGAGCGGCGGTACGAGGCCTCCAGCTGGGAGATCTCGCGGAACTCGGCCCGCAGGCGGACGGCCTCGGCCCGGGTGAGCGAACCGTTGCTGACGCCGGCGTCGATACGGCGGTCCAGCTCGGCCTGGCGCTGGTTGATGTTCTGCCAGCCGCGGTCCTGGCCGTCGTTGCGGTCGCGCCGGATCTTGCGCTCCAGGGCGTCGAAGCGACGGTCGAGATCGGCCCGCTCGGCCTGGGTCAGGCCGTTGCCGGAGCGGCGGTAGGAAGCCTCCAGCTGCGAGATCTGGCGGAATTCGGCCCGCAGGCGCACGGCCTCGGCCCGGGTCAGCGATCCGTTGCGGATGCCCGCCTCGATACGCTGTTCCAGCTGGGCCTGGCGCTGGTTGATGCTCTGCCACCCGCGATCGCCGCGGTCCTGGCCGTCGTTGCGCTCGTCGCGGATGCGGCGGCTCAGCGCGTCGAAGCGGCGGTCGAGGTCGGCGCGTTCGGCGAAGCTGAGGCCGCCGACGGAGGCGCGGTACTGGGCCTCCAGCCGCTGCAGATCGCGGAACTCGTTGCGCAGGGTGCGGGCTTCGGCCTGGGTCAGGCGGCCGTTGCGGACGCCGGCGTCGATGCGCTGGTCGAGCCGGGCCTGGCGTTCGTTGATGCTCTGCCAGCCCTGCTGGGCCAGCGCGGGCGCCGCCGTGCCCGCGAGCGCAGTGGCGGCGAGGAGGGCAAGCGTGAACTTTTTCATTAGGTCGCTCCGTAGAAAGCGAGCCGCGGGGGGTGCGGCGAGGGGGAGGGTTAGAGCACGTCGCACCTGACGCGGACGTGAACCGGCCTCTCAGGAAGCCGGCAGGCGAGACGGTAACGCTCACCACCTTCGCGGGTTTCGCCCGGCCCCAAACTCAGGGGGCGCGGAAAGAGGACTGGATGGCGGTTTCGGCCGCCTCCTGTCCCAGGGGGCGCAGGTTTCAGCGTCCTGCGCAGCCGCAGTGCGTCCGGGGACAGGAAGCGCCGTCGGCGCCATCCGGTCCCCGAAGCTTCACCGGCTCAGTAGCGCCAGTCGCCGTCGTTGCACTGGCGGCGGATGCTGGCGCCCAGGTCGTCCATCTGGCGGTCGAGCTCGCGGCGCTCGGCCGCGCTGAGGCCGCCGCTGTTGCGATAACGGGACTCGAGAATGAGGATGCGCTGGAACTGCTGGCGCAGGCGTAGCTGCTCCTCGCGGGTCAGGCAGCCGCGCTGGACGCCGCGGTTGATGCGGTCCTCCAGCATCTGCTGGCGTTCGTTGATCCCCCGCCAGCGGCCGTCGCGCCAGCGCGGGTCGCGATCCCAGCGATCACCACGATCATCGCCGTCGCGGCACTGGCGGCGAATGTCGGCGTTCAGGCGGTCCAGCCGCCGTTCCAGATCCTGCCGCTCCCAGGCGTTCAGGCCCCCGCCGGTTCGGCGGTAGCGGCGCTCGATGTCGGCGATTCGGCGGAATTCCATCCTGAGGCGCGACGCCTCCCGCGCCGTCAGGCATCCGCGGCGCACGCCGTTGTCGATGCGATTGTCCAGCTGCCGCTGGTGGGCGTTGATATTCTCCCATCGCTGGGCGGCCGCAGGCGCCGCGACGGCGCCGATGGCGGCCACGGCCGTCAGGGTCAGGAATAGCTTCTTCACGGATCGCTCCTTTCGAGCAGCGTGAGCAAGGCCACGCGGGGCCTTGAAACACGCCGGCCAAAACGCGCATGAACGGCGAGGGCCGGACGCGAGCAGCCGGACGTTGGTATCCCTGCTAAGCTTGAGCATAGCTCGCAAAACAATGTTTCGTGAAATCCGGACCGGCCTTCCCGCATGACCCACTCCGAGCGACCTTCCCGCCGACCCGAACGTCCCTGGTTCTCGTCGGGCCCGACGGCCAAGCGGCCCGGTTGGAAGACCGATGACCTCGCCGGGGCGCTGGTAGGGCGCAACATCCGGGCGCCGGCGGTGCTGGCCCGCTTCCGGCAGGGCGTGGAGATGACCCGCCAGGTGCTGCAGGTCCCCGACAGCCACCGGATCGTGCTGACGCCCGGATCGGACACGGGGGCCATGGAGGCCGCCATGTGGGGGATGCTGGGATGCCGCCCGGTCCAGGTCATGGCCTACGAGAACTTCGGCCGGCTGTGGGCCGGAGACCTGCTCGACCACCTCGGCGTCGGCGCCGAGGTCCTGAAAGCCCCGTTCGGCCAGCTGCCGGATCTCGGCGCCGTCGATCCCGCCGCCGACCTGGTCTTCGTCTGGAACGGCACCACCTCGGGCGTGCGGGTCCCCGACGCCGCGTTCATCTCGCCGGATCGCGAGGGGATCACCATCTGCGACGCCACCTCCGCGGCCTTTGCCATGCCGCTGGACTGGGACCGGCTGGACGTCACCACCTTCTCCTTCCAGAAGGCGCTGGGCGGCGAGGCCGGCGTCGGCGTCCTGGTGCTTTCTCCAAGGGCCGTGGAGCGGCTGAACACCTACGTCCCGCCCCGTCCCCTGCCCAAGGTCATCCGGCTGCAGGCCGACGGGCGCGCCGATGAGGCCCTGTTCGAGGGCGGCCTGATCAACACCTTCAGCCTGCTGACGCTGGAGGACTGGATGGATGCGCTGCGCTGGGCCTCGCGCATCGGCGGCCTGCCGGAGCTCATCCGGCGCACCAACGCCAACTACGAGGTGCTGGAAGCCTGGGTGGCGCGCACGCCCTGGGTGGATTTCGTCGCCCGCGACCGTTCGATCCGGTCGGAGACCTCCGTCTGCCTCGAGATCGTGGACCCGGCCGTGCGCGCGGCCCCGGACGCCGAGCGGCAGGCGCTGCTGGCCCGGATGATCTCGGCGCTGGAGCGCGAGGACGTCGCCTACGACATCAACGCCCACCGCTCCGCCCCGCCGGGCTTACGCATCTGGTGTGGATGCACGGTGGAGACCGCGGACGTGGAGGCGCTGACGCCGTGGCTGGAGTGGGCCTACGCCCACGCCCTGCAGGAACTCGAAGCCGCCTGAGGACAGCGGGGACCGAATGGGCTATAGGCGCCCGGTCTTCAGCAAGGATCAGAGCTTTGGCGAACGTCGCGGTAGTCGGCGCCCAGTGGGGCGACGAGGGCAAGGGCAAGATCGTGGACTGGCTGTCCAACCGCGCCGACATGGTCGTGCGGTTCCAGGGCGGGCACAACGCCGGCCACACCCTGGTGGTGGGCGAGAAGGTCTACAAGCTCAGCCTGCTTCCCTCGGGGGTCGTCCAGGGCAAGCCGTCCGTGATCGGCAACGGCGTGGTCGTCGACCCCTGGGCGCTGCTGGACGAGATCGGCCGCATCGAGGCCCAGGGCGTCACCATCAGCCCCGAGGTGCTGATGTTGGCGGACAACGCCTGCCTCATCCTGCCGCTGCACCGCGACCTGGACGCCGCGCGCGAGGCGGCCGCCGGCGCCGGCAAGATCGGCACCACCGGCCGCGGCATCGGGCCCGCCTACGAGGACAAGGTCGGCCGGCGCGCCATCCGCGTCGCCGATCTGGCCGATCCGGCGGCCCTCGCGCCCAAGATCGAGCGGCTGCTGGCCCACCATGGCGCCCTGCGCCGGGGCCTCGACCTGCCCGAGATCGATCCGGCGGAGCTGCTGGACCAGCTGGCGCAAATCGCGCCTCGGGTGCTGCCCTACGCCCGTCCGGTCTGGCGCGAGCTGGAGAAGGCCCGCAAGGCGGGCGACCGCATCCTGTTCGAAGGCGCCCAGGGCGCCCTGCTCGACGTCGATCACGGCACCTACCCCTTCGTGACCTCGTCCAACACGGTCGCGGGCCAGGCGGCGGCGGGCTCGGGGCAGGGGCCGCGGTCCGTGGGCTACGTCCTGGGGATCGTGAAGGCCTACACCACGCGGGTGGGGGAGGGGCCGTTCCCGACCGAACTGCACGACGAAACCGGCCGCAAGATCGGCGAGCGGGGCCGGGAATTCGGCACCGTCACCGGCCGGGCGCGGCGCTGCGGCTGGTTCGACGCGGTGCTGGTGCGCCAGTCGATCGCCATCAACGGCATCGACGGTGTCGCCCTGACCAAGCTCGACGTGCTGGACGGGCTGGAGACGCTGAACGTCTGCACCGGCTACCGCATCGGGGACCGGGTGCTCGACTACCTGCCGTCGGGGATGAGCGACCAGGCCGAGGTCCAGCCGGTCTACGAGACGCTGGAGGGCTGGAGCGATTCCACCGCCGGCGCCCGCTCGTGGAAGGAGCTGCCGGCCCAGGCGGTGAAGTACGTGAAGCGGCTGGAAGAGCTGATCGGCGCCCCGGTCGCTCTGTTGTCGACCTCGCCGGAGCGGGACGACACCATTCTCATGCGCGATCCGTTCGCGGGGTGACGGCCAAGGGGTGCGACAAACTGTCAAGGTCGCCCCGCCTTAACTATTTTCTCACGAGCTGAGCTGTTTATTCCCGTCATGCGTGTGCATCGTGCGCGCTTGGAACCGCCATGCTCAATCCCAAGGCCTGGATCAATCTGGAGAAGGTGACGGTCCTCGTCGCGGACTCCAACCCGACCAGCGTCCAGATCCTGCGACAGATCCTCTCCGGGTTCGGCGTCCGCCATCCGATCATCTGCTCCAGCGTCGCCGACGCCCTGGCGGTCGCCAACGAGAACGAGATCAACCTCATCGTCGCCAACGACGAGCTCGAGGACGGCACCGGCTACGACTTCGTGCGCTCGCTGAGGCGCAGCAAGAACGAACTCAACGCCTATGCGCCGGTGATCATGGTCAGCGGCCATACCAAGCGCCGCAACGTGATGGCCGCTCGGGACTGCGGGGCCAACTTCTTCGTCGCCAAGCCGCTGAGCCCCCAGGTGCTGCTCGAACGCGTGGTCTGGGTCTCCAAGGAGGCCCGGCCCTTCGTGGACACGGGCAACTACCTCGGTCCCGACCGGCGCTTCGGCAAGAAGCCCGATCACGCCAAACGGCGTCGCCGCAACGACGCCGAACTGGCCGAAGACGACATTCCGCAGAGTACACAGGGGGCGGCATGACGGTCGTTCGGCACATACCGTACGTCAACCGGCTGGGAAAGCTGATCCAGGTTCCGGGAGGCAAGCGGATCGAGGAGGCGCTGAAAGAGGCCCGCAGCAACCTCGACGAGATCGCAGAGCAGTGCCTGGGCGAGATCGACCAGTCGATCCGGGCCGTTCAGGGCGCAGCCTCGGCCTCGGATCGCACCCCGGAATCCTTCGATGCGGTCTACGCCGCTTCCAACCATGTCGTCGGCCTGGCCGGCCTGTTCGGGCGTCCCGATCTCGGCACCGCCGCCCACAGCCTGTGCGAACTGCTGGACCGGTCGGGAAGCTGGGAAGAGTGCTCGCCGGTCGCGCTCAAGGTCCATGTCGACAGCCTGGCGCTGCTGCGGGATCCGCACCTGCTGTCGGCCGAGGAGCGTGCCAACATCCTCGATGGCCTCGTGAAAGTGGTGGCCCGGACGACGCGCACCGCCGCCGCCTGACAGCGTCAAGGCGCTGTTTACCCTGCCTGCTTAGGATGAACGTTCGTTCGTCCGGAGTGACCCGCGCGTGTTCGCCACCGACCCGAGACTGCTGAAGCGGCTGGAGCCCGTCGTTCACCGCGTCCTGATCGTCGATCCCAACGTCGCCTCCGCCCGCATGCTCGGCGATGTCCTCAAGGGCCTGGGCGCACGCCAGCTGGCCTTCGAGCCCGAGGAGCGCCGGGCGCTGGAGATGGCCCGGGACATGGAGCCGGGGCTGATCTTCACCGAGCGCTCCGGCGTCCGCCTCGACGGCGAATCCTTCACGCGCCGCCTGCGCCGCAGCAACTACGCCTGCCGCCAGGCCCCGGTGATCATGGTCACCGGCGACGCCACCGCCACCTCCATCAAGGGCGCGCGCGACGCGGGCGTTCACGAATTCCTGCGCAAGCCGTTCACGGCCGGCGACCTGCTCAAGCGCGTCGAGATCGTGGCCCTGAAGCCGCGCGACTGGATCGAGGCGGTTCAGTACGTCGGCCCCGACCGGCGCCGGTTCAACTCCGGTGAATACAGCGGCCCGCGCAAGCGCAAGGCGGATTCGGGAGAGGGGCCGACCACGGCGCCTCAGGCCATGGACCGCGCCCTGCGCATCCTGCGCTCGGCGGTCACCCATTTCGAAGCCGATCCGGCCCAGGCCCTCAGGGCCATGACCGAACAGTGCTCACAGCTGAAGAAGCAGGCGGTCGTGGGCGAGCCGCGCATGGCGATGGCGGTCGCCGGTCTCGAGCTGGCGCTGACCTCTGGAACTCCCTCGAAAGAGCTGCTGGCCAACGCCTGCGCCGAGGTGATCCGGGCCTTCGGCGGCATCAAGGACGCCGCCTAGGCCCGGGCCGTTCCTCAGGCGTCGACGAGGTTCCGCTCTTCGGCGGCCGCGCGCATCGCCTTCTGCAGCTTTTCGAAAGCGCGCACCTCGATCTGGCGCACCCGCTCGCGGCTGACGCCGTATTGCGAGGCGAGCTCCTCGAGGGTCGTGGGGCTGTCCTGCAGCCGGCGCTCGGTCAGGATGTGACGCTCGCGGTCGGTCAGTTCCTGCATGGCTTCCTGCAGCAGGCCCATGCGGATCTCCCGCTCCTCGGCTTCGGCGACCTGGGTTTCCTGGCTGACGGCGTTGTCGTCGGCCAGCCAGTCCTGCCACTCGCTCTCGCCGTCCGAACGCAGGGGCGCGTTCAGCGAGGCGTCCGGGCCCGACAGGCGCCGGTTCATGGAGATGACGTCCTCGTTGGTGACGCCGAGCCGCGTGGCGATGTGGCTGACCTGTTCAGGACGCAGGTCGCCCTCCTCGAAGGCCGAGATCTGGCTCTTGGCCTTGCGCAGGTTGAAGAACAGCTTCTTCTGCGCCGCCGTGGTGCCCATCTTCACGAGGCTCCACGAGCGCAGGATGTATTCCTGGATCGAGGCGCGAATCCACCACATGGCGTAGGTGGCGAGGCGGAAGCCCTTCTCGGGCTCGAACCGCTTCACCGCCTGCATGAGGCCCACATTGCCCTCGGAGATCACCTCGGAGATGGGCAGGCCATAACCGCGGTAGCCCATGGCGATCTTGGCCACGAGGCGCAGATGGCTCGTCACAAGCTTGTGAGCGGCGTCGCGGTCCCCGTGCTCGCGCCAGCTTTTGGCGAGCATATATTCCTCCTGCGGCTCCAGCATGGGGAACCGCCGGATTTCCTCCAGGTACCGCGAAAGCCCGCCCTCTGCGGAGGGAATGGGCATGGACTTATGCTGGGCCATCACGAGGCCTCCTTCTCCCGCGGCCCCCATCCGGGCAGCCGCTCGTGCGGCCGCATGACGCCGACCGCGACGCACGATGATATAGATACGAATGGGGCGCGGATAGGTTTCATCCTCTCACGTCGCTGCGAGAGCGGATTGCGTTTCTGCACGCTCACCGACTAGTCGCGCAGCGCCGCCTCCAGAGCCGCAAGATCCTGTGGCAACGCGCTTTCGAACGACAATTCCTCGCCCGTCACCGGGTGCGCGAAACCGAGCCGTGCGGCATGAAGCGCCTGCCGGCCCAGTGTGGCGAGGCAGGCCCGGGCCTCGTCCGGCAGAAGGGAGACCTTGGTCCGGAAGCCCTGGCCGTAGACCTCGTCGCCCAGGAGCGGGTGGCCGGCATGAGCCATGTGGACGCGGATCTGATGGGTCCGTCCGGTCTCCAGCCGGCATTCGATGAGGCTCGCCACCTCCGCCCCGGTCTTCCCGACGAAGGTCTCCAGCACCTCCCAATGGGTCACCGCGTGACGGCCGGAACCCCGCACCGCCATCTTCTGGCGATGGGTCGGGTGCCGGTCGATGGGCGCATCCACCCTGCCCTTCGGCTCGGGCACGCCCCAGACGAAGGCGAGATAGGCCCGCTCCAGCGGCCCGGTACGGCCGTGGTCGGCGAACTGGGCAGCGAGGCCCTTGTGGGCGGCATCGGACTTGGCCACCACCAGCAGGCCGGAGGTATCTTTGTCGATGCGGTGGACGATGCCGGGGCGGCGAACCCCGCCAATGCCGGAGAGGCTGTCGCCGCAATGGTGCAGCAGCGCGTTCACTAGCGTGCCCGAAGCGTGTCCCGGTGCCGGATGCACGACCAGTCCCGCCGGCTTGTCGATGACGATGAGGTGATCATCCTCGAAGGCGATGGCGAGCGGGAGGTCTTCCGCCACCGGCTCGGCCGGCTCGGGAGGCGGCAGGGTCAGGGTGTAGACCTCGCCGGCATTGACCCTCGCGGCCGCGTCCCCTACCACTCCCCCGCCGATGGACACCTGCCCTTCCGTAACGAGACGCTGGATGCGGGTGCGGCTGAGTTCGGGCGCAAGGCGCGCCAGGACGCGGTCCAGCCGCTGCCCCGCATCCTCGGGGGCAACGGCGAGGGTGAGGCTCGCGCCAGCGTCCTGACCGGCTTCGTCCGGCTCGATCTCATCGGTGAGGTCGTCGAAGCCGTCGGCAAGGGCAGCTTCGGTCGTCGTCGCGGTCATTCTTGTG
>JAEZEZ010000066.1 GCA_023432855.1 Pseudomonadota bacterium | reverse complement strand
GGCCCGCGCGCCTGCAGCGGCTGGCCGGCGGCCCATACGGCGAGGCGGCGAAGGCGGCGGGCGCCGAGCTGTGGCTCGACGGCGGCCACAACCCGCACGCGGGCAGGGCGCTGGCCGGGGCGCTGGGAGCCATGCAGCGCCGTGATCCGAGGCCGCTGGTCCTGATCGTGGGCATGCTGGCGAACAAGGACGCGGCGGCCTGGTTCGCGGCCTTCGGGGATCTTCAGCCCCGCGTTCTCACCGTGGATTTCCAGGCCGACAGCGCGGCCGCACCGCAGACGCTCGCCAAGGCGGCGAGGGACGCGGGTCTGGAGGCGCAGGCGGCGGACGGAGTCGAAGCGGCGCTGCAGACGGCGCTGGCGGAGGCGGATCGCCCCCGCGTCGTCATCGCTGGCTCGCTCTACCTCGCAGGCGAGGTGCTGGCGGCGTCCAAGGACACGTGGCCACGTTGAGTGAAGCGGCCTCGTCCTTCGACAAGCTCAGGATGAGGCCGAATGAATGTGGCGCATTCTGAAATCCTCATCCTGGGCGTGTCGAAGGACGAGGATTTCTGCGCGATGTCAGGCCACGCCCTGTTCGTTCAGCCACTCGACGATCTTGGCCTTGGGCATGGCGCCGACCTTCATCGAGGTCATCTGGCCGTCGCGGAACAGCATCAGGGTCGGGATGCCCTTCACGCCCAGCTTGCCCGGGGTCATGGGGCTGTCCTCGATGTTCACCTTGGCGACGGTGACCTTGCCCGACAATTCCTCGGCGATCTGTTCCAGCGCGGGGCCGATCTGCTTGCAGGGCCCGCACCATTCGGCCCAGAAGTCGACCAGGACGGGGGTGCCGGACTTGATGACGTCCTGCTCGAAGCTCTCGTCGGTGACCTTCACCGTGCTCATGCGGTTCTCCTGCGAAACTGCCGGATCGTTAGCGCGATTCCCGGCCCGGGCGCATGTGGGGTCGCCGGACGCCGCGATCAACTCTGGTTCAACGCCGCCAGCCGCGCTTCGATCAGCGCATCGGACAGCGGCGTCAGCTTCGCGCCGTCGGTCCACAGCAGCGCCGCCTCGACGCGGCGGCCCGGATAAAGCGCGCGCAGCACCGCCGCATAGACCGCCATCTGGGTCAGGTATGCGGGGTCGGCGTCCTCCGCCCGGTCGGGCGCGGGGCGGTTGGTCTTGTAGTCGACGACAAGCACCCGATCGGCCGTGACCAGCAGCCGGTCCAGCCGCCCGCTGATGGCCAGCCCCGGAGGCAGGTCCGGAGCGCCGCCCGCGACGGCCACCTCGGCGCGGGAGTGGGGGCCGAACACCTCGGCGAAGCGGTCGTCCTCGAGCACGCCGAAGGTGGCCTCGATCATCTCGGCGCGCTGATCGCCGGTAAGGCCCGGCTCGCGCGCCATCAGCGCCCGGGCGGCGGCGCGGCGGCCGTCCGGCGGCAGGTCCGGCAGGATCTCGAACAGCTTGTGGATCAGCTCCCCGCGCCGGAATCGGCCGAGCCCGCCCCGCTCGGCCAGGGGCGAGGGCGCCGGCGCCTTCGCCTGCTCCTCGGCCATCTGCGAGGGCGAGACCCAGCGCGCCACGCGGCCTTCGGGCGGCGCGGGCGTGCGGGCCCAGGGCGGCAACGACGGGGCCGCGCCGGCGGTCCCGTCCGCCTCGACGCCCCGGGCCGGGTCATGGCCGAAGCGGGTGATCTCCATGCCGTTGAGCACCAGCTTGCGGGTGTGGGACGCCACGTCCGGATGCGCGAAGGCGGCTTCGACCAGCGGGTACCAGCCCTTCAGCTCCTCGGCCTTGGTCTTGGGCGGCTGCTTCGCCCGGCCGGCGATGATGACCCGGTCGCGGGCGCGGGTCAGGCCGACGTAGAGCAGGCGCAGCGACTCGTCCTCGCCCTTCTGCTTGCGCAGGGCGCGGGCCGCCCTGGTCGCCTCGCAGTCGGCCTTGCCGCTCGCGCACCAGAGGAAGCCGCCGCTTTCCAACTCCAGCAGGGACGAGCCCCGGGGCTCCCCGGCCTGGACGGTCTCGGGCAGGAAGACGATGGGGGCTTCCAGTCCCTTGGCCCCGTGGGCTGTCATCACCCGGGCCTCGCCCTTCGGCTCGTCCATCTCGCGCTTCACGGTGATGTCCAGGCGGCCGAGCGCGTGGGCCACGGCCTCCAGGTCGCGCGCGCCGCGCTGCTCCGCGGCGAGGACCTGGGCCAGGAGCTCGTCGAGCGCGTCGGCGGTCTCGGGCCCCAGCCGGGTGACCGCCCGGGTTCGCTGGGAGCGACCCTCGCCGTCCAGCCGCGCATAGAGGCGGCTGAAGAAGTCGAACGGCGTGCGGGCCGGCGCCTCCCGCCGCGCGGCGTCCAGCAGGTCGAGAGCCGAGCGCCACTCCGGCCGCTCGTCGGCGCGGGCCTTCAGCATGCGCCAGAGCGACCCTTTCCTGTCCCGGGCGAGGGCGAACAGGCTGTCCTCGTCCACGTCGCAGAAGGGCGAGCGCAGCAGCCCCGCGAGCGTCAGGTCGTCGTCCGGGAAGAGGACGAAGCGGGCCAGGGCCAGGGCGTCTGCGAAGACCGGATGCTCGGACAGCACCAGCCGGTCCGCCCCCGCCACCGGCACGCCGGCGCGCTTCAGGGCCCGGATCGTCTCCTCGAACAGGGCGCCGCGCTTGCGCACCAGGATCAGCACGTCGCCCGCGTTGGCCGGCCGCCAGGGCTCTCCCTTGCGGCTGCGGTCGTGGACCATCTCGCCGGTGTCGAGGATGCGCCGCACCTCGGATGCGATGCGGTCGGCCAGCCGGCGCCAGGCGCCATGCCCGCGGGAATCGAGCGGCTCGGTCCAGGCATCCTGCTCCTCCGCCGGCTCCTCGCGCTCCATCGGCCACAGGTCGACGCAGCCGGGGTCGTTCAGCCGGCGCGCCACATGCTCGACCACCGCCTCCTGCGGATCGAGGTCGCGGGGCAGCAGGCCGGCGCGATTGTCGGGCGGCGCGAACACGGCGTCGACGAACTTGAGCACCTCCGGCGTCGAGCGCCAGGAGTCCACCAGCGGCACGTCCTCCCAGCCGAGGCCGGCGGCCATGACGCGCTCGCGGTAGTGCGCGGCTTCCTGGCGCAGGCGTTCGGGCCGGGCGCCCTGGAACGAGAAGATCGACTGCTTCTCGTCGCCGACCACGAAGACGCTGCGTCCCGCAGGGGCGTCGCGGCCGCCCGCGCCGCCGCCGAAGAAGGCCTCGGTCAGTTCGCGGATCACGGCCCACTGTTCGGGCGCGGTGTCCTGGGCCTCATCGATGAGGATGTGGTCGATGCCCTCGTCGAGCTTGTAGAGCACCCAGGCGGCGTCCGCCGTCTCGGTCAGCAGGGCGTGGGTGTGGGCCACCAGGTCGGCGAAATCGAGCAGGCGCCGCTTCTTCTTCGCCGTCTCGTATTCCGAGACGTAGAAGCCCGCCAGCGTCATGGCGTGGATGGTGTCGCCGGCGATGCGCGCGGCGCGGGCGCGCTCGAACGCCGCCGCCAGCCGGAACTGCTCCTCGCCCAGCCAGAAGGCGGCCCCCGGGGCGACCGCCTTCGTCGCAACCCGGGCCAGCGGCTTGCGCTCGGCGGTGAACAGGGCCTTGCAGACGAGGTCGAGCGGGACCTCCCCGTCGCGCAGCGCGGCGACGGCCGCGCGCATGCAATCAGCCCGCTTGCGGTCGGTGTCGGAGCCCTCGTCGAGCGCGGCGGCGGCCGCCAGCCAGCCGTCCTGGTCGATGGCGAGGATCGCCTCGCGCTCCACCTCGTCGGGGTCGACCAGCGCCTCCAGCCCGACCATGCCCGGCACGGCCGTCACCAGGGCGCGGGCGCCGCCGATGGACCCCAGCCAGCGGGCGATGTCGCCGCGCCGGTACTCGAAGGTGCGGAACATCTCCTGGAAGTCGTCGAAGGCCAGCGCCACCGAGAAGCGGTCGTAGGCCTCCGACAGCAGCGCGTTCTCCTCCCGCATCGCCAGCTTGGCCACGGCGGCCCGCGCCTCGGCGGCGAGATCGGCGGCCGCGGCGTCGTCGGCGACCTCGAAGCCCGGGGAGATGCCGGCCTCGATCGGGAAGCGCCGCAGCAGCTTCTCGCAGAAGGCGTGGATGGTCTGGATCTTCAGCCCGCCCGGCGTTTCGAGGGCGCCGGCGAACAGGGCGCGGGCGCGCGACAGGTGGTGGTGGTCATAGGCGCCGGGATCGCCCGCCTCCAGCCGCGCCAGCTCGGTGCGCAGGGCGGCGTCGTCCGCCACGGCCCAGGCGCCCAGCCGCTCGAACAGCCGCCGCTGCATCTCGGCCGCCGCGGCCTTGGTGTAGGTGACGCAGAGCAGGGTGTCCGGCCTGGCGCCCGCCAGCAGCAGGCGCGCCACCCGCGACACGAGGGTCGAGGTCTTGCCGGACCCGGCGTTGGCGCTGACGAAGGCGGAGATCGCCGGGTTGGAGGCGATCGTCTGGGGATGGGCCGTCATTCGCCGGTCCCCCCGTCTTCGTCGGCGACCGACCATTCGGCCACCCGGGCCAGATGGTCGTAGTCGCTTCTGTGGCTGATGAACTGCGGGGCGACGCGCGAGCGATAGGGATAGGCCGGGTCGGCGTACCGGCGCACCAGCTGCGCCAGACCTTCCCAGGCGCGGTCGGCGGCCTCGCCGCTGGGGGCCAGGTCGCGCAGCGCCTCATTCGGATCGCTGCGCAGCTCTTCCTTCCCCGCCGGTTCGCGGCCCGAGACCCGCACGTAGAGCAGCTGTCCGGGGGTCGGCCTGCCCGCCTCAGCCAGCCCGCCCCGGGCGAGCAGGGCGGCGGTCAGGGGCAGCTGGGCGTTGAAGCCCAGCCTCACCTGCTTGGCCGAAGGCGCGGCGCCGGTCTTGAAGTCGATGACGTGGGCCATTCCGCCCTGCAGCTCGATCCGGTCGGCGCGGGCCGACAGGATGAAATCCAGACCGTCCAGCGGACCGTTGACCTCGCGCTCGACGAGGACCTGCACGCCGGGCTGACGGCGGCGGACCTCGAAATCGGCGATCCAGCGTCCGGCGCGCAGCGCCAGCGGCCGTTCGCGCGCCATGTCGTGGTCGGGCGCGCCGCCCTCGCGCAGGGCCTGCAGGTAGAGGTCGGCGAACACGACGGCCCGCTCGTCCTCCGCCAGCGCCGGCCAACGCTCGGCGAAGGCCTCCATGGCCGTGTGGATGGCGGATCCGCGGGCGCGGGCGTCGACCGGCTCGTCGGGGCGGTCGAGCGGATAGAGCTTCAGGATGTGGCGGGCGTAGACGGCGTAGGGATCGCGCACCCAAGCCTCGACCTGGGTGACGTAGAGCCCCTTCGGACGCGCGTCGAGCGGCGGCCGGGGCTCGGGGCGCGGCGCGGTCTGCAGCGACGGCGGCGGCTCGGCGAGCGGGGCGTCGAGGGCGCGGGCCCAGGCCAGGACCTCGGGCCGTCCGGGCAGTCCGGCGCCGGCGCCGCCGACCAGGGTCTGCAGCCGCCACAGCCAGCGCGAGGGCTGGGCAGGCTGTCCGCCGCGGCGTTCGGTGTGCAGCAACACCACCTCGGGCGCACAGGCGGCCTGGGCGAAGTCGTGCGCCGACAGCCCGATGCGCCGTTCGGGCGGCGGCAGGCCCAGCGCCTTGCGCATCGGCCGCGACAGAAAGGGGTCTGTGGGCGCGGGCTTCGGCCAGTTCCCCTCTTCGAGCCCGGCCAGGATCAGCCGGTCCGCGCGCACCAGCCTCGCCTCGATGGCGCCCAGGATGCGCAGGCGGCCATGGGTCGCCCCGCCCGAACGCACGGTCTCCTCGTTCAGCAGGCGCACGAGCACGTCGTGGAAGCCGGCCGCGTCGAGGGGCTCCAGGGCCCCGGCGTCCTCCATGAGCGACGCCAGCAGGCGCGCGGCCGCCTCGCCGGCGGGTCCGCTCCACAGGCTTCCCAGGCCGCCGGTCTCGTCGGCGGCCAGCGCTTCCAGCGTTTCGGCGAGCAGGCGCGCGGCTTCGGTCGCCGGCAGGGCTGCGGCGAAGGGCTCGCACAGCGGCCGCACCAGCCCTTCCACGCGGCGGGCGAAGGCTTCGGCGCGATCGAGTTCGGCCAGCCGGTGTTCGTTCACCGGCTTGCCGCGCCGGGGCTCGCGCTTGCCCGCGATCATCCGGTGGATCGATTCCCAGCCGTCGCGGCGCGGTCCGCGCAGGCCGTGTTCCTCGAACGCCCTGAGACCCGCCGCCCGATCCCGATCCTCGAGCCCCAGCCGCGCCAGCGGGCTCTTCAGAAGGCCGAGCAGGACTACGGGGTCGGCCGGGTCGCAGGCCAGCTTCGCCGCGCGTTCGATCAGCATGCCGACCGGGAATCCCGCCAGGGCGGCGCCGGCCGAGGAGTCCGCCTCGACGCCCCAGCGCGACAGCTGCGCCGACACCCGGCGGGCCAGGGCCTGGTCTGGCGTCACGAGGGCGCAGGTCCTGTCCGGCGTCTCCAGCGCCTCGCGCATGAGCAGGGCCGCGACCGACGCCGCCTCTTCCTCATTGTGCGCGGCGATCAGGGACAGCCCCTCCAGGCCTTCGGCGAAGGGATCGGCCTCGGCCGCCTCGGTCTCCGCCGCGAGCGCCTTGATCTGGTCCAGCCAGTCGGCCGTCGCGGCGGCGGGGCGCAGCGCCTCGTTGATCACCCGCCGCCGCGCCCGCCCGCGCGCGGCTTCCGCGGCGCTTTCGGGGCAGGGCCACGGCTGGACGTCCTCGCGGACCAGGCCGTGGCGATCGAGCAGACGCTTCATGGCGCCCTGGGGATGCTGCTCGTCGACGTCGGCCCAGGCCTTGTCGGCCAGGTCCCGGTCCAGCCCGGGCAGCACGACGCAGCCGCGCGGCGCGGCGGCAACCACGGCCAGCAGGTCGGCGGTGGCCGGGGCGGTGCCGGTGGAGCCGGCGGCGATCAGGGGGACCTGCGGCGGGCGCTCGCGCCACTGTTCGCCGAGCAGTCGCGACAGCCGCACGCGGCGCTGGGCGGGATCCATCAGGCCGATCTCGGCCAGCCGCGCGGGCCAGGCCTGCAGCCCCACCCGCAGCACCCTGGCCGACAGCTCCCAGTGTTTCGCGTGGTCGCCGCCCAGCGCGTCCACATCCGCGTCCTCGAACCGCTCCTCGATCCACAGGCTGTCCATGAAGGCGGCCAGGGCGTCGGCCAGCTCGAGTGCGGCCGGGCCGTCGAGCTTGCGTCCGATCTCGTCCTGGCGGTCGTGGAGCAGCCGCGCCAGCTCGAAGCGGCGGCGCAGCGGGGTCACGGCGGGGGGCAGGTCGAGCGCGATGGGGCCGGGCTCGAACGGCGGCTCGCCCTCGTCGAGGTCGCCCACGGCGCGGATCTGGGGCAGCAGGACCGCCTGCCCGCCGGCTGCGCGGACGAAACCCTCGGCCAGCGCCCGGGCCCCGCGCCGCGTGGGAGTCAGGACGATGGCGTCGGTCAGGGCCTCGGGACCTTCGCGGCCGAGGTGCTCGAACAGCGCGGCGGCCAGGTCGTCGACGAACGGACGATGCGCCGGGATGGTGAACCAGCGGCTGCCCGGGCTGTCGAAGGGCGCCGTCAAGGTTGCGCCGCCAGCCGGGCCTCCGCGGCGTCGCGAGAGGCGGGGTCGCCCACATGCATCCAGAAGCCGTCCATCAGGGCGCCGTGCAGCCGCCCCTGCGCCGCGAGCTGGCGCCACACGGGCGACAGGGAGAACGGTCCCTGCGGGCCGTCGTCCACGATCTGGGGCCGGGTGATGTGCACGCCCATATAGGCGAAGGGCGCCTCCGCGGCGTCGCCACGGAAAGCCAGGGCTCCGTCGTCGCCCAGGAAGAAGTCGCCCGCGCCCTCGAAGCCGATCGATTCCTCTCGCCGCGCCAGCAGCAGGGCCGCGTCCATCCGCTCGGGGTTCCAGGCGTCGGCCAGGGTCGCGAAGGCGTCGCCCCGGTCGATCCACACGGAATCGATGTTGGCCACCCAGACGGGCTCCTCGCCCAGCAGCGGCCGCGCCTTCTTCAGTCCGCCGCCGGTTTCCAGCAGCTCGGCGCGCTCGTCGGAGATGACGATCTCGAGGTCGCTGCGACCCGCGAGATGGGCCTCCAGCCGGTCGGCGAACCAGTGGACGTTGACCACCGCCTTCTCGACGCCGGCGTCGCGCAGCCGGTCAAGCACATGGTCGATCAGCGCCCGCCCGGCCACCTCGACCAGGGCCTTGGGCCGGTCGTCGGTCAGCGGCCGCATGCGGGTGCCCAGCCCCGCGGCCAGCACCATGGCGGTCGTCGGCCGGCTCATCCGCGCATCTCCGCTGGCACGTGCCGGTCGAACCAGGCGTTCACGGCCTCCAGCCCGGGGGCGCCCAGATTGCGGCTGAGGTGGCCCCACATCCGCGGCATGAACTGGCGATAGCGGGGCTTGCCGTCCCGCACGACCAGACGCGCGAAGATCCCCAGGATGCGCGCCTCGTTCAGGGTGGCCAGGGCCGCATAGTCCGCCCGGAAGGCGTCCCGGTCCAGCTCGGACCGGGCGGCCAGGTAACGCCCCAGCGCCGCCGCCTCCAGCTCCGGCGATACGTCGCGGCGGGCGTCCTGCAGCAGGGAGTGCAGGTCCCAGCTGGGGTGGGCGCGAACGGCGTCCTGGAAGTCGATCAGCCCGACCCGCGCCGCGCCTTCGCGATCCGGAAGCCAGAGGAGGTTCTCGGCGTGGTAGTCGCGGTGGGTGAAGACCGAGGCGCCCTCGGCGCCGCGCCTGACGATGGGGGTCCAGGCCTCGTCCCACTCCGCCCGCGCGGGCTCCGTCACCGCGAAACGAATGTCGAAGCGGGGATACCACTCCACGAACAGATCGGCGCCGGCCTTCAGGGCCAGCGCGTCGTAGTCGAGCAGCGGCCAGCGCGCGACGCCCGTCTGCAGCACCGCGGGCGGGGTTTCCGCATGCAGGCGGGTCAGCACGTCGACGGCGGCGAAATAGAGTTCGGCCTCGTCCGCGTCGCCGCGCGCAGTGAGGTCGGCGAACAGCCCGTCGCCGAGGTCCTCGATGATGGCCAGGCCGGCCAGCGGCTCCAGCGCCACCACCTCGGGCGCGGACAGGCCGCGCTCGCGCAGATAGCCGGCGACCGCGGCGAAGGCTTCGACCCGTCCGGCGGACAGGCGCGCCGTGGCGTTCCATCCAGCGCCCAGGCGGCTGGCGTCGTCCCAGTCGGGCCCGCAGGGCGGGCTCTCGGCCGCCGGCGGCTGGTCCATCAGCATCAGGGTCGCCCCCGACGGCAGGTGCAGCTTCTCGTACCGGCGCGTCGAGGCGTCGCCGGGCAGCGCGATGCGTGTGGCGCCGGCCAGCCCCGCACGCGCCAGGAAATCGACCTTCAGGGCCTCGCGGTCAGACATCGAGTTCGCGGCCGAGGAAGCTGCCATGCGGGGTGATCCGCGCGAGGCGGCCTCCGGGGATGATCGACAGGTCTATATCCAGCCGGTCGGGGGGAAGGCGAGAGCCGAGCCGCTGCGGCCATTCGACCACGATCGCGCCTTCGTCCATCGCCTCCTCCAGGCCCAGCTCATCCGCCTCCTCGGGCGACTGAAGACGATAGAGATCGAAATGCGCCAGATTCGGTCGCGCCTCGTAATGCTGGACCAGGGTGAAGGTCGGAGAGGGGACATCCTCGTCCGGCGTGGTCAGGGCGCGCACCAGGCCGCGGGCCAGGGTCGACTTGCCGGCGCCCAGGTCCCCGGTGAGCAGCACCGCGTCGCCGGCGCGCAACAGGCGCGCGACCGCCGCGCCCAGCCGCGTGGTGGCCGCCTCGTCCGCCAGGAGCAGTTCGGATGGGACGTCGAGGATCACGCGAACGCCTGGTCCGGCTGGGACGGCAGCACCCGCTCGACATAGGCCTTCAGCGCATAGGTCGCCTTGGCCGTGTCGACGTCCATGCGCCCCGGCGCGATGGGATGACCGACGGTCAGGCGGAAGGGCTTGCCGCGCTTGTTCAGCATCTCGTGGAACAGGGTGCAGTCGCGCAGCTCGCCCGAGAAGCGGTCGAAGAAGTGGAAGAGAACCGAGTCCGGGCCTGACACGTGGATCGGGACGATCGGGGCGTCGTACTTGCGGGCCAGCGACACCGCCGTGGGCGCCCATTCCGGATCGGTCAGCTGACCCGTTCGGCCCCTGCGCGCCAGCCGGCCGGCGGGGAAGATGACCAGCGGCCGCTCGGCCTCGAAGGCCTCGCGCGCGGCGGCGAGGGTGGCGCGGGTCTTCTCGCGCGTGCGCTTGGCCTCGACCCACTCCACGGGGATGACCACCTCGCCCAGACGCGGCGACACCCGCAGGGCGTCGGCGTTGGCGAAGAAGATGGCGTCGGGACGCACACGCCGGATGGCGACATAGGCCGCGACCCCGTCGGCGATGCCGGTCGGATGGTTGCACACCACCACGCAGCGGCCGGAGGCCGGAATGCGGTCGAGGAAGAGCGCCGAGACCTGAAGGTCCAGCAGCTCGGCGACGTGATCCAGCGCTCCCTGGCCCGACAGGGGCGCGACGGCGTCGGCCATGGCGCGGGCCGGGCCGTAGCCCAGCAGTCCGTAGAGCGGGGGGCGGATCAGAGGCCAGAACGGAGACCCGGTCAGGCCGGGCGCGCGTTCGGCGATGAGGATGTCGACGATGTGGTCGCGGGGGGCCCGCCCGCCCCGGCTCGCCGGCGTCGCGTCGGATACGGTGGTCGTCATTCGGCCCGGATGATGGTTCGCGTCGCGCCGGGCGGCAAGCAAACCTTCAGCCCGCCGCGAGCAGGCGGGCGCCCTGGGCCATCAGCATCGCCCAGCCGGCGCCGAACAGGGCGTAAGAGGTGTTCGACAACAGGCTGATGTACCGCTTCCGCGACTTTGGCCCGGTCAGCTCGCCGATGACCGACTCCTGGCCGACGATCGCCATGAAGGCGCAGCCCAGGAACAAGGCTGCCGCCGTCCAGATTTTCGCCGGCTCGGCGTCCCGGAACAGGGTCTCGGCGACAGTGAGCAGAACACCGGCGAGGGTGAGCGCCACTGTGGAGAGATGGCGCAGGCCCTCGGCCCGCATCTCCAGCGCCCGCATCTGCTGTTCCGACAGCTCCTGCATCCTCTCCCCCCTATTGACCGACGCGAGGCTAGCGCGAGGCGGGCGCGAGGTCTAAACCGCGGCCACATCCCTGCAGTCCAGATACATGGAGGCGCGCGTGCGCGACATCCGGCATTTCATCAACGGCCAGTCCTTCGAGGGCCAGTCCGGCCGTTTTTCGGACGTCTTCAACCCCAACTTCGGCGAGGTCCAGGCGCGCGTGCAGCTGGCCACCGAGGCCGAGGTCGACGCCGCCGTGCAGTCCGCCGCCGCCGCCTTCGAAGAATGGTCTGCCGTCAATCCCCAGCGCCGCGCGCGGGTGATGTTCGAGTTCAAGCGCCTGGTCGAGCGCGACATGAACGAGCTGGCCGAGATCCTGTCGTCGGAGCACGGCAAGGTCATCGCCGACGCGAAGGGCGACATCCAGCGCGGGCTGGAAGTGATCGAGTTCGCCTGCGGCATCCCGCACGCGCTCAAGGGCGAATACACCTTCGGCGCCGGCCCGGGGATCGACGTCTATTCCATGCGCCAGCCGCTCGGCGTCTGCGCCGGGATCACCCCGTTCAACTTCCCGGCCATGATCCCGATGTGGATGTTCGGCACCGCCATCGCGGCGGGCAACACCTTCATCCTCAAGCCGTCCGAGCGCGATCCGTCCGTGCCGGTGCGGCTGGGCGAGCTGATGATGGAGGCGGGCGCGCCGGCCGGCGTGCTGAACGTGGTGCACGGCGACAAGACCGCCGTGGACGCGGTCCTCACCCATCCGCTGATCCAGGCCGTGAGCTTCGTCGGCTCCTCCGACATCGCCCACTACGTCTATTCGACCGGCACGGCCCACGGTAAGCGCGTGCAGGCTTTCGGCGGCGCCAAGAACCACGGCATCGTGCTGCCCGACGCCGACCTGACCCAGACCGTGAAGGACCTGACCGGCGCGGCCTTCGGCTCGGCCGGCGAGCGCTGCATGGCGCTCCCCGTCGTGGTGCCGGTCGGCGAGAAGACCGCCGAGGAGCTGCGCAAGCGGCTGGTGGACGAGATCGGGACGCTGCGCGTCGGCGTCTCGACGGATCCGGACGCCCACTACGGCCCGGTGGTCACCGCCCAGCACCGCGACCGGGTGAAGGGCTGGATCGACAAGGCGGTGGAGGAAGGCTCCGAGCTCGTCGTGGACGGCCGCAACTTCACCCTGCAGGGGCACGAGAAGGGCTACTTCATGGGCCCGACGCTGCTCGACCGCGTGACCACCGACATGCAGTCCTACAAGGAGGAGATCTTCGGCCCCGTGCTGCAGATCGTCCGCGCGGCGAGCTTCGAGGAAGCCGTGTCCCTGCCGTCCAAGCACCAGTACGGCAACGGGGTCGCCATCTTCACCCGCGACGGCCGCGCCGCGCGGGACTTCGCCACCCGCGTGCACGTGGGCATGGTGGGCATCAACGTGCCGATCCCGGTGCCGGTCGCCTACCACACCTTCGGCGGCTGGAAGCGCTCTGGATTCGGCGACATCAACCAGCACGGCATGGAGGGCGTCCGCTTCTGGACCCGCACCAAGACCGTCACCGCCCGCTGGCCCGAGAGCGAGCTGGAAGGCGGCGCCCACCAGGATTCGGCCTTCGTCATCCCGACGATGGCGTAGGTGCTTTTCCTTCTCGCCGGCGGGCGAGAGGGAGGCCTCCGCGCACCGGAGCGCCCCCAGGCGCCAAGGCGCCTTAACCTTACCGCTCCGCCCGACAGGGGAATCCGGTTGCTTCCACTTCGTTACTGAGGCGTTAACCTGCTAAGGTTGGCGTCTTCGCGCGCCTGGGGAGCGTCCGCATGCGGCTTCGCCGGTTTCTCATGTTCAGCCTGCTGGCCGTGGTCCTGGGCGCGATCGTGGCCGGCGCCGGCTACTGGGCCTACTGGAACTACTACGCCCGCTGGCGGCCGGTGACGGTCACCAAGAACCAGGCGGAGATCCAGAAGCTGCTGGATTCGGCGGGCGCGGTGTCGCCGGGCCGGACCGGGCCGTGGGTGTACATGATCACCTACCGCGCCTGCCCCGAGTGCGCCCGCTACCAGCGCGAGGAATTCCCCAAGCTGGCCGAGCACAACGTCGACACCCGGGTGATCGTCTTCGCCCGCGCCGACCGCGAGGGGCTGTCCCAGTCGACGGCGTCCGAGCGCTCCACCGTCGCCGAGCTGTGGATCAACCGCGACTGGACCCTGTTCCTCAACTGGATGGCGACGCCGCGTCAGACCTGGCGCGCGCCGGGCGTGAAGCCCGCCGACGGGGACCTGGCCCGCACCGCGGTGGTCGAGGCCAGCCGCCAGTTCGTCAGCCGCATCGAACCCCTGTTAAAGGCCAACGGCCTGGGCTCCGGCTATCCGCTGCTGATCTGGCGCGACCAGGAGGGCTTCCTGAAAGCCTGCGCCTGCTCCGACCGCCGCAGCTATTCCTTCATCCGGGCCGACCTGGGCGTCGCCAACGAGACGGGCAGCCGCATCTCCCTGCCCGCGCCCCGCCTTCCCGAACCCGAGCTGGCGCCCGAACCGGAGGCGCCCGTCACGCCGGCCCCGGCCAGCCCCGCACGGCCGCCGCGCGACCCGCTGGCCACGCCCTCCCAGCCCATCCCCTACACCGGCAAGGG
>JAEZEZ010000113.1 GCA_023432855.1 Pseudomonadota bacterium | reverse complement strand
ACGGTCTGCACCCGCGCGGTCGGCCGCCGCGCCTGCGGAAGCGCCTCCAGGCCCTGGTCGCCGCCGAAGCGCAGGCGCGCGACGCCGCGAAGGGGCAGCGCGCCCAGGAACTGGCCGTCATCCAGGCCCAGCGCACGGCCGCCCGGGCCCGCCTGCGCGAGGCCGAGCTGGCCTTCGACCGGATCAGCACGCTGCACCAGAAGGGCTTCGCGTCGAAGGCCCGGCTCGATCAGGTCCGCGCCGAACTGGACACCGCCCGGGCTCAGCTGCGGGAGACCGAAAGCCGGCTCGACGTCGCCGAGCTGGGCCAGCGCGAGGACCAGGTTGACGCCGCCGCCGCGCGGGCAGGCCAGGCCCGCGGCGCGCTCGGCGAAGCCACGGTCCGGCTGCAGCAGCTGGCGCCTCGCGCCCCGGCGGCGGCGCGGGTCGAGGACGTGTTCTTCCAGCAGGGAGAGTGGGCGCCGGCCAACCAGCCGGTCGTCTCGCTCCTGCCCGACGACCGGGTGAAGATCCGCTTCTACGTGCGCGAGACGGAGGTCGCCCGCTATCGGCCGGGACGCCGGGTCGCCTTCGGCTGCGACGGCTGCCCCGACGGCCTGGGCGCGACCATCGTCTGGGTGAGCCCGCGGCCGGAGTTCACGCCCCCCGTCATCTACAGCCGCGACACCCGCGACAAGCTGGTGTTCCTGGTGGAGGCGGCGCCCGAACGGCCCCGTGAACTCACGCCCGGTCTGCCGGTGGATGTGCGGCCCCTGCCCTCGGACCCCAAACCGTGACCCTGGCCGTCGACGTCCGCGGCCTGAACAAGAGCTTCGGCGACAAACACGTGGTCCAGGACGTCGCCATCCAGGTGCAGGAGGGGCGCGTCACCGGCTTCCTGGGGCCCAACGGTTCGGGCAAGACGACGACCCTGCGCATGCTGTGCGGCCTGCTGACGGCGGACTCCGGCGAGGGCGTCGTGCTGGGTTACGATTTCCGCGCCCAGGCGCGCGAGATCAAGCTGCGCACCGGCTACATGACCCAGAGGTTCTCTCTCTACGAGGACCTGACCATCGCCGAGAACCTGCTGTTCATGGCCCGGGTGCACGGGCTGGACCGGCGCGGTCAGCGGGTGGACTCGGCCCTGGACCGGCTGGGCCTGCGCAATCGGCGCGATCAGCTGGCGGGCAAGCTTTCCGGCGGATGGAAACAGCGCCTCGCCCTCGCCGCCGCCATCCTGCACGAGCCGCGCCTGCTGCTGCTGGACGAACCGACTGCGGGTGTGGACCCGAAGGCGCGGCGCGGCTTCTGGGACGAGATCCACGGCCTGGCGGCGGACGGGCTGACGGTGATGGTCTCCACCCACTACATGGACGAGGCCGAGCGCTGCCACGACATCGCCTACATCGCCTACGGCCGGCTCATCGCCCGGGGCGAGGCGCAGGACGTCATCGCCGACTCCCGGCTGATCACCTTCCGCGCCGAAGGGGCCGGGGCCGACCGCCTGGCGCCGGCGCTTGCGGGCGCGCCCGGCGTCGAGATGGCCGCGCCCTTCGGCCTGGCGCTGCACGTCAGCGGGACCGACCGGCGGGCGCTGGAGGCCGCGATCGCCCCCTACCGCAAGCCGCCGCTGAAATGGGCGGAGGTCGAGCCCACCCTGGAAGACGTCTTCATCCACCTGATGAACCGGCGGGAGGACAGCTGGTGAACGGCCTGTCTTGGACCCGCATCTTCGCCGTGATGACCAAGGAGTTCATCCAGCTCAGCCGCGACCGGCTGACCTACGCGATGATCCTCGTCATGCCGATCGTCCAGCTGCTGCTGTTCGGCTACGCCATCAACGCCGATCCGCGCGGCCTGCCGATGGCGGTCCACGTGCAGGACCACAGCGCCTACTCCCGCTCGATCCTCGCGGCGCTGGAGAACTCCAGCTACTTCCGCATCGCCGAGGTCGCGCGCTCCCCGGAGCAACTGGACGAGGCGCTCGAACACGGCCGGGTGACCTTCGCCCTGACGATTCCGCCCGACTTCGCCCGCCGCGTCGTCCGCGCCGACCGGGCGCAGATCCTGATCGAGGCCGACGCCTCGGACCCGGTCGCCACCGGCGGCGCGATCGCGGCCCTCACACGCCTGCCCCAGCAGGCGCTGGCCGCCGACCTGAAGGGACCGACGGCCGGGGGCGCCCAGGCCCCGCCATTCGAGGTGGTGATCCACCCGCGCTACAATCCCGAGAGCATCACCGCCTACAACATCGTCCCGGGCCTGCTCGGCGTCGTGCTGACCATGACGCTCGTGATGATGACGGCGATGGCCATGACCCGGGAACTCGAGCGCGGAACGATGGAGGCGCTGCTCTCGACGCCGGTCCGGCCGCTGGAGGTGATGATCGGCAAGCTCGCCCCTTACGTCGGCATCGGACTGATCCAGACAGTGGTCATCCTGGTGCTCGCCCGGGGGTTGTTCGACGTACCGTTCCAGGGCGGCTGGCTGGCCCTGTCGGCCGGCGTGCTGCTGTTCATCGTCGGCAGCCTGGCGCTCGGCTTCCTGATCTCCACCGTCTCGCGCAGCCAGCTCCAGGCCATGCAGATGTCGGTCTTCTACCTCATGCCCTCCATCCTCCTGTCGGGCTTCATGTTTCCGTTCAGGGGAATGCCGGATTGGGCCCAGGCGATCGGATCGATCCTGCCGGTTACGCATTTCCTGCGCGTGGTCCGCGGATCACTGCTGAAGGGGTTGGGAATGGCGGAAAGCTGGCCGGCGCTGGCGGCGCTCACGGTCTTCGTGGTCGTGGTTGCTGCGGTGGCCATGATGCGATACCGCACAACCCTCGATTAACCTTGGCCGCAGGAATTACGCCTATTTTCTGCGGAAATTTGTTGAGTTGCGGCCATTGTGTGGCCAAGTTGACACTACCGCGTCAATCTGACGCTGCTATAACCACGCTAGGCCGACCGTCTCGGCTGCGCTTAGAGGGCAACAGAGGGCTCTAATATGAAACTGAAATGGATGGCGGGCGTCGCCGCCGCCGCGATGTTCGCGGCAGGCGCGGCCCAAGCCGAACCGGACGGCTGGTACGGCGCGATCGACCTCGGCTACCACTGGCCGGACGCTGAAATCGACACCGCGCTCGGCAGCACCGACGTGGACGTCGAGGACACCTGGGCCGGCTTCGCCCGTCTGGGCTACCGCTTCAACCCGGCGTGGCGCTTCGAGCTCGAGGGCGGCTACCGCCCCGGCGACATCGACGAAGTCGGCATCGACGGCGAGGTCAAGGTCTGGAGCGTGATGGGTAACATCATCTACGACTTCATGCCCGACTCTCAGTTCCGTCCGTTCATCGGCGTCGGCGCCGGTTGGGCCAAGACCTCGGTCGACGCCTTCGACGGCGCCTTCTTCCTGGTCGACGACGACGACGGCAACTTCGCGTGGCAGGCCCTGGCCGGCTTCGCCGTGGCCATCGGCGAGCGCACGAACCTGGACTTCACCTACCGCTACTTCGACGCGGGCGAGTTCGAAGTCGAGAACGCCGGCCTGCTCGGCAACTTCGACATGGACTACGTCGACCACTCGGTGACCGTGGGTCTGCGCTGGGCGTTCGCCGCTCCGCCGCCGCCGCCGCCGCCGGTCGAGCCGCCGCCCCCGCCGCCTCCGCCGCCTCCGCC
>JAEZEZ010000103.1 GCA_023432855.1 Pseudomonadota bacterium | reverse complement strand
CGCCTCCCCCGCCCGGAAGCGGGGGAGGCGACCGGTCACTTTCCGCCGTTGAGCTCTCTCACCAGGGCTTCGCGGCCGTAGACCTTCAGCAGCGCTTCCTGGATGCCCGACGCCGCAACGTGCACCGAGCGGTTCAGGCGCGGGTCGTAGGCGTAGGCGCCGCCGAGCGAATGGATGTTGCCGTCGAACACGGCGCCGATCACCTCCCCCTTCGCATTCAGCGTGGGTGAACCGGAAGCGCCGCCGATGATGTCGCCCGTGCCGGAGAAGTTGAACACCGTCTGCATATCGATGCTGTCCCTGGCGGCGTACCAGCTCTGCGGCAGGTCGTAGGGCGGCTGGCCGGTCGCCCGCTCGTAAAGCCCGCCGATCGTGGTGAGGGGCGCAATGTCCTGCCCTCCCTCGCTCCAGCCCTGGACTGCGCCATAGGTGATGCGAAGGCTGGAGGTCGCGTCGGGATAGATGCTGTCGCCGTAGACGGCGAAACGGGCCCGCGCGATGCGTGAGGTCGCGGCGGCGACCGGACCCGAAACCTCGCTTTCTACGGCCTTGCGCACTTCGCGTGCGGCCGGATCCATGGCGAGGACGAGCTTGATCAGCGGGTCTTCCGACGCTTCCACCGCAGCTCGGCCGCCCTCGAAGAGCGCCGTGCGGGCGGCAGGGTCGGCGAGGCGGGTGCCCTGGACGAGCCGCTTCGCGACGGTCTCGGGACTGTCGCGGCCGAGCAGCATCGCCACGTGCGGGTGGTTGGCGCCGAGATGCTCGCGGGCCTTCGAGAGCCAGTGCGCCAGATATATCTCTTCCAGTTCGGCTTCGACCCGCGCTTGAGCCGCGAGTTGGGTCTGCAGACGGCCGAGCGCGGCGTCCGAGTATTCCGGCAGCCGTTCGGCCGCCGGCTTGTCCCTTTCGTGGGCCGCCCTCACGAGGTTACGGGCGTAAGCGAACAGCTTCGAGTTTCCCGCTGCATTCCCGGCGTTGGACTCGAGGAAATAGTAGGCCGGGTAGAGGTTGCGGTGGGCGGCGTAGGCCCGCTCGATTTCGGCCCACGGGTCCCCGGTCTCGGCGGCCAGAGCCGCGTCGGCGGCGACCTTCGCGCGGAGATCTGCCTCCTCACGCCGCTTTCCCGCCAGGAAGGGCTCGTCGAGCAGCGCCCGCAGCCGCCCGTAGAAGACCTTGAAGCTGTTCTCCAGCCCAATGAGAGCATCCGCGACCAGCCGGGCGCCTTCAGGGCCGGAGTTCTGAACCTGCACCAGTTTTCCGCGGAGCTCCGAGCGGATCATCAGTTCCATCGGCAACTGCACGCCGCGCAGGAAGTCCAGGCGCGAGAGCGTGTAGGCGCGCTGCGTGGACCCCGGATTTCCGGGGATGAAGATCGGCTCTCCCGGCGTAGGGGGAGCCGGGTTCCATTTCAGGAATGTCGGGGTTGAGACAGGTTTGCCCCCGTCGTACAGCCGCAGAAACGACACATCGAGGTTGAAGCGGGGGAAGTTGAAATTGTCGGGGTCGCCGCCGAAGAAGCCGGTCTTGAATTCCGGCGTAAAGACCAGGCGGACGTCCTCGTAGCGGCGATACTTGTAGAGCCGGTACTGGCCGCCTTCGTAGAGCGATATCACCTGGCAGCGCAGTCCAGTCTGTCCGTTGCAGGCCTCCTTCTCGATCGCGCCGGTCACTGCGCCAGTCGCCTGTATCAGCTCGGCGCCCGTCTTTCCCTGCCCGGCCGCCTTGACCCTCGCGGTCACGTCCTCGATCGACTGCAGGATCTCCGCGGTCATACCGGGACATTGCTTCTCCTCGCTGCGGGACGCCGTCAGGAAGCCGGTGGCGAAGTAGTCCTGCTGGGGCGATGACAGCGCGCCTGCGCAGGCTTCGACGCAGTGGTAGTTCGTCATCATCAGCCCGTCCCTGGAGACGACCGACGCCGAACAGCCCGGGATGCGCGCCGCGGCGCCCTGCACGCGATCGAGCCAGGCCTTGTCGACGGTGACGCCGTACTTTTCGCGCACCTTGGCGGCCGGGAAGTTGTCGACCGTCCACATGCCTTCGTCGGCCTGAGCGCGCCCGGCGGCGAGCACGAGGCCCAGGGCCGCGACGGATGCGAGAAGGAGTCTGGTATTCATGGAACGGCACTGCCCCCGACAGCTTGAGATCGCCGTGTCTCGTAGCCCCCGCACACGTCCGGCGCCAGTTCGCAATCAAACGCTTACCCCGAATTAATTAGGCCGTGGCGGTCTGACGGCCCAGTAACGGGGCGGGGGCCAACTCTCATGTCGCTTGCACTTTCGACCCTGATCTATGAGTGGCGCCGCTACATGGCGGCGATTGTCGCGCTGGCTTTTTCGGGTCTGCTGGTGCTCGCCCAGGTCGGCATGTTCATGGGCATCGGCCGAGCCTTCACGGCAACCATCGACCGGTCTCCCGCCCACATCATGATCCTCGCCCCCAAGGCCGAGGCGCTTTTCAGCGGCGGCGCAGGCGTGCCCAGGCGGATCATGCCGCAGATCTACATGCACCCCGAGGTGCTGGAGGTGACCAACCTCGATGGCAGCGGCGCCCTCTGGCAAAACCAGCCGGGGCCCGACGGCAAGCGCAAGCGTGAGTTCGTCCAGACCATGGTGGTCGATCCGGACCCCGGCGCGGTCACGCTGCCGACCGACTTCACCGAGCAGACCCGCATTTCCCTGACGGAGCCCTATGCCGTGGTCATGGATGAGACGGCTCTGCCCCGGCTGGGGGTGAAGCTGGGGGACAAGGCTTCCCTGAACGGGCGCACCGTAAAGGTGAAGGCCGTGATCTCCGGTTACCCCAACATGATGCAGCCCATGGTGATCATGTCGCGGCAGACGGCCAAGCTGATCGGACTGACGGACGAAGGGCCCAGGGTCGGGCCTCTCATGGTCAAGATCAGCAATCCCGAGCGGTCCGAAATTGTTCGCGATCAGCTGAACGCCAGCGCCAATGGCCTCTATCGGGCATGGACGCGCGAGGAGCTCGGGGAAGCCAACGAACAGTCCCTGCTCAAGGAGAACTTCATCGGCATCATGCTGGGCTTCTCGCTCTTCCTCGGCATTCTAATCGGCGTGGCCATCACCTGGCAGACCCTTCGCGGAGCGATCTTCGCCAACATCAAGGAGTTCGCCAGTCTCCGGGCCCTGGGCGTCTCCATGGGGTCGCTCCGGCGCGTGGTGATGGAGCTCAGTTTCTGGGTCGGCGTAGCGGGCCTCGCAGCCACGACGCTGCTGACCTGGGGCGTGTCGCTCCTGGCCATGATGGGGGGGCTGCCCATGGCATTCCCGCTGTGGTCTGTCGTCCTGGTCAGCGTCATGCTTCTGGCCATCGCCGTCGGGTCTGGCCTCCTGTCCCTCGGCGTCCTGAAGCAGAGCCAGCCCGCGGATCTGCTGCGATGAACGCCATGATCCACCCGGCAGACGGCACGGCGCTCACCGCCCGAGGGCTGACCAAGCGGTTCAAGACCGGCCGCACGCATATCGAGGTGCTCAAGCACCTGGACTTCGCCTGCAACCATGGCGAGGTGACCATGGTCATGGGCCCGTCGGGTTCCGGCAAGTCGACCCTGATCGCCGCCATTTCGGGCCTGCTGAGGCCTGACGAGGGCAAGGTCATCGCGCTCGGCGAGGACCTCTGGAAGAAATCGTCGGGCAAGATCGACCGGTTCAGGCTCGACAATTGCGGTTTCATTTTCCAGGGGTTCAACCTCTTCCCGGCGCTAACGGCGCTGGAACAGGTGGCGGTGGTCCTGAAGTACCAGGGCGTGCCCAAGGGCCAGGCGCGCGAGCGTGCCCGCGCCGCGCTCGAGGAGGTCGGTATGGGGCCCAGGGTGAACCAGCGCCCCTCCGAGCTATCCGGCGGGGAGAAGCAGCGGGTCGCCATCGCCCGCTGCCTCGCCAAGGAGCCTCGGCTGCTCTTCGCCGACGAACCGACATCCGCGCTCGACACAGAGAACGGGATGGTCGTTATCGGCCTGCTGCAGCGCGCGGCCAAGCAGCACGGTTCGGCGGTGGTCGTGGTGACTCACGACCCTCGCCTCGAGCCGTACGCCGACCGCATCATTCATATCGAAGACGGACGCATCCTGGATGACGTCCGCACTGGCCAGGGCGCGCCCGACGCGCCGGCGGGCCACTAGGGGGAAGTCATGTTCGGATTTGTCCGTCGTCCTTGGTTCTGGATCTTGATCGCCCTCGTAGTGCTGGGGGGCGGTGGCTTCTGGTTCATGGGCAAGCAGGCGGAAGCCGCCAAGGCGCGCCAGGAAGCGGCCGTCAAAGCCGCTCCGCCGACGCCTTATGCCGCCATCGCCAATGGCAAGGCCGATGTCGAGGGCGGCATCATCCAGGTCGCGGCGCGCCGTGGCGGGGTGGTCCGCGAGGTCTATGTCCAGGAGGGCGATACGGTCACCAAGGGCCAGATCCTCGCCCGCCAGGAGGATGACGAGGCGCGCCTGTCGGTCGCTCGCGCCCGTGCGGAGGTCGCGCAGTCGAGCTCACAGATACGGGTCATGCAGGTGAAGCTCGACGCGGCGCGTCGCGAGTACGAGCGGCTGGTCGCGCTGTCGGACAAGAACTTCGTGGCCCGCCAGCGCCTCGACCAGCAACAGGATCAGATCCGTGACTGGGAGGCCCAGATCGCGGCCCAACAGGCCAGCGTCGCCACCGCGCGCGCACGGTTGAACGAGGCCATGTACAATCTCGAGCTCACCGTAATCCGTGCTCCCGCCGACGGCCGCATCGTGCGGCGCTACGCCAACCCCGGGTCCGGCGCCTCGACCCTGAACGTCTCGAACATGTTCGATCTGGAGCCCAACTCCGCCCGGATCGTCCGCGCCGAGATCGTGGAGGGAGCCATTCCCTCGGTCAGCATCGGCCAGGAGGTAGAAATCGTTCCCGAGGCGGACGAGACCAAGGTCTACGTCGGACGAGTGCTGCGCCGGGCCGCCGTGTTCGGCGCCCGCAAGCTGCAGTCGGATGACCCCTCCGAACGCACCGACGAACGCGTGGTGGAAGTTGTGGTCAGCGCCGACGGCGCGCCGCTGCTCATCGGCCAGCGAGTGCTCGTGAAGTTCATGAAGCCGGGTCAGAGGGCCGGCGTCAAAAGGACGCCGCCGGCGTCGGCCGGCGCGACACCGGCCCGGAAATCCTGATCCTTCCCGGCGTTCGCCGCAGGCGTTGGGGAACCGCCGCCGGCTTCCACCGGCGGCGGCTTTCCGTTGATCTCACCCGCCGCCGAAGATGAAGTCGGCGCCGGTGATCTGGCTCGAGGTGATGCCGGTCAGGATCAGGGTGTCGCTGCCGTCGCCATAGCTTATCCGGACCCAACCGTCGGCCGTCGTGGTGATCACGAGGTCGGCGAAAGAGTCGACCCCTTCGATGCCGGACAGGAAGATCTTGTCCTTGCCGTCCTCGAAGTCGGTGATCCGGTCCTTGCCGTCGCCGCTCCAGAAGAAGGTGTCCTTCCCTGCGCCGCCGGTCATGGTGTCGTTGCCCGAACCGTCGAACAGCGTGTCGGCGCCCCCGTCACCCTGGAGGTTGTCCTTGCCGGCGCCGCCGTCAATGACGTCGGCGCCGCCGCCGCCCTGAAGCCGGTCGTCCCCCTCGCCGCCGACGAGGGTATCGTCGCCGCCGGCGCCCTTCAGCAGGTCCCCGCCGCCAAGTCCGGTCAGGACATTGTCGTTCGCGTCGCCGGTGATCTTGTCGTCTCCCCCGCTGCCGCCGACGTTCTCGATGCCGATGATGGTTCCGGACCCGCCGAACCCGTCGTCGACGATCAGGCCCGTGTTCAGGTTCACGACGACCCCGTTGGTCGTCGTCTCGAACTCTGCGATGCCGTCGCCGTCGACGTCGACCAGTTGTGACTGGGTGAACTGCGTAATGGTGTCGATCCCGTCCCCGCCGTCGATCAGCGCAGGCGCATCATCGACCTGAATCTCGTCGTTGCCGCCGCCTGCGTAGAGGGTGTCGCCGCCGCCGACTAGGAAGAGGTTGTCGTTGTCATCGCCATAGAAGATATCGGCGAACCGTGTATGGCCGCCCAGCGCCTCGATCGAGGTGAAGGTCTCGGCATTGCCGTACCCGTCGTTCGAAATCGTCCCGGTGTTCAGGTCCGCGATCACGCCCTGGGTGGCGTCGACGTGGAAGAAGCTGATGCGGTCGAAACCGTCGCCCCCGTCGAAGCTGTCGACGCCGGCCGAACCGCGCAACTGATCGTCGCCCGCGCCGCCCGACAGGACGTCGTCGCCCGCCTCGCCGCGCACGAAGTCGTCGCCGTCGCCCCCGTCCATGGTGTCTGCGCCGCCGCCGCCGAGCAGAAGGTCGTGGCCGCCGGCGCCGTTCAGCACATTGTCGCCGTCATCCCCGATGAGTGCGTCGTCTCCCTCGGAGCCATTCACGTTCTCGATGTTGGCGATGGATCCGAAGCCCCCCCAGGGGTCGAAGATGTAGCCGGCGGACAGGTTCACCTCATACCCGAGATCAGTGAATTCGGTGGTCAGGAAGCCACCGCCGTCCACCGCACGCTGCTGGGTCAGCCAGGTGATCGTGTCGACACCGTCGCCGCCGTCCAGGTAGGACCCGGCCTCGTCCACATAGAAGCTGTCGTCGCCGCCCCGCCCTTCGACGTGATCGCCGGCGCCGACCCAGATGAAGTTGGCGCCGGAGCTGCCCAGGAAAGTGTCCGCGAACAGCGTGCCGAGACCGAGATTCTCGATCGAGCTCATCGTCTCGAAGTTGCCGTGCCCGTCGTTGAAGATGACCTGCAGCTCTAGGTCAACGTACGCGCCCTGGGTGGCCGCGTAGTCGAAGAAGCTCACCCGGTCGAGGCCGTCGCCGCCGAAGAAGCTGTCGATGCCGATGCTGGATCGGAGCACGTCATCGCCATCCCCGCCGGTGAGCGTGTCGTCACCGACGCCGCCGACGATCAGGTCGTTCCCGCCGCCGCCGTCGATCACATCATTGCCGTTCCCGCCATTGATGGAGTCATCGCCGCCGTAACCGTTGATCGTATCGTCCCCGTCCGCGCCGAAGATGAAATCGGGATCTTCCGTGCCGTCCAGCACGTCGGGTCCGGGGGTGCCGAAAATGTCTGCCATTGGATGTCCCTCACCTGTGGGGGCTCCCATGCGGAGCCCCTCCCGAACGCGCTCAAAGAACAGCGTTCGGCGATAGCTAGACCTGTGGCGGGGCTGTCGACTACTGGCGATCGACAGCGTGTCGGTAACTCTTCCGTGACGTGAATCCGGCCTTAACCGAGCCGGCCTGGGTCAGCGTCCCCGGAACTCGGGCGGCCGCTTTTCGATGTGGGCGGTAACGCCCTCGAGATGATCCTCGGTCAGGTGCGACAACGCTTGGGCCGCCGCCGACATTTCCAGGATGGCCTCGTAGGACGCTTCGCGCCCCTGACGCAGCAGGGCCTTGGCCAGGCGAAGGGCATGCGGGGGCTGGCTGGCGATCCGGTCGGCCAGTTCCATGCTCTCGTCCATCAGCCGATCGTGCGGGACGACTCGATTGACCAGCCCCCACTCGGCGGCGGTCTCCGCGCCAATCAGGTCGCCGGTGAACAGCAGCTCGGCCGCCCGGGCATAGCCGATGGTCCGAGGCAGCAGCCAGGCCCCGCCGTCGCCGGGGATGATGCCCAGCTTCAGGAAAGGTACGCCGAACGTGGCCCGGTCGGACGCAATCCGGATGTCGGCCAGCCCCGCCAGGTCGCAGCCCAGTCCCACCGCAGGCCCGTTCACGGCGGCGATCAGCGGCGTCTCCAGTTCGTAGACTGCCCGGACCAGGCGGTGGACGACGCGGCGGTAGCGTTCCCGGATGGCGATGCCATCGCCTTCGAACAGCTCGGTGCGGGCCTGCATCGCCTTTACGTCGCCACCCGCTGAGAACGCCCGGCCGGCGCCCGTCATCACGACACAACGGATCTCCGGGTCACCGCTGACGGCCTCGCAGGAAGCGCGAAAGGCGTCGCCGTCGCCGGGCTCCGGCATGGCGTTCAGTTTGTCGGGGCGGTTGAGAGTAAGGATCGCCACGCGCCCCTGGCGCCTGAGCTCAATGAAGTCTCCAGCCATCGCCGCCTCCCGAAACCGCTATCGACCCTGAGTAGTGGCATTGGGGCGTCCGCCAAAGGAAAAACCCCGGCCTGAGGCCGGGGTCTGGGGAGGTCTCGAGGAGGATGCGCCTCTTGGTGGGCGCTTGTTGTCGGGGTCAGCCCTTCAGGGCGCTGCAGGTCCCGGCCAGTTCTTCGGCGAAGACGTTCCGTTGAGAGTCATTCGCGATCTTGGCGGAATGCCGGGCCTTGGCGCGGGCCTTTTCAGCCTGCTCGTAGATGAAGCTCGAGCGACGCTTGCCCTGCTCCTTGTAGAAGCTCTCGTATCCGGCGGCGACGTCGCCGCCCGAGCCCTGGGCCAGGCCGGTGCAGCGGGCGACGGCGAGGAACTGGCTGTCGGACACGCGGGTGTCGGCGGAAGCGGTGCCGGCGGAAATGAGGGTGGCCGCGGCGGCGAGGGCGATCGTGAGGGCGCGCATTTTCTTGTTCTCCTGAGTGCTGTTCCCGGGGGAGTGGAACGCGCCGACCATGGTCAATCGTCTGATCACTCTCAAGTTAAATACTGGACAGACTCTCAACATTACTACGATGTTATGTAATGAAAATCTTGTAACGAAATCGTCGATAAGTTATCGAGACATCATGAGTTCGCCCCCGAAACCCGTCGCCACGCCCTGTGTGAAGGTCTGCATCGTCGATGGCGAGAGCGGGCTTTGCCTCGGCTGTTACCGTACGCTGCAGGAGATCGCCGCGTGGGGCCGACTACCGGTTCACGAGCGCGAGGCCCTGATGCAGGAACTGCCGGCCCGCCGCGTTCGCATCGACCCGGCCAAGCTCGGGCCGGCCTGACGCGCGCCGATTCATTCTATGCAAACCGTCGCGGGGTAGGCTGCACGGGCGTCGAGAAGCGGCGTCGGGGTCAGTCCGCATGTTGAAGTCTGCCGCCATTATCGCCACCGCCGTCGTCTCGGCTCTGGCCGCCATTCACACGGTTTCGGTCTTCGACGCCCGCGCGCGCGCGGCGGAGACCGATGCTCCGGCCGCCTCCATGGCGCTCGCGCGGGACGGAGCGCCTTCCGCACCGGCCGCCGACGCGGCGCTCACCAAGTCCGCCGACGGACACTTCTGGGCCGAGGCGCGGGTCAACGGCAAGCACGTGCGCTTCCTCGTCGACACCGGGGCCACGACCGTGGCCCTCACCGCCGCCGACGCCGAACGGCTGGGCATGGATCTGGACGACCTCGACTTCGACAAGCCGGTGCACACGGCCGCCGGCCAGACCCAGGCCGCCCTGGTCGAACTGGACTACGTGGCCGTGGCCGGCGCCCGGGTCGACAAGGTACAGGCCCTGGTCCTGCGCGAGGGCCTCGGGTCCTCCCTGCTGGGCATGAGCTACCTGGGCCGGCTTTCGCGCTTCGAGGCGACCCGCACCGCCCTGATCCTGCGCCCCTAGGCGGCCTGCTCACGCCGGGCGGCCATGGCGGCCTCGGCCTCGCGCACCGCCTCCACGGCCCGGTCGATCACGTCCAGCCCCGCGCCGGTCTTGATCGACTCCACGGTCAGGATGCGCCGGAACGCACGCGCTCCCGGTCGGCCGTGCATCAGCCCGAGCATGTGGCGCGTCATGGCCGCCAGATGCACGCCCGCGGCAAGCTGGCCCGCCACATAGGGCCGGTAGGCCTCGACAGCCTCGAACGGGCCGATGTCGGCGGCGTCCTCACCGAACACCCGCCGGTCGACCGACCCCAGCAGGGCCGGCTCGTGATAGGCGGCGCGACCCAGCATGACCCCGTCGACGTGGGTCAGGTGCGCCTCCGCCGCCTCGAGCGACGCTACGCCGCCGTTCAGCACCACCGTGAGGCCCGGTCGCTCCCGCTTCAGCCGGTGGACGAGCGGATAGTCCAGCGGCGGCACGTCCCGGTTCTCCTTCGGAGACAACCCCTGCAGCCAGGCCTTGCGGGCGTGGACGACGAAGGTCGTCACCCCGGCCCTGGCGCAGCGATCTACCAGATCGAAGAGCGCGACCTCCGGCTCCTGGTCGTCGACGCCGATGCGGCACTTCACGGTCACGGGAATGTCGACCGCCTCCAGCATCGCGCCCACGCAGTCGGCGACCAGCTCCGGCTCGCGCATCAGGCAGGCGCCGAAGCGCCCCGACTGCACGCGGTCGGAAGGGCAGCCGACGTTGAGGTTCACCTCGTCATAGCCGAGGTCCTCGGCGATGCGGGCGCAGGCGGCCAGGTCTGCAGGGTCGGATCCGCCCAGCTGCAGCGCCACCGGGTGCTCGACCGGGTCATAGCCCAGCAGCCGGTCGCGGTCGCCGTGCAGGACGGCGCCCGTCGTGACCATCTCGGTATATAGCAGGACCCTGCGCGTCAGCGTGCGGTGCAATGCCCGGCAGTGACGGTCGGTCCAGTCCATCATCGGGGCGACGGACAGCCTGTGGGCGGGGAACTTCTGCACCTTGTCGCGATACCTTGTCCGGTGGCGGGCCCCGCTATCTAGGTGATCGGGGGCCCGGTCTCAAATCCGGTAGCGGGGGAGCCTCCAGTCCGGCCCTTGTGCTAGGAAGCCCGCAGGAGGACGCCACTTGCCCAAGACCGACGCCGAGACGCCCATCGCCGACATCCTGCTCGCCACTGACCTCAGCAGCCGCTGCGACCGCGCTACCGAACGCGCGATCCAGCTGGCCCAGGCCTGGAAGGCGAAGCTCCATGTGGTCACGGCGGTGGAGGAGGACTTTCGCCAGCCGTCCTGGCGCTCGTCCTCGGCCCCGGTGCTGGCCCAGGCCCAGGTCGACATCGCCGAGGCGGTCGGCGACCGCAAGGTGGACTGGTCGGCCGAGGTGGTCGCCGGCGCGCCGGACGACGTGCTGGACGACCGTGCGCGGGAGATCGGGGCGGACCTGATCGTCACGGGCGCGGCGCGCAACGAGCTGCTCGGCCGCATGACCCCGGGCCGGAGCGTGGAGACCATGATCCGCGAGGCCGAGGCGCCCGTGCTGGTGGTCAAGCGGCGCCCGTCCAAGCCCTACGCGCGCATTTTCGCCCCGACCGACTTCTCGTCCCTGGCCGAGGCCGCCCTGGTGCGGGCCGCGGCCCTGTGGCCGGAGGCCGAGTTCCATCAGCTGCACGCCTATCGTGTCCCCTTCGCCGGCTTCCTGAGCGAGGAGGCGCACCAGGGCGAGGCGCGCGACGCGGCCCTGAAGGAGCAGGCCGAGTTCGTGGCCCGGCTGGAGGCGCGCACCGGCCGCAAGGGCGCCTTCAGGAGCCTGGTCGAGTACGGCGAGTCCGACCAGCTGGTGCACGACTACGCCGTCTCGGCCCAGCCGGATCTGATGGTCCTTGGCGGCCACGACCACGGCGGCTTCCTGGGCTGGCTGTTCCCGGACGTGGCGGGGCGGCTGCTCATGTCGGTCAACTGCGACGTGCTGGTGGTGACCGAGGCGCGGGCGAAGGCGCTGCGCAGCCAGGAGGCCTGATCCGGGTTCCCGGGCGGATGTCGGCAGCGGCCCCGCCCGAGCGTCCTGTGGCCGACGCAGTCCGAAGGGAGGCCGATATGGCTTACGTCGATGGTTTCGTGCTGGCGGTGAAGAAGGACCGGCTCGACGAGTACTGGAAGATCGCCCGCCTCGGGCGCGACGTGTGGAAGGAGTACGGCGCGATCGACTACGTCGAGTGCGTGGCCGACGACGTGCCCTACGGCGAGCTGACGTCCTTCCCGCGCGCGGTGCAGGCGACGGACGACGAGGTCGTGGTCTTCTCCTGGATCACCTATCCGGACCGCGAGACCCGCGACGAGGTCAACCGCAAGGTCATGGCCGACCCGCGCATGAAGGGCGACATGGCGTCCATGCCCTTCGACGGCAAGCGCATGATCTTCGGCGGCTTCCGCCCGGTCGTCGAGTTCGCCGCCGGCTAGGTGCGGAAGCTGATGGCGGACAGGGTCTGGGCCTTGGCCGTCATCTCCTCGACCAGGCTGCGGCACAGCTCGCGGGCGCCGACCGGATAGGCGTCGCCGCCCTGGGCGATCTCCTCGGCCTGCCTGGCCACGGCCATCAGCTGCTTCTCGAGCAGATCGATCTGCTCCTTGGCCAGCATGCGCGCCTCGAGCTGCAGACGCTTGACGCGCTCGGCGGTGGTCTCGGGCTTGCGCATCAGGTCGTAGATCTCGCTGTCGCCCACGGCGTGCGGCACGATCTTGAGGTGCGCCGGCTTGCCGCCCTTGTTTGCGGACATGGGTACTCTGAACCTCTTGCTGTCGGCGCCCCGTCCGGGCGCCCGCCTCCTCGACAGACGCAATGCGCAAGCGCTCCCTGCGTTCCGCCGTTAACCCAGCTTTGTCGGCGGTGTAGCGCCGGGGCGACGGCCCGCTCAACCCCGCTCGGCGGCGGGCGCGGGAGGCGGCGGGGGAGGGGGCAGGGGAACGAAGCGCAGCATCAGCCAGCCGGCCAGGCCCGAAATCAGCGAACCCGCCAGCACCCCGGTCTTGGCCGCGTTCAGCATCGCCTCGTCCGGGAAGGCCAGCATGGCGATGAACAGGCTGATGGTGAAGCCGATGCCGCAGAGCATCGACACCCCGTAGAGCTGCAGCCAGGTCGCCCCGCGCGGCAGGCTGGCCCAGCCCGCGCGCACCGACAGCCAGGCGGCGCCGAACACGCCGATCTGCTTGCCGACGATCAGCCCCAGCGCCACGCCCCAGCTGACCGTGCTGGTCAGGGCCGCGGCCCCGGCGCCGGCCAGCGACACCCCGGCGTTGGCGAAGCCGAACACCGGCAGCACCGCGAACGCCACCCAGGGCGACAGGCCGTGCTCGAGCCGGTGCAGCGGCGACTCGCCGTGGTGGGCGCCGTGGCCATAGCGCGCCAGCGGGATGGTCATGGCCAGGGCCACGCCGGCCAGGGTGGGGTGGATGCCCGAGCGCAGCACGAACCACCACAGCACCGCCCCGATCACGACGTAGGGCGCCAGCGACAGCACCCGGAACCGGTTCAGCGCCACCAGGGCGGCCAGGCAGGCCCCCGCCAGCCCCAGCGCGATCAGGTCCAGCTGGGCGGTGTAGAAGAGGGCGATGATCATCACCGCCATCAGATCGTCGATGATGGCCAGCGCCGTGAGGAACATCTTCAGCGCCAGCGGCGCCCGCTTGCCCAGCAGCGACAGCACCCCCAGCGCGAAGGCGATGTCGGTGGCCGCCGGGATGGCCCAGCCGCGCATGGCCGTCGGGTCGCCGGCGTTCAGCGCCACATAGACCAGCGCCGGCGCGATCACCCCGCCCAGCGCCGCCAGCCCCGGCAGGGCCCGCTGCTTCCAGGTGGCCAGCTGGCCCTCCAGCAGCTCGCGCTTCACCTCCAGGCCCACGTAGAGGAAGAACAGGGCCATCAGGCCGTCGTTGATCCAGTGGTGGAGGTTGAGCGGGCCCAGGTAGAGCTTCAGCGAGGTGAAGTAGAGCCCGCCGAGCGCGCTGTTCGCCACCACCAGGGCCAGGGCCGAGACCGCGATCAGCAGGATCCCGCCCGAGGCCTCCTGGGCCATGAACTCGCGCAGGATGGCGGAGGGGCGGCGGCTGCGGCGCGGCGGGGTCGGCTCGGTCTCGGGGGTCACGGGCTCTCCGGCTTGTCTGGGATGCCCCACGGTCTAGCAACCGTGGGCGTAGGGGTGAAGGAAAACCGGTCCCTGCCATCCACAGGCGCGCGGGCGCGTTCCGATTGACTCCCGTCCGTGACAGGAGAACATATCGGGAACATCAGTGGAGCGTCCGCCATGATCACCCGCCGTCTCGACCGCGCCCTCGAAGCCATGCACGCCTGCCGCCTGCGCACCCCCGACATGCGCGAGGTGTTCGGGCCGAACACGCCCCAGTGGGAGGCGCTCACCGCCCTGATGGCGGCCCTGGACTACGCCGAACGCAGCCTGCAGGCGCCCGCCGCCGGCGCGCCCTCGTCCATCTCCGCCCCGCGCGCCTGAGGCCCGCGCCATGCCCATGCGCGAGGACCAGCCGACGTTCCGCATCGCCGACGGCCTGGGCCAGGTGCGCATCTGGGAACTGGTCGAGCGGCGCGTGACCCTGACCATCGAGTGCGTCTCCTGCCACCGCCGGGCCAGCTGGCCGCCCGACCTGCTGCGCCGGCTGAAGGTCAACCAGGCCAACCGCCTGGTCGGCATCGCCGGCCGCATCCGCTGCGCCGCCTGCCGCAGCCGCTACGTCCGCATCGGCCGCGAACCGCCGCCCCGGGGCCCGGGCGGTCTCGTCGCCCCGCCGGAGAACCGCCCCCGCGGCCTCGGCCCCGAACACCTCGACGCCAACGCCCGCGGGGCCGGGCGGATGGTGGGGTGACCGGGTAGCCTGCCTCTCCTTCAGGAGAGGAC
>JAEZEZ010000102.1 GCA_023432855.1 Pseudomonadota bacterium | reverse complement strand
GGGGGGCTGGCCCCCCGCCCCCCCCCCGCGTTCAGTCTTGTGTTCTCAGGATTAGCTGCCGGCGATGCCGTCGGCGACTTCCTGGAACTTACCGCTGACGTTGGTGCCCAGCGCCTGAGTAGCGGCGATGATCACGACAGCGATGAGAGCAGCGATCAGGCCGTATTCGATGGCCGTGGCGCCAGATTCGTCTTTGATGAAGCGGTTGATGAACTTCGACATGTTGGTCTCCTTAGCGAGTTGACACTTCCCACCAGAGGGTCCGAGCCGGTTTCATCCGCTTCGTCCCCCGAACGCATGAGCAGAATGCGGCGCCACGCTTAATTACGGGTGAACGATGGCGTTTCTACTTGAATTTTCTTATAGTGAACCAATCTTTACTATGAAGATCGGTTAACCAGGAGGCCGCAAACCCTTGCGCGGCAACGGGTTCGCCCGAGCCAAGCAACGGCGGCCCTCCCGAAAAAAAATCCGCCCGCCGGGAACCTGGCCGCCCGGCGGGCGGAGCAAGAAATCGTTCACCGTGGGGATTCAGGCTTCCTTGAGGAAACGGGGCCAAGTTGGCCTCTCGCGCGCACGCGCCAAGACTCAAGGAGCGAATTCATGCGTCGCCTGCTCGTCGCCTGCATGGCCCTGGCCATCGCCACTCCGGCCCTGGCTGCGCCGCGCACCAGCGTGGCCATCGACCACACGACCCGCATCAACCTGCGCGGCACGGCCGCATCCGTGATCGTGGGCAACCCGGCTGTGGCGGACGTGACGGTCGTGGACGAACGGACCCTCTTCCTCTCCGGGCGCGGTTACGGCGTCACCGAGGTGGTGGTGCTCGATCCCCTGGGCCGCACCCTGTGGCAGGGCGAGGTCGTGGTCACCGCCCCGACCGAGGGCGCCGTCTCCGTGTACCGCGGCTCGCAGGTGACCGAGATGGCCTGCGCCGGCACCTGCTCGGCCAGCATCCGCACCGCCGGCCGGCCCGCGCCGACCCCGCCCACGCCCTGACCGGATGACCGGGGGCAGCGAGATGAAGACGCAGCACGCAACACCCAGGGCCGGCCGCGGACGCCTTCGCGCCGCCCTCGGCCGCTTCCGGCGGGCTGAGGACGGGGCCACGGCGGTGGAGTTCGCCATCGTCGCCGCGCCCTTCTTCTTCATGCTCTTCGCGATGATCGAGCTCGCCATCGTGTTCACGATCTCGACGACGCTCGATGACGGGATGCGCGCGGCAGCCCGGCAGATCCGCACAGGCCAGTTGCAGACCGCCGGGGGCGCCTCGGCTGCCTCGTTCCGCACCAATGTCTGCGAGCGCATGGTCTGGCTCGAGGACCACTGCATGACCCACCTGAGCGTGGACGTGCGCACCTATCCGCAGTGGTCGACCGCCAATCCGCCCAACCCGGTCCAGAGCGACGGCACCTTCAACGACGGCGGCCTGACGTTCGTGCCAGGCGGGCCGGAAGACATCGTCCTCGCCCGCGGCTTCTACCGCTGGAAGCTGTTCACGCCGTTCCTGTCGCAGGCGCTCGGCAAGCTGAAGAACGGCGAGGCGGTGGTCACGGCGGCCGCCACCTTCCGCAACGAGCCCTACCAATGATGCTGCGCACCGTTCGCTGGCTCAGGCGCTTCCGCGACGACCGCAAGGGCGTGTCGGCGGTGGAGTTCGCCTTCATCGCGCCGATCATGATCCTGTTCTATTTCGGCCTGGCCGAGCTGTGTCAGGGCTTCATGGCCCAGAAGCGCACCGAGCACGTGGCCTCGGCCATCGCGGACCTCGTGGCCCAGTCCGAAAGCGTCAGCACGGCCGAGCTGAACGACGTCTTCCAGGTGGCGACGCAGGTCATGAAGCCTTTCCCGACCGCGACGCTGCGCCAGCGCATCACCAGCGTGACGCGCAACAGCTCCGGCCAGGCGCGGGTCGACTGGAGCCAGGCCAGCAACTGGACGCCGCGCAACAACGGCTCGACCGTCAGCCTGCCGGCCAATCTGATCGCCAATGGCGAGAGCGTGGTGATGTCCGAGGTGGAGTACGTCTACGCCTCCCCCTTCGACCACGTCATGCCGTCGTCGATGACGATGCGGAAGACCTACTACCTGCGCCCGCGCCTCAGCGACCAGGTCGCAAAGAGCTAGACCCCGGCCGCCGCGGCCAGCCTCGCCACTGCGGGATGGGGGCTGACGGGCCTGCCGTCCAGCGAACCGACGGGGCGGACGCCGATCAGGCTGTTGGTCAGGAACATCCCGGTAGCCGACGCGAGTCTCTCCGCCGGTACGGCGCACTCCTCCGCCCGGAGCCCGACGGCGGACGCCGCCGCCAGCACGCGGCCTCGCGTGACGCCGTCCAGCACCCCGACGTCCAGCGCCGGCGTCATCAGCCGGTCTTCCTCGATCCAGAAGAGGTTGGCGGCGGCGGCGCATGCCACCTCGCCGCGCGTGTTGAGCATCAGCGCCTCATCGGCGCCGGCCGCCAGCGCTTCCCGCCGCGCCATGACGTTGTCGAGGTAGGCCAGCGTCTTCAGCCGCGAGGTCGGCGAGTGCGGGTTGCGGCGGATGCTGCTGGTCGCCAGGCGCGCCGGGCCCTCGCGTTCGGGGGCCGGGAAGGCCGCCGCCACAAGTCGGGGACTGGGCTCCGCCGGGCGGCCCAGCCCTCGGCCGCCGGATCCGGCGGTCCAGGTCAGGCGAACGGCAAACGCCGAGCCCTCAGCCGGTGCGGCGCCGACCACGGCGGCGACGGCGTCGGTGAGCTGCGCGGCGGTGGGCGCCGGCAGCCCGAGCGCCGCGCATCCCCGACGCAGACGGTCCGCATGGGTGTGGAAGTCGACCGGTCCGCCGTCGCGCCAGAGCAGGGTCTCGAACAGGCCGTCGGCCAGCAACAGGCCGCGGTCATCGGATGGGATGCTCATAGCGGCTCCGTCAGCGCGCGGCGCAGGGTGGAGATCTTGTCTGCCGTCTCCAGCTGCTCTGCGCGAGGATCGCTGTCGGCGACGATCCCGGCCCCGGCGCAGGCGCGGAAACGCCAGCCGTCGTCGTCGCGCACGAGGCCCGCCGAACGGATCAGGACGCTGGAATCGAAGCCGCCGTCGAAGCCTGCCCGGAGAAGGGAGCCGCACCAGGGCCCCCGGGGCGGCTCGTGCAGGGCGATGGTCTTCATCGCCTGCACCTTGGGCGCGCCCGTGATCGAACCGGGGGGGAAGGCGGCGGCCAGCAGGTCGGAGGCGTCCATGCCTTGGGCGAGGCGCCCGGTGACGGTCGAAACCAGGTGGTGGACGTTGGCGTAGCTCTCGACCCGGAACAGTTCGTCGACCCGGACAGCGCCGGGCTCGCAGACACGCGCCAGGTCGTTCCGCATGAGGTCGACGATCATCAGGTTCTCGGCGCGGTCCTTCTCGCTTGCGAGGAGCTCCGCCGCCAGGCGGGCGTCGTCGGCTTCATCGGCGGCGCGCGGACGGGTCCCCTTGATCGGGCGGGTCTCAACCCGGAACCGTCCGTCGCCCTCGGGCGAGACTTCCACAAAGCGTTCCGGCGAGTTCGAGACCAGAGCGCGCGCACCCATGTCCCACCAAGCGGCGAACGGAGCAGGGCTTGTCGCGGCAAGACGCCGGAACAGGTCCAGCGGCCCCGCGTCGGGGGCCAGGCGGCCCCGCCACGCCCGCGCGACGTTGGCCTGGAAGATTTCACCACCCTCGATGCGGGAGATCACGTCGGCCACCGCCGCTTCGTAGGTCTCGGAGGTCTTCTCGGCTTCGAAGTCGGCGCAGAGGACCCCGGGCGCAGCAGCGTCCCCGGGCGGCATCTGCAGCCACTCCGCGGCCAGCGGACCGAACGCGTGCACCCGCCGCTCGTGGTGATCGAAGGCGAGGACCGAGGCGTACCGCGCCAGGGTGAGGTCGGGCCAGTCGGGATCCCGTGGCAGACCGAGTGGCTCGAGACGGTCGGCGAACTCATAGGCGGCCAGGCCGATGACGCCGCCGCGGAAGGGGGCCGGACCGACCGCCACGTCGTCCGGGGCGTCCAGCATACGTCGCAGCAGATCCGGAGCGCTCCGGTCGTCGCCGGGCCACAGCTGTTCGACCCGGTCGGGTTCGGCGGCGACGTAGGACCAGCGGCCATGCGCTCCGCCGTCGGACAGGAGGGCCACCGGCCAGGGCCGGTCCGAAAGGGCCGCCGCGACCTCCACGGGGTCACGCCAGGCTCCCGCCTGCGGGACCTGCGCCGGGCGCTCCGTGTGGGTGACGCTGCTCACCGCCTCTGCTTAGAGCGCGGGACGTTCGCCCGCCACTCAGTCCTCGCCGTGGAGGCGGGCGGCGATCCGTTCGCGGGTTGCGCCGTCGATGCCAAGGGCGTGTTCGAGGTAGCCGTCCAGCGAACCGTGACGGCTCTCCATCTCGTCGAAGGCGTGCTCGAGGAACTCCGGGCGGACCCCAAGGAATGCCTGGACGGCAGCCGGTGTGGCGGTGCGGCCGTAGAGCTCTTCGATGCGGCGCGCGATCTCCGGCGCCTTAGCCGTCATGTCGACGGCGGAGTTGGTCAGAAGGTAGTCCTCCAGCAGGTCGTCCCGGGAGACTCCCGCCATGTGATGGGTCAGGGCGGCCAGGATGCCGGTCCGGTCCTTGCCGGCGGCGCAGTGGATCAGCACGGCGCCGCGCGCATCGGCCAGAGCCCGGAAGTAGCGTGAGAAAAGGTCGAAGTGCCGCTGCTCGAAGGGGATGCGGCGGTAGGCCTGGGTCATGTAGGCGTTGACGCTGTCCTCGCTGAGGTCGGTCGTTCTCAGGAAGGTGACGTGCGGAGCTTCCGCGTCGCGGTCCTCGCAGATGTCGCTCTCGATGACCTGGCCGGACCAGAAGGGATGGCGCCGCGAGGGTTGCTGTTCGCGTTCGCGGGGATGGCGCAGGTCGACCACCACCGCGACGTTCATGGTCTTGAGCTTTTGCAGGTCCGCGTCGGTGGCGCGCGCATGGTGCGCCGAGCGCAGCAGCCGGCCGCGGGCCAGACGGCGACCGGCGGCGGTATCGTAGTCGCCGTAGTCGCGGAAGTTGTCGATCGAATCGAAGCGGTGGATGCGGCCGTCCATACGCCTCAGATAGAGGCCCCCGCCCCCGAATGCGAGGCTCCCGGCGCGGGGTTCAGCCGCCCGCCTCGGCCACGAGCTTCTGCATGGCGTCGAGGTAGCGAACGAAGGCCGCGCGTCCCACGTCGCTGATGGTGATGCTCGTCCTGGGCTTGCGGTCGACGAAGGTCTTGCGCACCTCCACGTAGCCCGCGTCCTCGAGCTTGCGCAGGTGGACCGACAGATTTCCGTCGGTCGCCTGCAGCCGCGCCTTCAGTTCGTTGAACTCGGCGGTTTCGACACCCGAAAGGTAGGCCATCACCCCCAGCCGAATGCGGCCGTGAATGACCTCGTCGATCGCCTCGATGTCGAAACCGTTACGGCTCTCGCTCATGGCTCACACGACGTCGGAAGGTTCTGCGCGCAGCAGGATGAAGCCGGGCAGGCTCATGAGCAGGAAGAGTGAGCCGGCGTAGACGACGTACATGAGGGTCGAGTTCGACAGCCACGCCAGGACGGGAGCCATCGCCCAGGACGCTATGCCGACCCACCACAGCCACTTCTTTCCGGTCATCGAGGCCGCGACCGTCCAGCCGGCGCCGTAGAGAGCCAGGATCAGCGAGGGAAAGGTCGCGAGCACGGCTTCCGTGCGCAGCTGATAGGCCGCGGCGATGTAGGACAGCGCCATCACGAAGATGGAAAGGCCGACCCCCATCCAGGCGGCTCCGGTGGCCTTGTTCGAGGGCGACCGGGCGCCGGGCTTGCTGCCGATGCGGCGGTTCACCAAGGTCAGCGCCACGGCGAACAGTAGGCCCGCGCCCATCCAGATGACCAGCGAACCCCAGCCCTGGTGAGCCCGGATGAAGCCCTCCAGCAGGGCCCAGTAGGCCAGGCTGGCGGCCCCGAAGATCAGCCCGGCGGCCGCGAGGATCGCGCCGCCCAGCAGGGGCGTACGACGGCCCTCGGCGGCGAGCGCGCGCATGAAGGCGATATCATCCCTGACATTCTGCATCTGTTCGTCGGTCATCGGTCGGAGCCTCCGGTTCTCCAATGACCGACTCATCCCACACCTACTTTAGAATGTAAAGTGCTTTAGTTGGACTAGCGGAAAGGTGGTTCGTCGAAGGCCCTCAGCTTGCGGGAATGCAGGCGGGAGCCCGCCTCGCGCAGGGCGTCGACGGTCGCGATGCCGATCTGGATGTGTTCGCGGATCGCCCGTTCGTAGAAGCGATTTGCCTGGCCAGGCAGTTTGATCTCGCCGTGCAGGGGCTTGTCCGAGACGCACAGGAGCGTGCCGTAGGGCACCCGGAAACGGTAGCCCTGGGCGGCGATGGTGGCGCTTTCCATATCGATGGCCACGGCGCGGGACTGGGAGAAGCGTAGGGCGCTGAGGCTGTAGCGAAGCTCCCAGTTGCGGTCGTCGGTGGTCACCACGGTGCCGGTGCGAAGCCGCCGCTTCAGCGCGTCGGTCTCTTCGCCGGTCACCTCGAGGGCCGCCTGCTGCAACGCCACCTGGACCTCCGCGATGGGCGGGATCGGAATCTCGATCGGCAGGATGTCGTCCAGCACGTGGTCGTCGCGCAGATAGGCGTGAGCCAGCACATAGTCGCCGATGAACTGGCTGGCGCGCAGACCGCCGCAGTGGCCGATCATCAGCCACGCCTGGGGGCGCAGCACCGCCAGATGGTCGGTGGCGGTCTTGGCGTTGGATGGCCCGACCCCGATGTTGACCAGCGAGACCCCCAGGTTGCCCGGCGCCATCAGGTGCCAGGCGGGCATCTGGTGGCGACGCCATGCGCCCTCGGCGAGGATGCGGTCGGGATCGGCGTCCTGTGCTCCGACCATCGTCCCGCCGGCGCCAGACAGCGCCGTGTAGGGGCTGTCCGGGGCCTTCAGCCGGGCGCAGGCCCAGCGGACGAACTCGTCGACATAGCGATGATAGTTCGTGAACAGGATGTACTGCTGGACGTGTTCGGCCGGCGCGCCGGTGTAGTGCGTGAGCCGCTGCAGGGAGTAGTCGGTGCGGAGCCCGTCGAACAGCGCCAGCGGCCGGCGCCCGTCGGGGTCCCGGATCCATAGCCCGTCGGCGACCTCGTCGCCGATGTGCGCCAGCTCCGTGGTTGGAAACCAGCGCGCGATCTCGTTGGTGACGGCCGCGTCCAGACCTGCGCCGGCCTGCCCTTCGAGGACGTAGGGAAACGGGATTTCCTGGCTGGACGGGCCGACCTCGAACTCGGCGCCGTAATCCTGTTCGAGCAGCGTGAGCTGTTCGAGCAGGTAGTCCCGGAACAGGGAAGGTCGCGTCACCGTCGTCGTATAGGTCCCGGGCGTCGACAGCCGCGCGTAGGCGCGGTTGAGCCGGGGCGGAGCCGTCTCGGCCTTCCAGCTGAGCTTGAGCTCGGGGTAGCCGAAGACGCCGCTCGCACGGTCCATGAGGTCGGGACGCGTACCGTCCCGCAGGAAGGCCTGCAGCGCGCCGCGCTGGGCCTCGACCGCCGCGTCATAAACCCTTTCCAGGCTTTCCACGGCCTCGATCGCGCTCAGGGGCTCGGTCATTCGCCTCTTTTAGGCGGCTGCGACATCCATCGCCAGAGCAACTCAGGCGAGACGGCTGCGCAGGAAGCCGCTCATGTCCTCGAGCACCGGCGCCCGGCCACGGAACGGACGCGACAGGGTCAGCACCAGGTCCTTGTGATCGAGTTCCGGATAGAGCTTGAACTCCACGTCGGCGCCGGCGGCGGCCAGCTTGCCGGCCAGCGAACGGCTGTTGCGGGGCTGGACCAGCTCGTCGCTGTCGCCATGGGCGAGGAAGACCGGCGGAGCGCGTTCAAGGGCCAGGTTGACGGGCTGGGTCGCGGCGGGATCGGGCGCCTTGCCAAAGGCGGCGACCGCGGCCGGGACATCGAACGGGTGGAAGTCGTAAGGGCCGGCCAGACCGGCGAAGGCCTGGACCGGAGGCGTCCCCGCCGCGGCCAGATAGTCGGGCTGCAGCGCCAGCATCGCAGCGATGTAGGCCCCGGCCGAGTGGCCGGAGACGGCGAGGCGATCCGCGTCGGCGCCCAGCGACGAGGCGAGACCGCGCAGCGCGGCGACGGATCGGGCGCCGTCCTCGACGAAGGCGGGGTAATGCACTTCCGGGACAAGACGATAGTCCGGAATCGCGGTCACGAAGCCCTGCGCGGCCAGGGCGTGACCGACCCAGCCATAGTCCTGGCGCCGGCCGGAGTCCCAGTTGCCGCCATAGAAGAACACGAGGATCGGCGACGGACCCTCCGGCTGGCGGGGCCGGTAGATGTCCATGCGCTGACGCGGGTGCGGTCCGTAGGGGACGTCGAGCGGCCCCGCCCGGGCGGGATCGCGCGGCGCAAGGGTGCTGAAGGCGCGAAGCGGCGAGCAGGCGGCGAGCGTCGCAGCCGGGAGGGCGGCAAGCAGGGCGCGTCGGTTCATGCCCTACCTACGTGCGGCGGACCCGTCCGGTTCACTGTCGAGACGCACCAGGGCGTCGTCATACAGCCCGATCAGCATCTGCTCGGTGGTGACGACGTCCCCCAGGTGCAGGGCGAGCGCCCGGGCGAACTTGCGCCGCGCGGCCGGCGTGTCCGTGTCGGCGTTCATGAAGCTGGCGTAGGAAGAGCGATTGATCTCGTCGAGGTTCGCCTGCAGGCGGTAGATGTCGGCGAGCATGAACACCTCGCGCGGCTCCATGGCGTGCATCAGCTCGCCCGCCGAGACGCTGCGCCAGACGGCGTCGCGCAATCCCGCCGGGTGGATGCCGCCGGCGAACACCCGTCCGATCGCCTCATAGACGGCCTCATCCGACGCCGGCTCCTGGGCCAGGGCCTCCGACAGTCCTTTGCGCAAGGCCAGGTGGTGGGCCAGAATCCGCTCCGAGGCGACCACGGCGCGATTGGCCTTCAGCTCCTCGTGGAAGAAGCTGCGCGCCTCGGCCACCCTTTCGGCCGTCTTGCGGTCCTCCACCCACTGGTTGACCCACAGCGCCAGCAGCACGCTGAGCACGATGAGCATGGATTCGAAGACCGCCCGCGGACCCCAGCGGCTGAAGCCGAGCCGTTTCCACATCGGCGCGCGCGGCGTCGGCGCGGCCTCCTCCGGATTCTCCATCGAAGTCCCTCCCCCGACGCATCGTGGGGGTGAAGGACGCGAATGGGAAGAGGTGACCCCGCGCGCGGATCACGGCTAAGGTCCGGCCGCACGAAAGGACTTCCATGCGCCTCCTGATCGCCGCCCTCGCCGCTCTCGCCCTCACTGCGTGCGCCACAGCCGGCCCGCCTTCCCGTTCAGCCGATCCGTTCGCAGAGGTCGCGCCCGCCTACGTGAAACTGATCCTGAAGATCGGCGAGCACGAGGACGGCTATGTCGACGCCTACTACGGTCCCGCCGGGTGGCAGGCCGAGGCCAAGGCGGACAAGGGCACGATCGAGGAGCTGCAGGCCGAGGCCTCCCGCCTCGTCGCCGAGCTGGAAGCGATCGACGAAGTCCACGAGCTGACGCCCCTGCAGGAGCGCCGCATGGCCTTTCTGCTGGAGCACATAAACGCCGCTCAGTTCAGGCTGGGGATGATCGCGGGCCGGAAGTCGGATTTCCGCACCGAGGCGCGCGAGCTGTTCGGCGTCCAGCTGGAGCTCAAGCCGCTGAGCGAATACGACCCCCTGCTGGCGCGGGTCGAGGCTCTGGTTCCCGGCCCGGGCCCCCTGTCGGACCGGGTGGAGGCCTTCCGCAACCGCTACGTCATCCCGAAGGATCGGCTGGAGCCGGTTTTCCGCGCCGCCATCGCCGAGTGCCGCCGCCGCACCGCCGCGCACATCCGCCTGCCGGCCGACGAATCCTTTGTCCTGGAGTTCGTCACCGGCAAGTCGTGGTCGGGATACAACTGGTACAAGGGCGGCGCCCACTCGCTGATCCAGGTGAACACCGACTTTCCGATCTTCATCAGCCGCGCCGTCGACCTCGGCTGCCACGAGGGTTATCCGGGGCACCATACCCACAACGCCTTGCTTGAAGACCGCCTGGTGAAGGGCGAGGGCTTCGTCGAGTTCTCGGTCTATCCCCTCTACAGCCCGCTCTCGCTGATCGCGGAGGGGACCTCCAACTACGGCATCGAGCTGGCCTTTCCCGGGGTGGAGAAGACGCGCTTCGAAGCCCAGACGCTCTACCCGCTCGCCGGCCTGGATCCGGCGACCGCGGCCGCCTACGGCGAACTGGAGGACGCCATCGACGCCCTCTCCGGCGCCCGCATGACCATCGCCGCCGAGTACCTGGACGGCCGCATCGACCGGGAGACGGCCATCGCCATGGCCCAGAAGTACCAGCTGATCTCGCGCGAGCGGGCGGAGCAGTCGATCCGCTTCACCGAGGGCTACCGCAGCTATGTGATCAACTATGGCCTCGGAAAGGAGATGGCTGCGGCCCATGTGGAGGCGGCGGCGGCCGACCAGGCGGGGCGCTGGCGAGCGCTGGAGCGTGTGCTCAGCAGCCCGACCCTGCCGCGGGATCTGGGCGAGTAGGCTTCGGTCAGGCCCGCGCCAGTTCGACCAGCAGGCCGACCATTTCGCTCTCGGGGTCAGCGAGCGGCGCCAGCACGGTGAAGTGGTTGGCTCCCTCGACTTCCCCGTAGCGTGTCGCCACCCCCGCCGCGCCCCAGGCGTCCACGATCGCGCGGCTCTGGCGATGGTACTCGGCGCTTTCCCCGCCACCGACCACCGCGTCCAGCGTCAGGCCTTCCGGCGGCGCCCAGAAGAGGGGCGACTGCCGCACGGCCTCGGCTTCGTCGAGCCTCAGGGCGCCGTTCAGCGGCGTCTCGATAAGGGGCCTCAGGTCGAACAGGCCTGAGATGGCGCAGGCGGCGGGCACACGCTGCTTCGGCGCGCCCTGCTGCGTCCAGTCGGTGGCCAGCAGACAGGCCGCCAGGTGACCTCCGGCGGAGTGGCCCGCGGCGATCACGGGCCGCCCGGTGTGGCGCCACAGGGCGATGGTCGCCGCCCGCATCTGTCCGACGATGTCGCCGATGGCGACGTTCGGGCACAGGTCGTAGCCGGCGACGCCGACGGTGATCCCGCGCAGGTTCAGGCCGCGGGCGCAGATGCTGGAAGACGAGCGGTCCATCGCCTGCCAGTAGCCGCCGTGAATGAACAGCACGCAGGGGCCGTCCTCGCCTTCGAAAACATCGATGCGCTGGCGCTCGCCCTCGCCATAGTCGAGGACGTGCGGCGGCCGCTCCTCACGCCAGCGGGCGCTGTCCCGCGCCCAGGCTTCGAACAGCCGGGGATGCTCTGGCACGCGGCTTCGGTTGTCGTACTCTCGGACGTAGTCGATGTCAGGATCGAGCGGAGCGGGCATCGGGGCTTGGTTCATGCGGTCGGCGTGCTAGGGAAGCGGCGAACGCCGCCGGAGGGACCCCCGCGATGATGACCGCCATCTTCGTCTTCATCAAATGCGAGCTGGGGCACGCCAACGACGTGGCCGCCGACATCGTCGACAATGTCGAGAACGTTTCGGAGGTCTATTCGACCTCGGGCCAGTACGACCTGCTGGCCAAGTTCCATCTCGGCAAGGATGAGGACATCGGGACCTTCGTCACCAAGAAGGTGCAGACCCGGCCGCACATCCGCGACACCTTCACGGTCATCACCTTCTCGCCCTTCCTGCCCAAGGACTGAGGCTCAGGCCGGGACCACCGCCGTGGTCTCGATCTCCACCTTCGCCTCATCCTCCATCAGCGCCGTCACCTCGACGACCGCCATGGCCGGGTAGTGCGGCCCGATCACCTCGCGCCAGATGGCGCCAAGGTCCCGGACGCAGGCCAGGTAGTCGGCCTTGCTGGTGATGTACCAGGTCTGGCGGGCGATATGCTCTGGGCCGGCTCCGCCCTCCTTCAGGACCGCCAGGGTGTTCTGGAGGGTGCGGCGGACCTGGCCGGCGAAGTCCTTGTCCGGAAAGGCGCCCGTTTCGTCCCAGCCGATCATGCCCGCGACGAAGATCATCCGCCCCGAAGCCTCGATCCCGTTGGCGTAGCCCTTCGGGCGGGGCCAGCCTTCCGGCAGCAGGGTGCGCATCAGCGGCTCTCCACGAAGGGTTCGATCTTGCGGCGAAGATCGTCGGGCCAGGGGACGGTGGCGAAGGTCGCGCCGCTGATCAGGACGATGGTCTGGCGGCCGAGGAAGCGCGCCTGTCCGTCGCAGGTGACGGCGTGAAGCACCGTACACGAGGTGTTGCCGAGCTTCTCCACCCGCAGGTCGATGTCGAGCCAGTCGTCCAGACGCGAAGGGGCGAGGAAGTCCGCCTCGAACCGTCGGGTCGGGACCGACAGCTTCATGTCCTCGTGCAGCACCCGGAACGAGATGCCCAGAGGTCCGGAGAACCAGGCCTCCAGGGTGTCGTTGGCCAGCTCGAAGTAGCGCGGGAAGAACATGATGCCGGCCGGGTCGCACCAGCCGAACTTCACCTTCAGCGCGCGGTCGAAACTCTTCAAGCCGTCTCCTCCTGGCGCAGGCGGAAACGCTGCAGCTTGCCGGTCTGGGTCTTGGGCAGCCCGGTGCGGAATTCTACGGCGCGCGGATACTTGTACGGGGCGATGGTTTCCTTGACGAAGCCCTGTAGCGCCATGGCCATGTCGTCGCCCGCCTGACCCGGCTCATTGAGGACGACGAACGCCTTCACGATCTGTCCTCGCTCGGGATCGGGGACGCCGACCACCGCGCACTCGGACACCGCGGGATGTTTCAGCAGCGCGGCCTCAACCTCGGGCGCGCCGATGTTGTAGCCGGAGGAGACGATCATGTCGTCGTTGCGGGCGACGAACCAGAAGTAGCCGTCCTCGTCGACGCGATAGACGTCGCCGGTGACGTTCCAGCCATTCTGGACGTAGGCGAGCTGGCGCTCGTCGGCGAGGTAGCGGCAGCCGGTGGGCCCTTTCACCGCCAGCCGGCCCGTTTCTCCGCGCGGCAGGGGACGGCCTTCCTCGTCGATGATCTGGGCGCGATAGCCGGGCACAGGCTTCCCGGTGGAGCCCGGCCGGATGTCGTCGCCGGAGGCGGAGATGAAGATGTGGATCATCTCGGTGGAGCCGATGCCGTCGATGATGCGGATCCCCGTGCGCTCGAACCACTCGTCGGAGGTGGCGGCGGGCAGGGTCTCGCCCGCCGAGACGCACTTCCTCAGGCTCTTCAGCTGTGACGGCTCGCACTGCCGGAGCATGGCCCGATAGCCGGTCGGCGCGGTGAACAGGGTGGTGACCCCGTGCCGCTCGACCGCCTCGCACAGCGCGTCGAAGCCCGGCCGCTCGAGACAGGCGATGGTCGCGCCCGCCGCGATCGGGAAGATCACCAGGCCGCCCAGGCCGAAGGTGAAGGCGTAGGGCGGGGTGCCGGCGAACACCTCGTCCGGCTCGGGCCTGAGCACGTGGCGCGAGAAGGTGTCCGCCATGGCGAAGACGTCGCGGTGGAGGTGGACGCAGCCCTTGGGCTTGCCGGTGGTGCCCGAGGTGAAGGCGATGAGCACGGGGTCGTCGGCGGCGGTGTCGACACCGGTGAAAGGCGCGGCGGTCGCGGCCATCTTCTGCTCGAGATCGCCGCCGGGGCCCCAGGAACTCACCCGGGTGAGGACGGGAGACGCAGAGCGCGCGGCCTCTACCGCCTCGAGAAGGCTGTGGTCGCATAGCGCGTGCGTGATCCGGGCCTTCTCGATCACGACCGCGAGTTCGGCCGGGCGCAGCATCGGCATGGTCGCAACGATCACGCCGCCGGCCCTGGCGATGGCGAACCAGGCGGCGATGGTCATCGGCCGGTTCGGCCCGTGCAGCAGGACACGGTTGCCCGGGACCAGCCCCATTTCCCCGGCCAGGACCGCGGCGATGCGGTCGGCGCGCTCCGCCAGCTCGCGATAGGTCCACTGCCCGCCTTCCCAGACCACGGCCGGCTTGTCGCCCAGGCCAGAGTCGACGACCCGGTCGAGCATCTGCGCCACGTTCAGCCGTTCCGGATAGTTCAGCTCCGGCAGGTCGAAGCGGAACTCGGGCAGCAGGTCGGGCGGCGGGAGATTGTCGCGCACGAAGGTGTCGAGGTGGGCGGTCATCGGGCGCCTCCGGTCGCGGCCGCCAGCGCCTGGCGGGCGATGACCACCTTCTGCACGTCGCTGGCGCCCTCGTAGATCCTGAGCGCGCGGATTTCGCGATAGAGGCTTTCCACCACCGAGCCGGAACGCACGCCCTCGCCGCCGTGCAGCTGCACTGCCGCGTCGATCACCTTCTGCGCCTCGTCGGTCGCGAACAGCTTGGCCATGGCCGCCTCGCGGGTGACCCGCGGCGCGCCGGCGTCCTTGGTCCAGGCCGCGCGGTAGACCAGCAGGGCGGCGGCGTCGATCCTCAGCGCCATGTCCGCCAGATGACCCTGCACCATCTGCAGCTCGGCCATGGGCGCGCCGAACAGCTCGCGCTCGGCCGCACGCCTGAGGCTTTCGTCGAAAGCCCGGCGGGCGAAACCGAGAGCCGCGGCGCCGACGGTCGAGCGGAACACGTCCAGGGTCGCCATGGCGATGCGGAAACCCGCCCCCGGCTCGCCGATGAGCGCTTCGCCCGGCACGCGGCAGCCGGCGAACCGCAACGTCGCCAGCGGATGCGGGGCGATCACCGGGATGCGTTCCACCACCTCCAGCCCCGGCGTTTCTGCGTCCACGACGAAGGCCGAGAGACCCTTCGCGCCCGGCGCTTCTCCCGTCCGGGCGAAGACGACGTAGAAGTCGGCGATGCCGCCGTTGGAGATCCAGGTCTTGGTCCCGTCGAGCACCCAGCCGTCGCGGTCCCGGCGCGCGGTTGTCGCCAGCGCCGCGGCGTCCGATCCGGCCTCCGGCTCACTGAGGGCGAAGGCGGCGACCTTGCTGCCCTCGGCGACCGCCGTCAGGTAGCGCGCCTTCTGGTCCTCCGTGCCGAACAGACTGATGGGGCCAGACCCCAGACCCTGCATGGCGAAGACGAAGTCGGCGAGGCCCGAGGTGCGGGCCAGGGTCTCGCGGGTCAGGCAGAGGGTGCGGACGTCCAGGGGCCCGTCGATGGGCACGGCGTTCCTGAGCCAGCCGCCCTGCGCCAGCGACTGCATGATTTCGGCGCAGGCATCGTCCAGACCCGCCTCGGAGTGGTGATCGGCGCCGGCGTCCAGCGGCGCGATCTCGGCGGCCGTGAAGGCGTCGAGGCTGTCGGCGAGCGACCGGTGGCGGTCATCGAAGAATGGCCAGCCGAGGAAGCTTCGGTCCGCCATCAGTCGCCCTCGAATACGGGGTCGCGCTTTGCGGCAAAGGCCTCGAAGGCGCGGCGGAAGTCCCCGGTGGTCATGCAGATGGCCTGGGCCTGGGCTTCGGCTTCGATGGCTTCGTTCAGGCCCATGTCCCACTCGGCGTTGAGCTGGGTCTTGGTCATCCCGTGAGCGAAGGTCGGCCCCCGCGCAAGCGACAGGGCCAGGGCGTGAGCCTCGCCTCTCAGAGCTTCCGGCTCGACCAGGCGATTGTAGAAGCCCCAGCGCTCCCCCTCCTCCGCGCTCATGAAGCGGCCCGTGAACAGCAACTCGGAAGCCCTGCCCTGGCCGATGATGCGGGGAAGGATGGCGCAGGCGCCCATATCGCAGCCCGCCAGCCCCACGCGGGTGAACAGGAAGCCGGTCTTCGTCCGACTGGTCCCCAGCCGGATGTCCGAAGCCATGGCCATGATGGCGCCGGCGCCGGCGCAGATCCCGTCCACAGCGGCGATGACCGGCTGGGGGCAGGCTCGCATGGCCTTCACGAGATCGCCCGTCATGCGCGTGAAGTCGAGCAGCGCCGGCATCTGCATCTCGGTGAGCGGCCCGATGATCTCGAACACGTCGCCGCCGGACGAGAAGTTGCCGCCGGCGCCTGTGACCACCACGGCCTTGCAGTCCCTGGCGTAGACGAGATTGCGGAACAGGTCGCGCAGTTCGGCGTAGCTCTCGAAAGTGAGCGGGTTCTTCTTCTCCGGCCGGTTGAGGGTGATGGTCCCCACCCCGTCCTCGAAGTCCCAAAGGAAGTGGCTGGCCCGGTAGCCGCGCGCGTCCATCTCAGCCCTCTCCGCCGATGGGTATGGCGGCGCCGTTCACGCCGCCCTGCGCCGGCAGGCAGAGCCAGGCGATGGCCGAGGCGACCTCGTCAGGCGACAGCAGGCGGCCCTGCTGCGACAGCTTTTCGACCTCGGCGCGCGCTTCCTCCTCGGAGCGGCCGGTCTTGGCCTGGATGTTCTCGACCGTCTGATCGGTCATCGGCGTGTCGACGTAGCCAGGACAGACGGCGTTGACGGTGACGCCCTTCTTCACCGTTTCCAGGGCCAGCGAGCGCGTCATGCCGACCATGGCGTGCTTCGACGCCGTGTAGGCGGCGGTATAGGGCGAGCCCCGCAGCCCCGCGATCGAGGCGACGTTGACCACCCGGCCCCACCCGGCCTCCAGCATCGCCGGCAGGGCCAGGCGGGTGCAGGCAACCGCGCCGAGCAGGTTGATCTCCAGGATCTCGCGCCAGTCCTCGTCGCTCGTCCGCAGGAAGGGGCCGCCGCGGGCGACGCCGGCGTTGTTGATCAGGATGTCGACATTGCCGAAGCGCTCTCGGGCTGCGGAGAAGGCGCGCGCCAGTTCGTCCTCATCCGTCACGTCGGCGGCGACGGTGAAGCCGTCCTCGACGTCGAACAGCGCCTCCTGCAGCTTGGAGAGGGTGCGGCCGACGACCGTCACCTGGCAACCGTGGTTCGACAACAGGCAGGCGGTTGCGGCGCCAATGCCGCTCCCTCCGCCGGTGACAAGGGCGTGCTTGCCCGCCAGATCCTTGCTCATACGGCTCCCATCTGTTGCTGGCGCTGGAGATTGCGGCGCAGCTGGTCGTGTCCGGCGGCGTACTGCACCGGGGGTTTCAGGCCGGCGTAGTCCAGTTCGGCCGCCGCGCGCAGGGTCCACGCCGGGTCCGCCAGGTGCGGGCGAGCGAGGGCGCACAGGTCGGCCCGGCCGGCCGCCAGGATCGAATTGACGTGGTCGGGTTCGAAGATGTTGCCCACGGCCATGGTCCTCACCCCGCCTTCGTTGCGCAGGCGGTCCGAGAGCGGAGTCTGGAACATCCGGCCATAGACGGGCCTGGCGCCGGTCGAGGTCTGGCCGGCCGAGACGTCGATGAGATCCGCGCCGGCGCGGCTGAAGGCCCGGGCGATCTCGACGGCTTCGTCGGCGGTGATCCCTTCGTCCGTCCAGTCGGTCGCCGAGACGCGGACGCTCATCGGCTTGTGGATCGGCCACGCCGCACGCATGGCCTCGAAAACCTCGAGCGGGTAGCGCAGCCGGTTCTCCAGGGCGCCGCCGTACTCGTCCGTCCGCTGGTTGCTGAGCGGCGTCAGGAATGACGACAGGAGATAGCCATGGGCGGCGTGCAGCTCGACCATGTCGAACCCCGCCTCTTCGGCCCAGCGGGTCGCGCGGACGAAGTCCGCCTTCACCCGGTCCATGTCATCCCTGGTCATGGCGCGCGGCACAGGGTTGCGGGGCGACCACGGAATGGGCGACGGCGCCAGGACCTCCCAGCCGCCCGCGTCCAGGGGGTCGTCGGAGACGGGGCTTTCCCAGGGCCGTTTGGTCGATCCCTTGCGGCCGGCGTGAGCCAGTTGCATGCAGATCCTGGCGGCGCTGTTGGCGTGGACGAAGTCGACGATCCGCTTCCAGGCGTCGACGTGTTCGCGCCGGTACATGCCTGCGCAGCCCGGCGTGATGCGGCCGTCGGCGGAGACGTCGGTCATCTCCGTGAACACCAGCCCCGCCCCGCCCATGGCGCGGGCCCCGAGGTGCACCAGGTGGAAGTCGCCCACCGTGCCGTCGTCGGCGGAGTACATGCACATGGGCGAGACCACGACGCGATTGTTCAGCGTCATGTCCCGCAGCCTCAGCGGCGCGAACATGGGCGGTTGGGCGGCCTCGGCCGGCTGGCCCGTAGCCTGCTCCACGAACCAGCGCTCGACGCCCTCGAGAAACTCCCGGTCCCGCAAGCGCAGGTTTTCGTGGCTCACGCGCTGGCTGCGGGTGAGCAGGGAATAGGCGAACTGCAGCGGCGGCAGGCCGACGTATCGCTCTAGGCTCTCGAACCACTCGGTGGAATTGCGCGCCGCGGACTGCAGCTTCAGCACCTCCACCTGCCGTTCGTCCTGATAGGCGGTCATGGCCTCCTCGAACGGCAGGCCGGAGTGAAGCACGTCCGCCAACTTGATGGCGTCCTCGAAGGCCAGCTTGGTGCCCGAACCGATCGAGAAGTGCGCGGTGTGGGCCGCGTCGCCGAGCAGGACGATGTTGTCCTTGCGCCAGTTGCGGCAGAGAACGCGGGGGAAGTTCAGCCAGGCCGAACCCCGCAGGTGCCGGGCGTTCGATTCCAGCCGGTGGCCGTTCAGGTACCTGGCGAAGATGCGTTCGCCGGCGCGGCAGGTCTCGTCCTGATCCATCCGGTCGAAGCCGAGCCCGCGCCAGGTCTCTTCCGAGCACTCCAGGATGAAGGTCGAGGCCCCCTCCTCAAAGCGGTAGGCATGCGCCCAGATCCAGCCCTGGGCGGTCTCCTCGAAGGCGAAGGTGAAGGCGTCGAACGCCTTGTCGGTCCCCAGCCACACATACTTGTTCGCGCGTACGTCCACGTCGACCTGGAACGCCTCCGGCCAGGCGTTGCGCACCTTCGAGTTCAGCCCGTCGGCGGCGACGATCAGGTCGGCGTCCATCGTGGCGAGGGCCGCCAGTTCGACCTCGTGTTGGAACACCAGGTTCACGCCGAGTTCTCGCGCGCGGTCCTGAAGAATGTTGAGCAGGCGCTTGCGGCCGATGCCGGAGAAGCCGTGACCGCCTGAGGTGATGGTCTCGTCCCGGATATGGACGTCGATGTCGTCCCACCAGGCCAGCGCCTCGCCGATGGCGACCGCGCCCGCGGGATCGTTGGCGCGCAGGTTCTCCATGGTCTGGTCGGAGAAGACGACGCCCCAGCCGAAGGTGTCGCCGGCCCGGTTGCGCTCATAGACGGTGATGTCGTGCGCGGGATCGCGCAGCTTCATCGAGATCGCGAAATAGAGCCCCGCGGGTCCGCCGCCGAGACAGACGACCTTCATCCGGCGCCTCCCTGAGAGCGGTGTTCTAGGGGCAAACGGCGCCCTTCGTCACCCCTGCCGCACGGGCGCGGCGTTTGTCCCGCATTCAACGGCCATGCTACGGAACCGCGACCGAAATTCCCGGAGCCCTCGATGATCCTGTCCCTCCGCCGCCTGGCCCTCGCCGCTGTCGCCGCCCCGGCCCTGATGTTCGCCGCGGGCGCGGCCGACGCCCGCCCGTTCACCGCGCGCGACATCGTCACCTTCGAGCGCGTGTCGGATCCGCAGGTTTCGCCCGACGGACGTTGGGCCACCTACCAGTTCCGGCAGACGGACTACGACGCCAACCGGGGCATGAGTTCCCTGTGGATCATTGACCTCAACGCCCGCGGCGCAGCCCCGCGCCGCCTGGTCGACGGCGGCAACACCGCCCGCTGGTCCAGCGACGGCCGGTTCGTCTACTTCATGAAGGGCGGCCAGGTGTGGCGCATCGCTCCTGCCGGCGGCGAGGCCGCACAGGTGACGAGCCTGCCGCTCGACGTCGGCGCCTTTGCGGTTTCGCCCGACGGGCGCAGCCTCGCCGTGTCGCTCGCCGTCATGCCCGATTGCGAGACCCTGGCCTGCACCAGCGAGCGTCTGGACAAGAGCGACGAGAAGCGCACCGGCGTCCTCTACGACAAGGTGTTCGTCCGGCACTGGGACGTGTGGACCGACGGCACGCGCAACCACCTGTTCGCCCTGCCGATCGCCGAGGATGGCCGCGCCGGCGACCCCGTGTTCCTGATGCGGGGCTTCGACGGCGACACGCCCTCGCGGCCGTTCGGCGACGACAGCGAGTTCACCTTCACCCCGGACGGCCGCGCCATCGTCTTCGCCGCGCGCGAAGCCGGCCGCACGGAACCCTGGTCCACCAACTTCGATCTGTTTCAGGTTCCCGCCGACGGGTCTGCGGCGCCCCGCAACCTGACCGACGCCAACGAAGCCTGGGACACCGGCGCGGTCTTCTCGCCCGACGGCAAGACGCTCGCTTACCGCCGCATGAAGCGGCCAGGCTTCGAGGCCGACCGCTGGCAGATCGTGCTGCGCGACGTGGCTACCGGGGCCGAACGCGAACTGGCCTCGGACTGGGACCGCTCGGCCGACACCATTCAGTGGTCGAGCGACGGCCGCACCATCTACACCTCGGCCCAGGACGTCGGTCAGACGCGGATCTTCGCCATCGAGGTCGCGTCGGGCCGTGTGAACCCGGTCACCGGCCCAGGCCACGTCGGCGGCTTCGACGTCGCCCAGCGCAGCATCGTCTACGCCCAGGACGACCTCGACTCCCCGGCCCAGATCTTCCGCGTCGGCACGCGCGACCGCATGGCCCCGGTCCAGTTGACCAACGTCAATGCCGGGGCGGTCGCCGAGATCGACTGGGGCGAATACGAGCAGTTCAGCTTCCCGGGCTGGAACGGCGAGACCGTCCACGGCTACGTCATCAAGCCGACGGGCTACGTCGAGGGCCGCAAGTACCCGGTGGCGTTCCTGATTCACGGCGGGCCGCAGGGCAGCTTCGGCAACATGTTCCACTACCGCTGGAACCCGCAGTCCTACGCGGGCCTCGGCTATGCCGTAGTGATGATCGATTTCCACGGATCGACCGGCTACGGCCAGGCCTTCACCGACTCCATCAGCGGGCATTGGGGCGACCGGCCGCTCGAGGATCTGAAGAAGGGCTGGGCGGCGGCGCTCGACCGCTACGCCTTCCTCGACGGCGAGAAGGCCTGCGCGCTCGGCGCCTCCTACGGCGGCTACATGGTCAATCTGATCGCCGGGAAGTGGAACGGGCCGTGGCGCTGTCTGGTCAACCATGCCGGGGTGTTCGACGTGCCCCAGCTGATGAACGCCATGGATCTGGGCAATTTCATCTGGGAGTTCGGCGGGCCGTCGTGGGAGCGGATGGACCTGTATCGCGCCTTCAGCCCCGGCGACTTCGTCGGCGACTGGACCAAGCCGATGCTGGTGCTGCACGGCTCGCGCGATTTCCGCGTGCCGATGGAACAGGGGCTGGCGACCTTCTCGGCCCTGCAACGCGAGGGAATCCCCAGCCGCTTCGTCCATGTGCCGGACGAGAACCACTGGGTGCTGAAGCCGCGCAACTGGGTCGACTGGCAGAAGGAAATCCTCGACTGGACCGCGCGCTGGACGGCCGAAGCGCCCTGACCGGCGTGATCCGGACGCCTCGGAAGCGGGGCGGCTAGGCGGGGCGGCGGACGGGTGATAGGCGTGCGGCCATCTCGCCGGCCGCCCGTCGCGGCCGCGCCATCCGAGGATCGCCCATGCGTTCGTCTTCCCTCGCCGCCGTTCTGGCCCTGACGCTGGCCGCGACGGCCGCCCCCGCCTTAGCCCAGACGCCGCCGGCGCCCCC
>JAEZEZ010000008.1 GCA_023432855.1 Pseudomonadota bacterium | reverse complement strand
CCCCCCCCCGCTTTTCTTTTGCGCAGCGCGCCAAGGCTGGCCCATCCGCGGCGCAGCCGCTATGTCCGCCCCATGCTTTTCCTGCTGTCACCGGCCAAGTCCCTGGACTTCTCTCCGGGCCCCGAAGGCGCTCGCACGACACGGCCCCGCTTCGCGGCCGACACCGCCGAACTCGCCGCCGTCGCGCGTGAGCTGTCGCGGGCGGACCTGCGCCGCCTGATGGGCATTTCCGAGGACCTTGCCGAGCTGAACCACCAGCGCTTCCAGGCCTTCGGACGCCGTCGCGGGGCAGGCCTGCAGGCGGCCTTCGCCTTCGCCGGCGATGTCTATGGCGGCCTGGACGCGCGCAGCCTGGACCCGGAAGCGCTCGACTGGGCGCAGGACCGCATCCGCATCCTGTCGGGGCTCTATGGCCTGCTTCGTCCGCTGGACCGGATCGAGGCCTACCGACTGGAGATGGGCACGCGGCTTCGCACGCCCCGGGGCGTCGGCCTCTACGCCTTCTGGGGCGACCGTATCGCCCGCGCGCTGAACGCCGACACGCGCGGACACCCCGACAGGACGATCATCAACCTGGCCAGCCAGGAGTACTTCTCCGCCGTAGACCTCGCGGCGCTGAAGCAGCCCGTGATCTCGCCGCGTTTCGTCGACGAGAAGGACGGAGAGGGCAGGGTGCTCGGCCTTTTCGCCAAGCGCGCCCGTGGCCTCATGGCGCGGTGGGCCATCGACAACCGGATCGAGCGGTGCGAGGACCTGAAGGCCTTCGACGTGGCCGGCTACCGTTTCGACCCCGCCGCCTCCAGCGAGGACGACTGGGTCTTCTCCCGCCCCCAACCCCCGGCGCCGGCCGCGCGCCCCGCGCCGGCTAAGGCCCGCCGGTCAACCCAACAGCTCGAGAGCGCCTGATCCATGTTCGGCCGTTTCCGCAAGTCCTCCCCCACGCCGCCGACTTCGGCGCAGCCCGGTTACGACGACCAGACCGAGATCCGCCAGGGACCGTCCGATCCCTTCGCCAGCCTGAAGGGCCAGGTCGCCGTGGTCACCGGTTCGACATCCGGCATCGGCATGGCCCTGGCCGAGGCCCTGGCCGAACGCGGGGTCAAGGTGGTCCTGAACGGGCTTGGCGATCCGGCGGAAATCGAGAGCGCCCGCCGTGCGCTGGAGATCAGGACGGGCTCGGCGGTCCGCTATCACGGCGCCGACATGACCCGCCCGCAGGAGATCGCCGAACTCGTCGGTTCCGCCGTCGCGGAGTTCGGCCGGCTGGACATCCTCATCAACAACGCCGGGGTCCAGCACGTTGAGGCGGTCGAGAATTTCCCGCCCGAGCAGTGGGACCGCATCATCGCCATCAACCTCAGCTCGGCCTTCCATGCGATCCGCGCCGCGGTTCCGGCGATGAAGGCCCAGGGCCGCGGCCGGATCGTCAACGTCGCCTCGGCCCACGGTCTGGTCGCCTCGCCGTTCAAGTCCGCCTATGTGGCCGCCAAGCACGGGATCATCGGCCTGACCAAGACGGTCGCCCTGGAAGTCGCGACCGCCGGGATCACCTGCAACGCCATCTGCCCCGGCTATGTCATGACGCCGATCGTGAAGATGCAGATCGCCGACCAGGCCCGCACCCGTGGCATCTCCGAGGAGGCGGTCGTGCGCGACGTCATGCTGGCGGCACAGCCCACCCGGCAGTTCGTCACCTTCGAGCAACTGGCGGGGCTGATGCTCTATCTAGTGTCCGACGCCGGGGCGTCAGCCAACGGCGCCAGCTATTCCATCGACGGCGGCTGGACCGCCCAATAGCCGTGCGCCGCATTTGGAGCGGCCGCGTGGGGATGGTAGCCAGACCGCACCGGCCGGGGCCGTTCCGCCGCGCGCCAACCGAGAACCGCAGATGACCGACACGGCCACACCTTCGAACGTCGCCTTCGATTCGCCCCAGGCGGCCTTGCAGGCGGTCGACGTCGCCCGCGCCGCGGGCCGCGCCGAGGAAGAGCTCGCCGCCGCGGAAGCGGCCGCGGCGATGGCTCCGGGCGCCTTCGTCCCGTGGATGGCGGTCGCCGGCGCGGCGCGCCGGGCCGGCAAGTTCGACCGCATGGCGGAGGCCCAGGCCCGGGCGATCGAAACCGCTACGGACCCGCTCATGAAGTCGCGGCTGGAGGTGGATTACGCCTGGACCCTGGCCAACTCCGGCCGCTGGGGCGAGGCGGCCGCCCTCGCCCGCAAGCCGCGGCCCGAGATCGCGCACGAGTCCGCCGTGCGCTCGGTTCTCGGCGCCACCCTCGCCTCGATCGGCGCGGGGGAAGAGGCCGTGCCCCACCTCGAGGCTGCGGCCCGCGCCGCGCCCGCCCGGCCCGACTACTGGTTCAACCTCGCGGTCGCCTACAACAGCCTCGGCCGGTCGGCGGAGGCGCTCCGTGCGGCCGAGCGGGCCATCCAGGCCTCGCCGACGCACATGCCCGCCTACGAGTTGAAGGGACAGCTGCAAAAGGCCACGCCCGAACAGAGCGAGGTGGCGCGATTGCAGTCGATCTCGGCGCGGGCCGAGCGCGGGCCCGCGGCGGCGAAGATCGACTTCGTCCTCTTCAAGCAACTCGACGAACTCGATCGCAAGGACGAGGCCTGGGAAGCGCTGGAGCGCGCCAACCGCACCATGGCCGATCAGGTCGCCTGGTCGGCGGAGGCGGACAAGGCCCTCGCCGACGCCATGGCGGCGGCCTTCCCCCGCAGCGGCTCGGCGACCAGGGGCGAGCCGCGTCCCGTGTTCATCGTCGGTCTTCCCCGCACGGGCACGACGCTCCTGGAACGCATGTTCGCCGCCCATTCCCAGGTGGACGCGCTGGGCGAACTGCAGGCGATGGGCCGCGCGGTGCGCAGCGGCGCGGGCCTCAAGGACGGCCCGTACATGGACATCCGGGTCGCCGAAGCCGCAGACCGGATCGACTGGGACGCGGCCGGGCGGCTCTATCGCGACGAAGCCCGGGCCTTGTCGCGCGGCGCGCCCGTCGTCACCGACAAGATGCCGCCGAACTGGTGGTATGCCGGCGCGATCGCAGCGGCGCTGCCCGATGCGGTCATCGTCCACGTGCGCCGCAACCCCATGGATGCGCTGTTCGGCGCCTGGAAGATGAGCTTCGGCCCCGCTTTCGAATGGGCCTACAGGTTCGAAGACCTCGCCTCGCACTATGGCGTCTACCGGCGCCTGACCCACCATTGGCGCACGACCCTGGGCGAGGCCTTCGTGGACGTCGACTACGAGGCCCTGGTCGGCGATCCGGCGTCGGTGCTGCCTGGGCTGCTGGAAGCCTGTGGCCTCGCGTTCGAGGAGGCCTGCCTGCAGCCCCACCTGGCCGCGGGCGCGGTGAATACCCCCAGCGCCGGCCAGGTCCGCGAGCCGGTGAGCAGCGGCAAGGTCGAGGCCTGGCGCCGCTACACCGAACAACTGGAGCCGCTCCGAGCCCTGCTGGAAAAGGACGGCTGGGTCGACCGCGACGGCGCGCCGACCGCGTGAACGCCGCCTCGTCAGCGATGGGACCAGAGGTGCAGAAGGTGGTCGGCCGTCTGTCGGGCGTTACGGCGGCGGCGGACGAACTGGCGCGCATGCCCTCATCGGATCCCGCGTTCCTGGCGCGCGTCGGCAAGGCCTACACCATGGTCGGCGCGCACGACCGTGCGGCGGACTTCTTCGCACGGGCCGTGAAGGCCGCGCCCATGGACGCCGACCTTCACTACAGCCTCGGCGCCGCGCTTGTGTTTCGCGGTGACTTCCAGGGCGCGAAGACCCACCTGACCCGGGCCGTCGAGCTCGAGCCCCGGCATTTCCCTGCCTGGTACTCGCTCGTCGTCCTGGAGAAGCAGACGCCGACCAGCAACCACATCAGCCATCTCGGCGCGCTGTTCGCGGGCCCGGATCCCATCGGCCACCGCAAGCTCCACATGGGGCACGCCATGGCCAAGACCTTCGAGGACCTGGGCGACTATCCCCGCGCGTTCGAGTGGCTGCTGAAGGCCAAGGCCGACCGGGCGCGCAAGGCCAGTTACTCCGCCGCAGGCGAAGCGGCCCTGTTCGCAGCCGCCCGCGAGGCGGCGGGGGCGGGGAAGGGGACCGGCTTCGGTTCGGAAGAGCCCGTGTTCATCGTCGGCATGCCTCGGACAGGCACCACGCTCCTGGAGTCCATCCTGGGCGCTCACCCCGACGTCACCGCGGCCGGAGAACTGGGAATCTTCCCGGTGCTGGTGAAGGTGATGGCGGGTGGGGGTGATGGCCCGCTGCTGGATGCGACCTACTTCGCCGCCATGGCGGACGCCGATCTCGGGCGGCTCGGGCGCGCCTATGTGGAGGCGACGCGGCCGGTCTCAGGACGCACGGCTCGCTTCATCGACAAGACCCCGATCAACATCCTGTACGCGGGACTGATCCTGCGGGCCCTGCCCAACGCGCGCGTCATCTGTCTGCGGCGCGAGCCGATGGACAGCGTCATCAGCTACTTCCGGCACATGTTCTTCGCCTGGCCGCACGTCTATCCGTCGATCTACGACCTGGAGAACGCCGCCCGGCACTATGTCGAGTTCCACCGCCTGGCCGACCATTGGGCCCAGACCCTGCCCGCGGACCGGTACCTGGAGCAGGGATATGAAGCGCTGGTTGAGGACCAGGAGGGTCAGACCCGCCGGATGCTGGCGTTCCTCGGCCTTCCGTTCGACGAGCGCAGCCTGAAGTTTCACGAGCAGGAACAGGTGGTCTCCACCGCCAGCGCCGTTCAGGTGCGCCAGCCGCTCTATGCCTCGGCCGTCGGCCGCTGGCGGCGCTATGGGCCCCAGCTCCAGCCCGCGGTGGACATCCTCAGGGAAGCCGCGATCCCCGTGGAGGGGTGAGCCGACGTCAGCCTACGAATCCCGCGGCGCGCCGAAGCCGGTCATTGATCGCCTCGCCAAGCCCTTCGTCCGGAACCGGGGCGACGGCGATCCCGGCCGGCCGGGCCCGGTCGGCCTGCCGCAACAGGCGGAACAGGTTGGCCGCAGCCTCGCGCAGGTCTCCCGATGCACTCAGCGTCAGGTCTCCTTTGATCGGGCCGAATCCGATCAGAACCTCGCCCGGTCTCGCGTCCAGCGCACGGAGGCGCACCGGGGCCTCCGGGGCGTAGTGGGCGGCCAGACGGCCCGGCGACCGGCGCGCATCCGCCTCCGCCTCCGCGAGCGGGCCGAGGATGGCTTCGATCTGCTCGCGGGTGACGGCGCCCGGCCGCAGCAGCCGGGGTTCGTCGACCAGGCCCACAACGGTCGATTCCAGCCCGACCGCGCAGTCGCCTCCGTCCAGCGCGACGGCGACAGCGGGGCCGGTCTCCTCCATGGCGTCGGCGAAGGTCGTCGGGCTGGGCCGGCCCGAACGGTTGGCCGAGGGCGCGACGACAGCGCCGCCGAAGGCCGTCAGCAGGGCGCGGGCTATCGGGTGGGCCGGCGCGCGGACCGCGACCGTATCGAGGCCGGCGCGCGCCAGGTCGCACACCGCCGCAGGATCCCTGAGCGGCGCCACGATCGTCAGCGGCCCCGGCCAGAAGGCTTCGGCAAGCGCCCAGGCCCGCGGATCGAACAGCGCGATGCGTTCGGCGGCGGCCAGATCCGCCACATGGGCGATCAGCGGGTTGAACCGCGGTCGGCCCTTGGCTTCGAAAATGCGCGCGACGGCGTCCGCGTTCGCGGCGTCCGCGGCCAGGCCATAGACCGTCTCGGTGGGCAGCAGCACGAGGCCGCCGGCCCGCAGGGCTTCGGCGGCCGCTTCGATATCGGGGGTCACGCTCGTCGAGGCAGGAACGGCAGCATGCGCTGCAGGACGTTGTCCTTGTCGATGAGGTAGTGCTTCAGCCCCCCCAGGACGTGGAGGATCACGAGGCCGATCAGGATCTTACCGGCGATCTCGTGCACCTCCATGACTTCGCCTGCGAGATCACGGGAGGCCGGGATGAAGGGCATGTCGGGCCACATGAACAGGCCGAAGAAGTTGACCGGCCTGCCCGCGGCGGTCGACGCCAGCCATCCCGCCAGGGGCATGGCGATCAGCAGGACGTAGAAGAGGACGTGGGTGCCGCGGGCGACGAGCTTCTGCCAGGCCGGGGTGTAGTCGGGCAGAGGGATCGCCCGGTTCCCGAACAGGCGGCTGGCGAGCCGCGCGAGGGTGACGAGGAGGATCGTCAGCCCGACCGACTTGTGCATGTTCATCCAGTAGCCGCGCATGTCACGGTCGGCGTCCTCGGCGACCGCCAGCAGGATGAGCTGGGTGACGACGAGCAGGACGGTGAGCCAGTGGACCGTCAGGCTGAAGGTGGAATAGCGTTCGCGCGTGTCGGCCATGGCGTCCTCCATCGGTGCCGGGCGAGCTTGCCGGATGGCATGGCGTCAGGGCAAGGGCTTCACCGTCAAGCCGGCTGTGCCTAGAAGCAGGCTGCACCGATCGGAGTTTCGGCCATGAGTTTCCGCGCGCCCGTCCGCGACCTGAGTTTCAGCCTCGTCGAGGCGGCCGGCGTCGGCCGCCTGGCCGACAGCGGCGCCTTCCCGGATTTCGACCTGGAGATCATGGACGCGGTGCTGGCCGCAGCCGGCCAGTTCGCCGACGAAGTGCTGGCGCCGCTCAACCGCCCGGGGGACCAGCACGGGGCCACGTACGCCAACGGCGCCGTGACCGCCGCGCCGGGCTATGCCGAGGCTTACCGCCAGTTCGCGGAGGGCGGCTGGACGGGGCTGGCGGCGGAGCCGGAACACGGCGGGCAGGGCCTGCCCAACGCGCTGGCCCAGGCCGCCTACGAGACCTTCCACGCCGCCAACATGGCCTTCGGCCTCTGCCCCATGCTGTCGCTGGCGGCGATCGAGGCGCTGCAGACCGTCGGCTCCGAGCGTCAGAAGTCGCTCTATCTGCCTCGGCTGGTGTCGGGCGAGTGGACGGGCGCCATGGTGCTGACCGAGCCGCAGTCGGGTTCCGACCTGGGTACGCTTCGCGCCACGGCGACGCCGAACGGCGACGGGACCTACAGCCTGTCGGGCCAGAAAATCTTCATCACCTGGGGCGATCACGACGCGGCGCCGAACATCCTGCATCTGGTCCTGGCCCGGCTTCCGGACGCGCCGGCCGGTTCGAAGGGCATCTCCCTGTTCCTGGCGCCCAAGTTCATGGTCGCCGACGACGGATCGCTGGGCGCCCGCAACGACTTCCGGCCGGTCGGGGTGGAGCACAAGCTTGGCATCCACGCCTCCCCCACCTGCGTGATGAGCTACGAAGGCGCCACGGCCGAACTGGTCGGCGAGCCCAACCAGGGCCTGGCCCACATGTTCATCATGATGAATGCGGCGCGGCTGGCCGTCGGGGTCGAGGGCGTCGGCATCGCCGAACGCGCCTTCCAGCAGGCTCTCGGCTATGCGCAGGAACGCCGCCAGGGCCGCTCGGCCTGGACCGGCGAGGCCTCGGCGCCGATCTTCGATCATCCGGACGTGCGGCGGATGCTTGCCGTGGCGAAGGCGAAGATCGAGGCCGCGCGGGGCATATGCCTGTCGACGGCGGTGGCGGCGGACATGGCGCACGCGGCGGCGACCGAGGACGAGCGCCGGCGGTGGAAAGCCCGGGAAGACCTGATGGTGCCGATCGCCAAGGCCTGGTCGACGGACATGGCCTGCGAGGTGGCCTCCCTCGGCGTCCAGGTGCACGGCGGCATGGGTTACATCGAGGAGACCGGTGCGGCCCAGCACTATCGCGACGCGCGCATCACGCCGATCTACGAGGGGACCAACGGCATCCAGGCCATGGACCTGACCGGTCGCAAGCTCGGGATGGATGGCGGGGCGGCGGCCGGCATGCTGATCGCGGAGGCGAGCGAGGCCGCAGCCGGCCTGCGGGAGGCTGACGACGCGCGGCTGTCCGGCTGCGCGGAGGCCCTTGCCGCCGCCGCCGGCGCCGCCGCGGAGGCGACGGCCTGGCTGCTGGAGCGCAAGGGTTCGGCGCCGGCGGACGTACTGGCCGGGTCGTCGGCCTATCTCAAGCTCATGGGCGACATGGCCGGCGGGCTGATGCTGGCCCGCGGCGCGCTGGGCGCCCGCAGGAGGCTGGGCGCCGGCGAAGGGCCCGCGGAATACCTCGAGGGCAAGATCGAGTTGCTGCGGGTCTACGCGTCGGCGGTGCTGCCGCACGCCACGGGCCACGCGGCGGAGGTCATGCAGGGCGACGGGGCGCTGAAGGCGCTGTCTGCGGAAGCCTTCGCCGGCTAGGGCCCGTCGGCGGTCTTTCCTGCCGCCAGCAGGCCAGGTCCGTCGAGCAGGCCGATCGCCTCGCGCACATAGGCCGCGTGGGTGACCACGCCGATCTCGAGTTCGAGCTGCTTGGTGAGCACGCCGAGGACGAAGGCCCCCTGGGGATGTTCGGTGCCGGGCCGGCGGCGCCCGTAGCCCGCCATGAACACGGGGCCCCCGGAATTGCCGGCCAGCACGGTGATGTCCATGAGGAACGTCGGGAACTCGTTGATAGGCGAGAGGGGATAGGACGCCACCCGGCCGGTGCGCAGGATCGGGAAGCCGGCCCGGTTGGAGGACTGGCCGAGCGGATAGCCGACGGTCATCATCTCGTCGCCGGGACCTATGCCCCAGTCCACGATGGACCGCTCGTCCGCCAGCCAGGCGAGCGGGACGGCGGCGCGGGCGAAGCTTTCCGGGGCCACCACCTCCATCACCGCTACATCGTAGCGGGGATGCCGCGTCCAAAGGGGCTGGCCGCCCGAGCGGAGCGGCAGGGGGGCGGGGGCGTAGCGCCAGGTTCCGTCCGCGCCGGCGAAGCGCCAGCCTATCCGCGCCTCGTCGGCGGGCATGCGGTCGAGCACATGGGCGGCGGTGACCAGTACCGTCCGGGGCCTGCCGTCGGGGGCAGGCGCATCGACGAGGAATCCGCTGCCGACCGTGCGCACGCCGGCCCCGTTGGGCTGTTCGATCTGCACGGTGGCGTTCATCAGCTCGATCGTCAGATCGGGCTCCATGGGCGCTCCTGTCGTTTCGCGCCCGCATATGAGCGGGCCGCGCATCGCACCGCAAGCGCCTGCGCCTTGAACCGGAGCCTTGGCGCGTCCAGAAGGCGGACATGAGCACGCCAACCCCGCCCGCCGCCGCCAGGACCCCGCACCGCGTCGAACAACTGGGGCGCGTCCGCACCGACGACTACGCCTGGATGAAGGACGAGAACTGGCAGGCGGTGATGCGCGATCCGTCGGTGCTGCGCCCCGATATCCGTGCGCACCTGGAGGCCGAGAACGCCTACACCGAGGCGATGCTGGCCGCGACGAAAGCGCTGCAGGCGAAGATCTTCGAGGAGATGAAGGGGCGCATCAAGGAGGACGACTCCTCGGTTCCGGCGCCCGACGGCGGGTTCGCCTACTACAGCCGCTTCGCGACCGGCGCCCAGCACCCGGTGTTCGCCCGCCGCCCGCGCGACGCCGACGGGCCCGAAGAGGTGCTGATCGACGTCGACGCCATGGCGAAGGGAAAGGCCTACTTCCAGGTCTCCGCCGTGGGGCATAGCCCGGATCACCGCCTGTGGGGCTGGGCCGAGGACGACCAGGGCTCGGAATACTACGCGATCAAGGTCAGGGACCTGGAGACCGGCGATGTCCTCGAAGATTGCGTGACCAGTTCGACCGGCGACTTCACCTTCTCGGCCTGCTCACGCTTCCTGTTCTGGATCTGGCGCGACGAGCACGGCCGGCCCGCGAAGGTGTTCCGGCGTCCAGCCCGCGGCGGCGAGGACGTGCTGGTCTACGAGGAGAAGGATTCCGGCTTCTTCCTGAGCGTGGGCCGCTCGGGCTCCGACGCCTTCATCCTCATCGGCGCCGGCGACCATGAGACCAGCGAAGCCCTGCTCATCCCCTCGGCGACGCCGGAGGCGCAGCCCAGGGTGGCCCAGCCGCGCGAGACGGGCGTTCGCTACGAGCTCGAGCACTGGGGCGACCGATTCATCGTGCGCACGAACGCGGACGGCGCCGTCGACTTCAAGCTGATGGAGGCGTCCGAGGATGACCCTTCGCGGGCCACATGGAAGGACTGGCTGCCGCACCGGCCGGGCGTCTTCGTCACCGGGGTGCACGCCTACCGCGACTGGCTGGTGCGCACCGAGCGGGAGAATGCGCTCGACCGTATCGTCGTGACCCGGCGCGAGACGGGGGAGGAGCACGCGATCGATTTCGCGGAGGAGGCTTACGCCCTGACGCTGGACCCCGGCTACGAGTACGCCACCGACGTCACGCGCTTCGTCTACAACTCCCCGACCACGCCCAGGCAGTGGTTCGACTACGACATGGCGACGCGCGAGCGGACCCTGCGCAAGACCCAGGAGATTCCGTCCGGTCACGATCCGGCCCGCTACGAGGCGCGGCGCCTGTTCGCCACCGCGCCGGACGGCGAGCAGGTGCCGGTCACGGTGCTCAAGCTGAAGGACACGCCGCTCGACGGCTCGGCGCCGCTGATGCTCTACGGATACGGCTCCTACGGCATCGCCATGGAGCCGGTGTTCTCCATCCGCCACCTGTCCCTGGTGGATCGAGGGTGGATCTGGGCGACGGCCCACGTCCGGGGCGGTTCGGAGAAAGGGTTCGGCTGGTTCCTGGATGGCCGGAAGGAAAAGAAGCCGAATACCTTCAGCGACTTCGTCGCCTCGGCTGAGGCTCTGATCGAAGGCGGCTATGGATCGCCCGGGCGCATCGCAATCTACGGCGGGTCGGCGGGCGGCCTGCTGGTGGGCGCGGCCAACAACCTTCGCCCCGACCTGTGGGGCGCGGTGATCGCGGTGGTGCCGTTCGTGGACGTCCTGAACACCATGAGCGACGCCAGTCTGCCCCTGACGCCGCCGGAATGGCCAGAGTGGGGCAATCCGCTGGAGGACGCGGCCGCCTACGACGCGATCGCCAGCTACAGCCCGTACGACAACATCGAGGCGAAGGCCTATCCGCCGGTGCTGGCCACCGGAGGGCTGTCCGACCCGAGGGTGACCTACTGGGAGCCGGCCAAGTGGGCGGCGAAGCTGCGGGCCCACACCACCTCGGACAATCCCGTGCTCCTGAAGATCAACATGGAGGCGGGCCACGGTGGAGCGTCGGGGCGGTTCGACTTCCTGAAGGAGATCGCGCTCGACTACGCCTTCGCCGTCTGGGCGCTGGACCGGGGCTGGGAACAGGCGTGATCGTCCGCGACGCGACCGAGGCCGACCTGCCCGCCATCACGGCCATCTATGGCCGTGAGGTCGAGACAGGCTCCGGGACCTTCGAGTACGCGGCGCCGCCGCAGGCGGAGATGGCCGCGCGCATGGCCGCAGTCAGGCGCCTGGGTCTTCCCTGGCTGGTCTGCGAGATCGACGGCAAGGTGGCCGGATACGGACTCGCCGGCGCGTTCCGGCCACGCACCGGCTATCGCTTCGCCGTCGAGGATTCGGTCTATGTCGATGCGTCGGCGCGCGGACGGGGGGTCGGCCGCGCGATCCTCGCCCAGCTCATCTCGCGCTGCGAGGCGCTGGGAATGCGCCAGATGCTTGCGGTCATCGGGGACAGCGGCAACGCCGGCTCGATCGCCCTGCACCGCGCCGCGGGATTCCGCGAGGCCGGCGTGTTCCGCTCGGTGGGCTTCAAGCACGGGCGCTGGATCGACGTCGTCTTCATGCAGCGCGCGCTCGGGAGTGGGGACGAGGCGCGTCCGGACGCCGACGGGCTCTCCATCGGCGAGGTGTGGGTGCGCTGATTGCGCCGGGTGCGCCAGTTTGCCCTTTCGCGCCGCCGTCTGGCCGCCCTATTCCGAGGATTCACTTCATGCGCAAGGAGGCGTGTGGTGAGACTGGAAGCGTGGAAATCGAAAGCAGTCGCAGCCCGGGCCCTGGCGCTGGCCGCCGCGCTGGCCCTGCTGCCGGTCGCCCCGGCGCAGGCGGGCCTGCGCGACGAGTGGAGCGCCGCGGTCGTGCACGGACGAAGCGTCGCTGAAACGGCCGCCCGCCGCGCCGCGGAGCGCTCCGAATACGAACTGCGCCGCCGGCACATTCCCCAGGAAGCCGCTCCGGCCCTGGCCGCCACCATCCGCCTGTCGCGCAACCGCGCGCACGCCGCCGGAGTCCGTCGCCCCCCGACCCATGTAGTGCGGGCCCTGTCACCGTATTTCTCCCAGTCCGTGCTGAACCAGGCCCGCTGGCGGCCCCCCATGCCCAAGCCGTCCATGACCGGGCTGCTGGTGGGGTGGTACTTCCGCGAAGGGGCGGTCACCCTGGACGACGTGGTGCTGTTCTCCGATGCGCGGCTGGCCCAGGACGCCGCTTTCTGGGCCCATGAGCTGACCCACGTCGAGCAGTTCCAGCGCTATGGCGTCGACGGTTTCGCCCGCCGCTATCTCAGTGACTGGCAGTCGCTCGAGCGCGAAGCGACCGAGCGGGCGAACCGGGTGCGCGCGGGGCTGCGAGCCAGACGGCGCTAGCCTTCCCCGGCCCCGGGACGCTAGACAGGCGGCCTCGCTTACCGGAGTCCGCCATGCGTCTGATCCCGTCCGCCGCCCTCGCCGCCCTCGCCGGAAGCGCGATCGCCCTCGGAGCCTGCCAGTCGACGGCGCTTTCCGGCGCTCCGGTTCCGGAAGCGACCGCGCCCCAGGCGGCGCTGGCCCGCGACATCCATTCCTTCGCGCGGCCGGAGATCGCCCGGGTCACGCACGTCGACCTGGACCTGCGCACGGACTTCTCCCGCCGCGTCCTCGCCGGCACCGCCACCCTGGACGTGCAGGCCGCGCCGGGCGCAGGCGAGATCGTGCTCGATGCGCGGGGTCTGAAGATCTCCGCGGTGCGCGCCGACGGACGGCCCACGACCTTCACGCTCGGCGCCGAGCAGCCCCACCTGGGCCAGCCCCTGACCATCGCCATCCCCGCCGGAGTGCGGAAGGTGGCGATCGACTATGAGACCTCGCCGGACGCGGCGGCCCTGCAGTGGCTGACGCCGGAGCAGACCGCTGGCAAGCGACACCCCTATCTGTTCAGCCAGGGCCAGGCGATCCTGACCCGGACCTGGGTCCCCACCCAGGACAGCCCGGGCATCCGCCAGACCTGGAGCGCCCGCATCCTCGTGCCCGAAGCGCTGAAAGCGGTGATGAGCGCCGAGATGCTCACCCCCGAGGGCGAGCCGGCGGGCGAGGGCTGGCGCGCCTTCCGCTTCAAGGAGCCGCGGGCGGTCCCGCCCTACCTGATCGCCATCGGCGTCGGCGACATCGCCTTCCGCGCGCTTGGCCCGCGCAGCGGCGTCTACACCGAGCCGTCCATGCTGGACCTCGCGGCGAACGAACTGGTCGACGTCGAGAAGATGATCGACGCCGCGGAGAAGCTCTACGGACCCTATCGCTGGGGCCGCTACGACCTGCTGGTCCTGCCGCCCAGCTTCCCGTTCGGCGGGATGGAGAACCCGCGCCTGACCTTCGCCACGCCCACCATCCTGGCCGGCGACCGCTCGCTGGTCTCGCTGGTGGCCCACGAGCTCGCGCACAGCTGGTCGGGCAACCTCGTCACCAACGCCACCTGGGCCGACTTCTGGCTGAACGAGGGCTTCACGACCTATTTCGAGAACCGGATCATGGAGGAGCTCTACGGGCGCGACCGCGCGCTCATGCTCCAGAGCCTGGGCTGGCGCGACCTGCACGCCGAGATCGAGAGCCTCGGCGGCATGAGCGCGCCGGACACCAGGCTGCATCTCGACCTGGCTTCGCGTGATCCCGACGCCGGCATGACCGACGTGGCCTACGACAAGGGTGCGGCCTTCCTGCGTACGATCGAGCGCATCGTCGGCCGCGAGCGGTTCGACGCCTGGCTGCGCGGCTACTTCGACCGCCACGCCTTCCAGCCGATGACCACCGAGGTCTTCCTGGCCGACATCCGCAAGCACCTGATCCGCGGCGACGCCCAGCTTGAGGCGCAGCTGATGCTCAACGAGTGGATCTACGAGCCGGGCATCCCGTCGAACGCCCAGGCGCCCCAGTCACCCGCCTTCGAGCGGGTGGAAACCCAGGCCCGGGCCTTCGCCTCGGGGACGCCCGCCGCCCGACTGCAGACCAGCGACTGGACCACCCAGGAGTGGCAGCATTTCCTGGGCGCGCTTCCGGACGAGATGAGCGCCGACCGCCTGCGGGATCTGGAACAGGCTTTCAGCCTGAACGAGGCCGGCAACAGCGAGATCCGCTTCGCCTGGCTGATGATGGCCGTGGAGAACCGCTACGAGCCTGCGATTCCGTCCCTTGAGGCCTTCCTGGTCGAACAGGGCCGCCGCAAGTTCGTGCTGCCGCTCTTCCAGGCGCTCATGGCCGAGGGGGAGTGGGGCGCGCCGATCGCCCGCCGCATCTACGCCAGGGCCCGTCCCGGATATCACCCGGTCACCACCGGCTCGGTCGACGCGGTGGTGAAGTAGGTTCGTCCACAGCAAAGGTGCTTAACGCCGCCGCAAAGGTGCTTAACGCCGGTCCGCGGTGGAACACACCCGCTCGAATCGCGCTCTGATCCGGAGTGCGAGGGGAGGGCGTGTGATGACCGACGGGGGCGACGGCTACATCGAATTCTGCGGTCAGCTCGTGCCGGTTCGCATCCGGCGCTACGGCTCGGAACTGTCCCAGCGCCGCGCGGCCGACTGGCTGGCCGAACGCAGGCGCGTCCGCTCAGCGGCGGCCCACGCCCGCTTCACGATCTTCGCCGCCTGGGTCGCGGGCGCCGCGCTGGTGATCTCCGCGGCGAGGATCGGGGTGGCCGTCCTGACGACCTGATCGGATCCGTCCAAGGAACTCATCGCGCTCACGGGGATTCCCAGAACAAAGGAGAACACCCATGAGCAAGCGCGAACTGATCGATACGGGCAACGACAAGCGTTACGTCCGCCGCGACGAGCAGGGCCAGTTCAAGGATGTGGTCGACGTCGGCCGCTCGCTGGCCCAGGACCAGCGCAAGGACGCCAAGAACACCGCCAAGCCGGGCCAGGGCGACCGCGGCGACCGGCGGAGCTAGCCGCCGATGACATGGAGCGCCAGCCGCCGCCGATGCGGCGCGCGGCGGTGCTCGAACAGGTAGATGCCCTGCCATGTCCCCAGCGCAGGCCTGCCGGCAAGCACAGGCAGGCTGAGCTGGACCTGCGTAAGAGCCGTGCGCAGGTGCGCCGGCATGTCGTCGGCCCCCTCGGCGTCGTGCGTGTAATGGTCGCCTTCCGGGGCGATCGTGTCGAAGAATGCGATCAGGTCGCGGCGCACCGAGGGGTCGGCGTTCTCCTGGATCAACAGGGACGCCGAGGTGTGGCGGCAGAAGACCGTCAGAAGGCCCTCGCCAACCCCCTGCGCCTCGCACCAGCTGACGATCTCGTCGGTGACCTCGACCAGCGCGCGCCCGGGCGTCTGGATTTCGAGTTCGGTGGTAGCCTGTCTCATCCGGCGAACTTGGGCGCCTCAGGCGCGCTTGTCCACGGCGTCAGGCGGCCGCCGGGAGCCCTTCGCATTCCGGAGAGTTCTAGGCAGGCAATCGAGGACGTCCGATGAAACAGCTGACCCGGTTCACCATCACCTACGGCGACGACGACCAGTTTCTCCTCCAGCTCACCGATGGCGACGGCCAGGTGGCCGAATATGCGGCTTCGGCCGAACAGATCGACGCCGTGATCGAGGCGCTGGACGACCTTCTCTCGGAGTTCGAGGAAGACGTGTTCGAGGTCGAGTTGCCGCCGGCGGACCATGGCCGTCCGCCCCGCACATCCTGAGCCTTGGGGGACGGCTTACCCGATACGGGGAACCGGGACTATGGTGGGCTGTTACCCCTCTGGGAGGCGCCCATGATCCGCGACCAGGACGAATTTGAAGCCGCGCTCGAGGAGGTCATCGCCCTGCTCGACGCCCCGATCGACCAGGCGGCCGAAGACCGGCTGGCGCACCTGGCGCAGTGCATCGACGAGTACCGCGCGCAGCTGGAGGCCCCCGAGGCGCCGCAGAGCGCGCTCAGCGCCCAGCGGGAGCACTTGCGCGAGCGCCTCGCGCAGTTCGAAAGCCGCTGGCCGCCCCGGTCGTCGCTGATGACCGACCTGGACGCGGTGCTCGCGCCGCTGTTCGGGCGCGACGCCCCCGCCGCACCGCGCGACTGACCACATGGGTTCTCCGCCGTGGTGGCGCGGCTGCGTCGTCTACCAGGTCTATGTGCGCAGCTTTTGCGACAGCGATGGCGACGGCCACGGCGATCTGGATGGCGTAAGGGCCAGGCTCGACTACATAGCCGCTCTCGGCGTCGACGCCATATGGCTGTCGCCCATCCACCCCTCGCCGAACCGCGACTGGGGCTACGACATTTCCGACTACGATGCGGTCGCCCGCGACTACGGCGGCATGGCGGCCTTCGACCGGCTCCTGGACGCGGCCCACGCCAGGGGCATCCGTGTGCTGCTGGACGAGGTTCTCGCGCATACCTCCGACGAACATCCCTGGTTCCGGGAAAGCGAAGCGCGGGGGGAGACGTCGGACTGGTACATCTGGGCCGACGCCGGCGCGGACGGCGGCCCTCCGAACAACTGGCGTTCGTCTTTCGGAGGCCCGGCCTGGACCTGGTCCGGGGTCCGCGGCCAGTATTTCCACCACAAGTTCATGCCGCAGCAGCCCAAGCTGAACTGGCTGAGCGAAGGGGGCCGGAGGGCGGCGCTCGAGGTTCTGGACCGCTGGCTGGCGAAGGGCGTCGACGGCTTCCGGCTGGATGTCGCGGGGGCCCTGGTCCACGATCCGTCCCTGGCGGACAACCCCGAAGGCCTGGAGGGCCAGCGTCACCTCAACGACGCCAACAGGCCCGAAAATCTCGATGTGCTGGATCAGGTCAGGCAGCTTGTCGAACGTTACGACGGCCGGTTCGTCCTCGGCGAGTTCTTCGAGGAGCCCGAACTGGCCGGGGCCTACGCCGCGCCCGACGAGGGCGTGCATTCGGCCTACACCTTCCCGCTGCTGCTGAACGAAGAGCTCGGCCCCGAATTCATCCGCGACCACTTCGCCGAACTGGCGCGCTATCCGAAGCACTGGCCATCGGTGGCCTTTTCGAACCACGACGTCGCCCGTGTCAGAACCCGTCTGGGCGGCCCCGACGCGCCGCGGGCGGTCGCCGACCTCATGCTGGCCCTTTTGATCGCGCTGAAGGGGACCGTGCTCCTCTATCAGGGCGAGGAGCTGGGGCTTCCCCACGCCGAAGTGGCGCCCGATCGACGGCGCGACCCGATCCGCGACGTGAACCGGCTGGACGCGGGACGGGACGGGGCCCGGACCCCCATGCCCTGGACCGACGGATCGAACCTGGGCTTCAGCACGGGCGAGCCCTGGCTGCCGGCCGCGCCCGAACACGCGCCGCTCAGTGTGGCCGCCCAGGAGGCGAATCCCGGTTCGACGCTGCATCTGGCGCGGCGGTTGATCGTCCTGCGCAAGGCGTGCGCGCCGCTTCGGCTCGGGGAGATCTCGTTCCTGCAGACCGCCGGCCCGCTGCTCGCGTTCGAACGCAGCCTTGGGGCGGACCGGATCCTCTGCGTGTTCAACCTCGGGGGCGGGGAGGCCGAGCTCACCGCCGATCTGGCCGGTGGTGAAACGCTCATCGAGAGCCCTGTCGGGGCCGGGGGCCCGTTCGGCTTCAGGCTGGCCCGGCTCCAGCCCTGAGGGCCAGGGCCGCGCCCAGCAGCGCGGCGTGCGGATCGGTGACGATCCGCGTGGGGATCGCGCAGACGTAGGACTCCAGCGGCGCCTTGGCCTCGAACCGGGCGCGGAAATCGCTGTCCGGGAGCAGGGGCGCGAGCCGCGTCGCGACCCCGCCGGTCAGCAGGACGCCCCCTCGTGCGCCGTTGGCCAGGGCGAGATCGCCGGCGACCGACCCCAGCATGGCGCAGAACCGGAGAGCCGTGATCCGGCGGTCCGAGCCCGGCGCTTCGAGGGCGATCCGGGTGATCTCGCTGGCCGCGAGCGGTTCGACGTGACGGCCCTCGATCTCGCCCAGGGCGACGTGGAGGCGGGCTAGACCGGGCCCTGACAGCAGGCGCTCGACCGTGACGCGGCCCTCGCGCCCCAGCCGCCTCACCAGGTCAGTCTCCAGCTCGTCCACCGGGGCATAGCCCATGTGACCCGCCTCGGTCGCCGTCACCGTCGTTCCGTGCGCGCCCGAGTGGGCGACCGCGGCCCCGAACCCCGTTCCGGGACCCATGATGGTCACGGGCGCGAACGGGTCGCCTTGCAGCGGCGGCCCGAGGGGGGCGGACCCTTCGGACATCAGCCGCCTCGCCGCCCAGCCGAGCGCCTGGAAGTCGTTCACCAGCCCGGCCTCGGAAAAGCCCGCCGCCAGCAGCGCCTCGACGGAAAAGCGCCAGCCCGGCCGGTTGGTCAGCTGGGCGCGTCCTTCGCCCACGGGCCCGGCCACGGCGAGCATGGCGCAGGCAGGCCGCGCTGCGCCGACCTCCCGCAGGTAGGCCTCGATGGCTTCCACGGGGCCGGGAAAATCGTCGTCCGCAAGACGAAGGGGCCGCGTTAGCCGCGGCTCGCCGTCGACCATGTCGACGAGGGCGAAGCGGGCGTTGGTTCCGCCGATGTCGCCGACGAGGGCCCAGGCGGAAGGCCCGCTCACCGGACCGCGCTCCAGGGCCGGCTGAGCAGGGTGGCGCAGTTGATCAGCCCCACCAGCGAGTAGGTCTGGGGGTAGTTGCCCCACAACTCGCCCCCCTCCAGCGCGATGTCCTCGGACAGCAGGCCCGCGTGGGTCCGCCGCGACAGCATCTCCTCGAAGAGCTCACGCGCCTCGTCCGTGCGCCCCGCCAGCGCCAGGGCCTCGATGAACCAGAAGGTGCAGAAGTTGAACGCGGTTTCCGGCAGGCCGAAGTCGTCGGGATCGACATAGCGGAAGAGGTAGGAGCCGCGCCGCAGGTGCTCCTCGATGTCGGCGAAGGTCGCCTCCATGCGCGGATCGTCGGGCGAGACGAAGCCCAGTTCGGTGAGCTGGAGCAGGCTGGCGTCCAGCTCCTCGCCGCCGAAGCTGCCGCCGAATCGGCTCTGCGGTTCGCACCAGGCTTCCTTGTCGATGCGGGCGTGAATGACGGCCGCCCGCTCGGACCAGTAGCGCGCGCGATCCTCGAGCCCCAGCGCGACAGCGGCGTTGGACAGCCGCTCACAGGCCGCCCAGCACATCACCGCCGAATAGGTGTGGACCCGCGCCTTGGTGCGGAACTCCCATAGCCCCGCGTCAGGCTTGTCGTGCACTTCGAAGGCGCGTTCGCCGACCTTTTCCAGGGCGTGGAAGTCCTCGATCGTGCCCGGCCTGAGCAGGCGTTCGTCGAAGAAGGACTGGACGAGCGGCAGGACGATCTGGCCGTAGACGTCGTGCTGGTGATGCTCGTGCGCCTGGTTGCCGACCCGGACCGGCTCCATGCCCCGGTATCCGCTGAGAGAGGTTTCCTCGCGCTCGGTCAGCACCGGCTCGAGACCGACCCCGTAGACCGGCTGGACGTGGCCGCCGCGGGACTGGTCGACGAGATTCCTGAGGTAGCCGAGGTAGTTCTCCAGGATGTCCGCGGCGCCAAGGCGGTTGAGCGCCCGCACGACGTAATAGGCGTCGCGGATCCAGCAGTAGCGGTAGTCCCAGTTGCGGCCGCTGTGCGGGGCTTCCGGGATCGAGGTCGTCAGGGCCGCGACGATGGCGCCGGTCTCTTCATGGGCGCACAGCTTCAGTGCGATGGCCGCCCGGATGACCGCCTTCTGCCAGTCCAGCGGCAGGCTGAGGGTGCGGACCCACTCGCGCCAGTAGGCCGAGGTGTCGGCGAGCATCTGCTGGCATGCGCTCAGCACATTGGAGCCGAAGCGTTCGTCCGGGCCGAGGAAGAAGGCCAGGTCTTCCTCCAGGCGGAAGGTGCGCTCGTCGAGGATATGAAAGACGGGACAGTTCGTGGTCAGGCGCAGGGTCAGCTCGGCGCAGAGGAAGCGCACGTGGTTGGAGCCGGACGTGCGCCCGGCCGGGGACGCGCCCCAGTCCATGGCGGGGCGCAGCCGCACCGCGATCCGCGGGGCGCCCTTCAGAGGGCGCACGAGCCGGACATAGGCGGTCGGGCGGTAGGTCCTTCCGAACTGGCGGAAGCGGGGGCAGAAGTCGATGATCTCGACCACGCCGCCGTTCGCGTCCGTAAGCTCGGTGCGCAGCACCGCCGTGTTGCGCAGGTACTCCTGCCGGGAAGAGACCAGATCCTCGACCTCTATGCTCCAGAAGCCCCGCGCCTCCGGGTCGCTCAGGGAGCGGGCGTCGAGCAGGGTCGAGAATACCGGATCGCTGTCCGTGCGCGGCGCGCATGACCAGACATAGCGGCCGCGGCGGTCGATCAGGGCGCTGACGGCGCAGTTGCCGATGGGGGCGAGGTCCAGGCTGCGGGGCTCATCGGCAGGTGCGTAGTCGGCCATGGGTGGGTGCATACGATTTCCGGAGTGAATTCCAAACCCGCCGCGCGGCGGCCCGGTATTAACGCCCAGCCTCCGCTGAGGCTTCAGACTTGATCATTCGGAGATATTCCGGCCGATCCGATCGGCAGCCAAGTAATCCAAAACCAGAGTCAGGCCGCCGCCTGACTTCACTTATGTAATCGACAGCCCCGGATATTGCAGTCACGCCAAACTGGACAGCCGGTGTGCGCGGTCCTATATGACAGGCCGATACAGTCAATTCATCCAGCCGCCCCGGCGCGTCGAGCGACTTAAGTCGATCGGCGCCCTCAATTGTGTCCGCGCCGTCAGCGCAGCGGGAACCTTGGCCGTGGCGGCGCATTCCGGCCCGGGCCAGGGAGAACCGTTGTTGATGCCGACCGAGACCCGCCAGATTTCGCAGTCCTCGACCAGGGAAATCCCCGTGCGCGAGGCGGCGCTGTTCCTGGACCTCGACGGCACCCTGGCGGAATTCGAAAGCACGCCTGGCGAAGTCGGCCCCGAGCCGCGTCGGACTCAGCTCCTGAAGCGGGCCGGAGAAGCTCTCGAGGGCAGGCTCGCCGTCATCAGTGGCCGCAGCCTGGCGGAGGTGGACCGCATCGTGGAGGCCCAGGCGGCCTGCGCAGCCGGCATTCATGGCCTCGAGCGCCGCAACGCGACCGGTGAGATCACTAGCAGCGAAGCGCATCCCCGTCTGCCGGAGGTCGAGGGGCTGCTGCGGGATTTCGCCGCCACGCGCCCCGGCCTTCTGGTCGAGCCCAAGTCGCTCAGCGTCGCGCTTCATTATCGGAACGCCCCGGCCCAGGCGGACGAGGTGCGCCGGCTCGCCCGCCGGCTGGCGCTGTCGACCGGACTCAAGCTTCAGGACGGCGACCGGGTCGCCGAGCTTCGCACGCCGGGCGCCGACAAGGGCGCGGCGGTGCGCGCGTTCATGGCGGAGCCGCCTTTCCGGGGAACGCTGCCCATCTTCGTCGGCGACGACCTCACCGACGAGGACGCCTTCGCCGAGGTCGAAAGCGCCGGAGGCGTCGGAGTGCTCGTCGGCCCGCCTCGCAAGACGTCCGCCTCCGCGGGCCTGCGCAATGTCGATCATGTTTTCGAATGGCTGGATCGCGCGCTGCGGTCCGGCGTTTTCCAGTCAGAGGTAATCCGATGAGTCGTTTGATCGTCATCTCCAACCGCGTGAACCCGCCGGCCGACCCGGGCGTGGGCACCGCCGGGGGGCTGGCGATGGCGCTGGCCGCCGCCCTGCGCGACAACGATGGGGTCTGGTTCGGCTGGAGCGGTCAGACCGCCGAGACCTTCACCGGCCAGATGTCCATGAAGCGCGTCGGCGGGGTCACAGTCGCCCTGATCGATCTCGAGGAGCAGGACGTCCAGGAGTACTACAACGGCTACGCCAATCGCACGCTGTGGCCCCTGTTCCATTACCGACCCGACCTGGCGGCCTATGAGCGCTCGTTCGGCGAGGGCTATCAGCGCGTCAACGAGCGGTTCGCCCAGACGGTGCTGCCTCTGATCGGGCCCGACGACGTGATCTGGGTCCAGGACTACCACCTGATCCCGCTGGCGGCGGAACTGCGCCGCCGCGGCGTGAAGAACCGCATCGGCTTCTTCCTGCACATTCCGTGGCCGGCCCGGCGGGTGATCGAAACCCTGCCGCACCACAGGGATCTGGTCCGCGCCCTGCTCGACTTCGACCTGATCGGCTTCCAGACCCAGGACCACATGGAGGCCTTCGTCGAGTACATCGAGGGGGTCGACGGAGAGGTTGACGACGATGGCGTCGTCCGCGCGCTGGACAAGACGAGTCGCGTCGGCGCCTTCCCGATCGGCATCGACGCCGCCGATTTCGCCGGCGCGGTGGAGTCGCGTAAGGCGACCGAGACGCTGGCCCGCATCCGCGAGAGCATGGACGGCCGCAAGCTGATCCTGGGGGTGGATCGTCTCGACTATTCAAAGGGTCTGGAGGAGCGCTTCCTCGCCTACGAGCAATTCCTGCTCGACCACCCCGACCAGCAGGAGAAGGTCTTCTTCCTGCAGGTCGCGACCCCCAGCCGCGACGAGGTCGAGGAGTACCAGGAGATCCGGTCCAAGCTCGACATGGTCTCGGGCCGCATCAATGGCGAGCTGGCGACCATCGACTGGGTGCCCATCCGCTATGTGAACCGCGCCTACCGTCGCGACGAACTCGCCGGCCTCTACCGCGCAGCCCACGTCGGTCTTGTGACGCCGCTCCGGGACGGCATGAACCTGGTCGCGAAGGAGTACGTCGCCGCCCAGGATCCGGACGATCCCGGCGTCCTGATCCTTTCCGAGTTCGCCGGCGCGGCGCAGCAGATGAGCCAGGCGCTGATCGTCAATCCGTTCGATCGGGAGGAGACCGCGGACGCGATCCGCCGCGCTTTGATCATGCCGAGGCGCGAGCGCATCGAGCGGTGGACCGCTCTGATGGAGAGCGTCCAGACCGAGGATGTCGCCGCCTGGCGCGACGACTTCGTCAGTCGTCTGAAGGGCCCTCCGCGCGGCGGCCGCCCATCCGGACAGCCGGTTCTCGCCGTGGCGGGCTAGGCGCCCGCCGGGGCTTCGCTTGGCGCAAGTCCCAGGCGCTCGCGCGGCAGGGCGTCGGGATGTTCCTCCTTCAGCCACGCGATCAGGCCTTCGCGCACCTGGCAGCGAAGGTCCCAGGCGTCGCCCGAGGTACGCGCGCCGACCAGACAGCGCACCTGCATGGTGCGCTCGGTTGCGTCGGTCACCTGTACGCCGACGACCTCGCCGTCCCACAGGGGAGAGGCGCGCGCCAGTTCCTCGACCTTGGCGCGGATGGCGTCCATCGGCGCGCTGAAATCGACGTACACGTAGACGGCGCCGATCAGGTTGGCCGTCTCCCGCGTCCAGTTCTGGAAGGGGTTCTGGATGAACCAGTTGAGCGGCAGGATCATCCGGCGAAGGTCCCACAGCTTCACCACCACATAGGTCGTGGTGATGTCCTCGATGTGCCCGAACTCGCCCTCGACGATCACGGCGTCATCGATGCGGATGGGCTGGGTCAGGGCGATCTGGACGCCGGCCAGCAGGTTGGTCAGCACGGGCTGCAGCGCCAGGCCCACGACCAGGCCCGCGAAGCCTGCGGACGCCAGCAGGCTGACGCCGATCTTCTCGACGCTGGGGATGGTGAGAAGCGCAGCGGCCGCAGTCAGCAGCGCGATGAGGACCATGGCGGCCCGCCGCAGGATCTTTACCTGGGTGACGTGTTTGCGCGCGACGAGGTTGTCGGCGACGTCGATCTTGAAGCGGCGCATGTAGGCGACCGACCATACGTGCAGCACCGTGTTGGCGAGCAGGCCGAGCAGGACGATGAAGCCGATGCGTCCCACGGTCCGTAGGACGCCTGCGACCTCCGGCGCCAGCGGCTCCAGCTCCGCGGCGCCGGCGAGGGCCAGCAACAGCAGGGCCAGCCGGGCCGGCCTGCGGGTCCGCTGCACCAGCGCTCGCCGGAACAGCCCCGCGTTCCTGACCGCCCGATCGAGCACGCGGTAGAGCAGCGAATGCAGGACCACGGCCGCGGCCAGGAAGGCGCCGTAGATCAGCAGCGCATGAAGCCACTGTGGCCAACCGGCGACATGATCGATGGCGGAATCTAGCAAGCCGTGGAAGGGCCCCCGTTCGTCAGGAATGGACGGTGATGCATTCCAAAGCGGCGGCAGGCGGGGCCGGTTCCACCCGCTTTTCGCTCAGACGTCATTGCACGGCCGCACCAGCGGCTGCCGCGGGGCGCATCCGCGCAATCCTGCCGCGCCGGGCAGAAAGCATATCGGGGGAGACGAAAGTGGCTGGGGAACTAGGACTCGAACCTAGAATGACGGTACCAAAAACCGCTGTGTTACCATTACACCATTCCCCAGCAGGAACGGCGAAGCGGCGAACCGCTCGGAGGCGCGGGAGATAGCGTATGGCAATCCGGGTTGCAACCGCCTGCCGAGCCGGTTTTCGCGCCTGCTTCAACGCGCCGCGAAATCGGCTCAGAAGGTCGCTTGCCGCCCCGTAGGCGCATCGCTATAAGGCGCCCTCCCAAGTCCGGAGTATAGCTCAGTCTGGTAGAGCGCTGCGTTCGGGACGCAGAGGTCGCAGGTTCGAATCCTGCTACTCCGACCATTCCTCCCGGTGGCGGAACCGCGCCTTCGCCCTTGGGCGGGTTTCGCGGGCCCCGGCGTTTTCCCCCTTACCGCGTCTTCATTTGACCGCCACGCGCGCGCATCTATGTTGCCGGGCGGGGCATAGGGTCGCGATATTTCCATGAAGCAGTTCTTCATCACCTTGGCCGGCGTATTCGCCGGGCTGCTGATCTTCTTCGTCGTCATGCCGTTTCTGCTGATCGCCATGATCGCGGGCTCGATCGAGGGCGCGGCGGAGAAGACCGTGGCTTCGGCCACCGTCCTGGAGCTCGACCTGCGCCAGGGCCTGACGGACCAGGATGCGGTCTCGCCGTTCGCCACCTTCGGCGGGCCGGGGCTTTCGGTGATGAAGGTCGTCGACACCCTGCGCCACGCCGAGACCGACTCCAAGGTGAAGGGCGTGCTCGTGCGCCTGCCTGAAGGAGGCATGGCGCCGGCGGCCGCCGACGAGCTGCGCATGGCGTTCAAGCGGTTCCGCGCCGCGGGCAAGCCGATCGCCGCCCACAGCCAGGGCCTCTATCCGGACGGCATGGTGGTCTCGACCTACATGCTGGGCGCGTCCACGGGCGAGATCTGGATGCAGCCGAACGCCTCCTTCCAGGCGACGGGCATGGCGACCACGGAGCTGTTCCTCAAGCGCCTGTTCGACCGCTACCAGATCCAGCCCCAGTTCGAGCAGCGCTACGAGTTCAAGAACGCGGTCAATCCGTACCTGCACAACGATTTCACCCCGGCGCACCGGGAGGCCACCCTGTCGTGGATGGGGTCCATCTTCGACACGGCCCTGGCGGCGGCCGCCCAGGACCGCAAGCTGCAGCCCGCGGCCCTTCGCACGACCATCGAGGGCGGCCCCTACAGCGCCGAGCAGGCGCGGGCGCGGCGGCTGATCGACCGCGTTGGCCAGGTTCACGAGGCGGAGCAGGACATGCTGCGCCGGGCCGGCGACGGCTCGCGCATGATCGAGTTCAAGGATTATGCGGCGGCGATCACCCTGACCGGCCCGCGCCGCGGTCCGGCGATCGCCGTCATCAACGCCGAGGGCCCGATCATCACGGGCTCGGGCGTCAGCGATCCGTTCGCCCAGGGCAGCACCATCTATTCCGACGTGATCGCCGAATCCTTCCACAAGGCGATCGAGGACAAGGACGTGAAGGCCATCGTCTTCCGCGTCTCCTCGCCGGGCGGGTCGGACGTGGCTTCCGAGCAGATCCTCGCCGCCGTGCGTGCCGCCAAGGCCGCCGGCAAGCCGGTGGTCGTGTCCATGGGGACCTATGCGGCCTCGGGCGGCTACTGGATCTCGTCGGAGGCCAGCCACATCGTCGCCAACCCCGCCACCCTGACCGGCTCGATCGGCGTCTTCGGCGGCAAGTTCAACCTGGGCGACTTCGCCGGGCGCTTCGGCGTCGACCTGCGCGACCTGAACGTCGGCGGCGAATATGCGGGCGCCTTCTCGCCGGCCGAGGACTTCACCCCCGCCCAGCGGGCGGCCTTCTCGGCGTGGATGGACCGCATCTACGAGGACTTCATCGCGCGGGTGGCCACGGGCCGCAAGCTCCCGCCGGCGCGCGTGCGCGAGATCGCCAAGGGCCGCGTCTGGACCGGCGCCCAGGCGCGCTCGCTCGGACTGGTCGACGAACTCGGCGGCTTCAGCACGGCGGTCGATCGCGCCAAGGTGCTGGCCAAGCTCGACAAGGAAGCCCACGTGCGGCTGAAGAAGTTCCCGGCCCAGAAGTCGCCGCTGGAGGCGCTGTCGGAAGCGTTCGGCGTGTCCTCCGAAGGCGTCCGCACGCTCGCCGCCGCCGGCTGGGTGCTGTCGGACCCGAGGGCCGAGGCGCTGCTCGACCGCATGGCCGAGGCGCGCATGCGCGAAGGCGGCCGCGCCGCCGTGCTGTCCACGGAGCGCATCCCGGCCCCGGCGTATTGATTACTAGAACAGCACGCCGGGGTTCATGATCCGCTTCGGATCGAGCGCATCGCGGATGGCGCGCATGGCTTCGACCTGGACCGGCTGCTTGTAGCGCAGGGCTTCGGCCGACTTCATGCGGCCCAGGCCGTGTTCGGCGGAGATCGAGCCCCCGTAGCGGTCGACGATGTCGTGGACGATCTGCGAGCCCTGGTCCCTCAGGGCGGAGAAGGCCGCCGGATCCGCGCCCGCGGGCTGCAGCACGTCGTAGTGGACGTTGCCGTCACCCACGTGCCCGAAGGCCGAGACGCGGACTCCCGGGTGGAAGTGCCCGACCGCGGCCGTGGCCTCCTCGATGAAGGCGGCGATCTTTGACACGGGCACCGAGACGTCGTGCTTCCAGCCGGCGCCCTCGGGCTTCTGCCCGGCCGACTGGTCCTCGCGCACCCTCCAGAAGTCCTTAGCCTGCTGGGCGTTCTGGGCCAGGGCGGCGTCCAGGATCAGCCCCTCCTCGAAGGCGGCTTCGAGCAGGCGCTGCATGCCCGCCTCGGCGCCGCCGGGCTCGCCGGAGGCGAGTTCGATGAGCACCAGCCAGGGGTGGGGTTCCGACAGCGGATCCCTTGTTCCGGGGATGTGCTTGAGCACGAAGTCCACGCCGATGCGGCTCATCAGTTCGAAGGCGTCGACGCCGCCGCCGGTCTCGGCCTTGGCGCGCATGAGCAGTTCGACGGCCAGCGCCGGACTGGCGACTCCGACGACGGCGGTCGCACGCGAGCGCATTACGGGGAACAGCTTCAGGCTGGCCGCCGTGATCACGCCCAGGGTCCCCTCGGCGCCGATCAGCAGCTGCTTCAGATCGTAGCCGGTGTTGTCCTTGCGCAGGCGCTTGAGCCCTTCGAACACCTCGCCGTTGGGCAGCACGGCTTCGAGCCCCAGGACCAGGTCGCGCATCACCCCGTAGCGCAGCACGGCCGTCCCGCCGGCGTTGGTCGAGATGTTGCCCCCGACCGTGGCCGTGCCTTCGGCCGCCAGGCTCAGCGGGAACAGCCGGTCGACGCCCGCGGCCGCCTGCTGCGCCTCGAGCAGGGTGACCCCGGCCTCCACAACCATGGCGTCGTCGGCCGCATTGACGTCGCGCACCCGGTTGAGCCGTTCGGTCGACAGCAGGATTTCACCATGGGGGATCTGCCCCCCGACCAGCCCCGTGTTGCCGCCCTGCGTGGTGATCGGGACGCCCGCCTCGGCGCAGATGGAAACCACCGCCGCCACCTCGGCCGTGGATCGCGGGAGCACGAGCAGGGGGGTCTCACCGCTCCAGCGGCCGCGCCATTCGACCAGCTTCGGCGCCAGCCTGCCCGGATCCTCGCTCCAGCCGTCGGGTCCGAGGACGGACTTCAGCCGGGAAATGGCGTCGGCGGGGAGGGGCGCATTCATGGCGGGACCATAGCGCGGGGCCCGCCGCCGCGGTAGCGAAGGACATGCGCTATTCGCAACCCGTTCCCGCCGTCGGCGTCGTCTGCATCCGCGGGGATGACGTCCTGCTGATCCGCCGCGGCACGGCGCCGATGATCGGCGAATGGAGCCTTCCCGGCGGCCGCATCGAGCCCGGCGAGCGCGCCGTCGATACCGCCCTGCGGGAACTGCGCGAGGAAACGGGGGTGGAGGCCGAAGTCCTCGGCGTGCTCGACGTCGTCGACGGTCTGTTCCCGCCCGATCGGCATTTCGTCCTGATCGACTATGCGGCGCGGTGGGTGGCCGGTGAGCCGAAGGCCGGGGACGACGCCGCCGAGGCGGCCTTCCTTCCGCTGGCGCAGCTTGATGAACTGGTGGCCTGGGCTGAAACCCGCCGGATCATCCGGCTGGCTGCCGAGCGTCTGCGTCAGGGCGGCTAGACGCCCGGGCGCCGCACGCCTACGCTTCCCCGACAACCAATGGGGCGATCTTCATGAAACGAGTGCTTGCCGGCGGAGCGGCGATGGCTGCGGCGCTTTCCTTCAGCCTGGGCGCGGTCGCCCAGACCGAATCGGTGAGCTTCACCCTGACCAACGACACGCCGTACGAACTGATCGCCCTGTTCATCTCCGACACGGGCTCGGACTCCTGGGAAGACGACATCCTGGGCGTCGAGGTCATCGAGTCCGGCGACGCGGCCGAGGTGACCATCGACGACGGCCTGAGCGACTGCGTCTACGACCTCAGGGCCGACTTCAGCGACGGCGAGTCCATCGATCTGCGGGGCGTGGACCTGTGCGAACTCGACGGCGGCTCCCTCAGCGTTTCCGAATAGCCGCGGCGGCGCTCGCCGCGGCGATGCTCTGCGTCCCGCCGGCGGCGGCCCAGGACCGCGATCCGACGGTGCGGCAGAAGCTGCTCGAGCTGGCCTATGCGCTGGGCGAGTCGCATGCGCTGCGGCTGGTCTGCGAACCCGAGGACCAGTACTGGCGCGCGCGCATGCGCCGCCTGATCGAACTGGAACGGCCCGATCAGGCCTTCGCCGACGTCCTCGCGAAGCGCTTCAATGCCGGCTTCCAGGTTCGCGAGAGCCAGTTTCCGGCCTGCGACGCCCGCGTCGGGGCGGAAGCGGCCGCCGCCGCGCGTCGTGGGCAGGCGCTGGCCGACGCGCTTTCCCGGATTCGATAGCCCCGGCCTTCGCCGTTCGTTAAGCTGACGCTCGAAACGGGAGTCGAGGGAAAACAACATGACCTGGTTTGCAGGCGCGCTGCTGGTGCTGGCGCTGGTCGTCCTCTTCAACGCCATCAAGATGGTGCCGCAGGGCCGCGAGTACACGGTCGAGCGCTTCGGCAAGTACATGCGCACGCTGAAGCCGGGAATCGCCTTCCTGACGCCCTTCGTCGAAGGCATCGGCCGGCGGATGAACATGATGGAGCAGGTCCTCGACGTGCCCCAGCAGGAGGTCATCACCAAGGACAACGCCATGGTGCGGGTGGACGCCATCGTCTTCATCCAGGTGATGGACGCCGCCGCCGCCGCCTACCGCGTCGACAACCTGATCTACGCCATCCAGCAGCTCAGCCAGACCAACCTGCGTACGGTGGTCGGCTCCATGGAGCTGGACGAGGTGCTGTCCCAGCGCGACGTCATCAACTCCATGCTGCTGCAGGCCATCGACGCGGCGACCGAGCCCTGGGGCGTGAAGGTCAACCGCATCGAGATCAAGGACCTGACCCCGCCGGCGGACATCACCGACGCCATGGCGCGCCAGATGAAGGCCGAGCGTGAGCGCCGCGCCGTCATCACCGAGGCCGACGGCGAGAAATCCGCCGCCATCGCCCGCGCCGAGGGCGCCAAGCAGTCGGCGATCCTGCAAGCCGAGGGCCGCAAGGAGGCCGCCTTCCGCGACGCCGAGGCGCGTGAGCGCGCCGCCGAGGCCGAAGCCAAGGCGACGGCCATGGTGTCGGAGGCCATCGCCCGCGGCGACGTCAACGCCATCAACTACTTCGTGGCCCAGAAATACGTCGACGCGTTCGCCCAGCTGGCCAACTCGCCGCAGCAGAAGACCGTCATCGTGCCGGCCGAGATGGGCT